>NZ_JBMKJN010000001.1:0-352641 GCF_049236805.1 Enterobacter cloacae complex sp. XAL002
CGGAGGGGCGAGGGGATTGCTCAGTGCTCGCATTAATTTGTGGGGAACCCTCAGCCCACCGGGAGAGGGGATAAGGACAACATCACATCTCGATCTCTATATCGCCTTTTGCCCGGCAGCAGCAGGGCAAAATTTCCCCTTCACTGATAAAGGCCAGCGGTTCGGTCAGCCAGTCTACCTGGCCTGCGACCAGACGGCAGCGGCAGGAGCCGCAGTAGCCTTCACGACACTGGTACTCGACTTCTACCTGATGTGCTTCAAGCGCCACCAGCAGAGAAGGGTGCTCTTCCTGGCACAACACCTCTGTACCCGAAAGGCTCAGCGTTACGCGGCTCATCAGAGCTGGAAATCGCTCAGGTCGTCGGTGTTGACTTCAGAATCAATCTGACCGACCAGGTAAGAACTCACTTCCACTTCCTGCGGCGCGACCTGCACGTTATCGGACACCAGCCAGGTGTTGATCCACGGGATTGGGTTAGAGCGCGTCTGGAACGGCAGGTCGAGACCGACGGCCTGCATGCGGATGTTGGTGATGTACTCAACGTACTGGCACAGAATGTCTTTGTTCAGGCCAATCATGGAGCCGTCGCGGAACAGGTAGTCTGCCCACTCTTTCTCCTGCTGGGCCGCCAGCACGAACAGGTCGTAGCATTCCTGTTTGCACTCTTCCGCAATTTCCGCCATCTCCGGATCGTCTGCACCGCTGCGCAGCAGGTTCAGCATGTGCTGAGTGCCGGTCAAGTGCAGGGCTTCGTCACGGGCAATCAGACGGATAATTTTGGCGTTGCCTTCCATCAGTTTGCGCTCGGCAAACGCGAAGGAGCAGGCGAAGCTCACGTAGAAGCGGATCGCTTCCAGGGCGTTGACGCTCATCAGGCACAGATAGAGCTGTTTTTTCAGGGTCCGCAGGTTTACGGTGACGGTTTTACCGTTCACGTTGTGCGTACCTTCGCCCAGCAGATGCCAGTAGCTGGTCATCTCGATCAGTTCGTCATAGTAGTGCGCAATGCCTTCGGCGCGCTTCTGGATCTGTTCGTTGGTGACGATATCATCAAACACCACCGCCGGATCGTTAACGATGTTGCGGATGATGTGGGTGTAAGAGCGGGAGTGGATCGTCTCGGAGAACGCCCAGGTCTCAACCCAGGTTTCCAGCTCAGGAATCGAGATCAGCGGCAGCAGCGCCACGTTCGGACTACGACCCTGAATGGAGTCCAGCAGCGTCTGGTATTTCAGGTTGCTGAGGAAGATGTGCTTTTCGTGTTCCGGCAGCGCCTGGAAATCGATACGGTCGCGGGAAACGTCAACTTCTTCCGGACGCCAGAAGAAAGAGAGTTGCTTTTCAATCAGCTTTTCGAAGATGTCATATTTTTGCTGATCGTAGCGTGCCACGTTGACCGGCTGGCCGAAGAACATCGGCTCTTTGAGCTGGTCGTTTTTCGTCTGTGAAAAGGTGGTATATGCCATTGCGGTGAGTCCTGTGGTGTTATTTCCCCTCACCCCGGCCCTCTCCCACAGGGAGAGGGGGAAAGAGTTCCCTCTCCCTGTGGGAGAGGGTTAGGGTGAGGGAATTTATTAGATCTTACATGCGCCGCTTTCGCAGCCATCGTCCTGAATTGACGGCGCCAGGTCGTCCTGCGCGTCTTCCGCACCATCACGGGTGTTGTGATAGTACAGCGTTTTCACGCCAAATTTGTAGGCGGTGAGCAGGTCTTTCAGCAGTTGCTGCATCGGAACCTTGCCTGACGGGAAGCGCGTCGGGTCGTAGTTGGTATTGGCAGAGATCGACTGGTCGATAAACTTCTGCATGATACCCACCAGTTGCAGGTAGCCATCGTTGTTTGGCATTTCCCACAGCAGCTCGTAGTTGTTGCCCAGCGTTTCGTAATCCGGTACCACCTGACGCAGCACGCCGTCTTTCGACGCTTTGATGCTGACGTGGCCGCGCGGTGGCTCAATACCGTTGGTGGCGTTGGAGATCTGCGAAGAGGTCTCGGACGGCATCAGGGCAGAGAGCGTGGAGTTACGCAGGCCGTGAGTTTTAATGGACTCGCGCAGGCCTTCCCAGTCGAGGTGCAGCGGCTCGCTGACGATCGCATCCAGGTCTTTTTTGTAGGTGTCGATCGGCAGAATGCCTTTCGCGTAGGTGGTTTCATTGAACCACGGGCACGCGCCTTGCTCTTTCGCCAGCTCGTTGGAGGCTTTCATCAGGTAGTACTGAATGGCTTCGAACGTCTGGTGCGTCAGATTGTTGGCGCTGCCGTCGGAGTAACGCTTGCCGTTTTTCGCCAGCCAGTAGGCGAAGTTGATCACGCCGATACCTAAAGTGCGACGGCCCATTGCGCCGCGTTTTGCCGCCGGGATTGGGTAATCCTGGTAGTCCAGCAGGGCGTCGAGCGCACGAACCGCCAGCACGGCCAGCTCTTCCAGCTCGTCCAGGCTCTTAATCGCACCCAGGTTGAACGCAGAGAGCGTACACAGGGCGATTTCACCATTTTCATCGTTCACATCGTCCAGCGGTTTGGTCGGCAGGGCGATCTCCAGGCACAGGTTGGACTGGCGCACTGGCGCAACCACCGGATCGAACGGGCTGTGGGTGTTGCAGTGGTCAACGTTCTGGATGTAGATACGGCCGGTAGAGGCACGTTCCTGCATCATCAGGGAGAACAGATCGACCGCCTTCACGCGCTGCTTGCGGATGCTGTCGTCTTTTTCGTATTTGGTGTACAGACGCTCGAATTCGTCCTGATCGGCGAAGAACGCGTCGTACAGACCCGGGACGTCGGATGGACTGAACAGGGTGATATCTTCACCTTTCAGCAGGCGGGTGTACATCAGCTTGTTGATCTGCACGCCGTAGTCCATGTGACGCACGCGGTTGCCTTCCACGCCGCGGTTGTTCTTCAGAACCAGCAGGCTTTCCACTTCCAGGTGCCACATTGGGTAGAACAGGGTGGCAGCGCCACCGCGCACGCCGCCCTGAGAGCAGGATTTTACTGCCGTCTGGAAGTGCTTGTAGAACGGGATACAGCCGGTGTGGAACGCTTCACCGCCGCGGATCGGGCTGCCCAGCGCACGGATACGACCAGCGTTGATGCCGATACCAGCACGCTGGGAGACGTATTTTACGATGGCGCTGGAGGTCGCGTTGATGGAATCCAGGCTGTCACCACACTCGATCAGTACGCAGGAGCTGAACTGACGGGTAGGGGTACGCACGCCAGACATGATTGGCGTAGGCAGAGAAATCTTGAACGTAGAGACCGCATCGTAGAAACGCTTCACGTAGTCCAGACGGGTTTCACGTGGATAATTAGAGAACAGGCAGGCGGCCACCAGAATATAGAGGAACTGGGCGCTCTCGTAGATTTCGCCCGTCACACGGTTCTGAACCAGGTATTTGCCTTCGAGCTGCTTCACCGCCGCGTAGGAGAAGTTCATGTCGCGCCAGTGATCGATAAACCCGTTCATCTGCTCGAACTCTTCTTCCGTATAGTCTTCCAGCAGATGCGTGTCGTATTTGCCCAGCTCAACCATTTTCACTACGTGATCGTAAAGCTTCGGCGGCTCGAACTGGCCGTAGGCTTTCTTACGCAGGTGGAAAATCGCCAGACGCGCAGCGAGGTACTGATAATCCGGTGCGTCGCGGGAGATCAGATCTGCCGCTGCTTTGATAATGGTTTCGTGGATATCAGACGTTTTGATGCCGTCGTAGAACTGAATGTGAGAACGCAGTTCGACCTGGGATATAGATACGTTGTTCAGTCCTTCTGCTGCCCAGTCGAGAACTCGATGGATTTTGTCCAGATTGATACGCTCGGTAGTACCGTCGCGCTTTGTCACCAGCAGACTCTGATTCATGTGGGTTTTTACCTGTCCGTGAAATAAAAAAATATCCCCCGTTTATCCACAGAACCGTCTTGTGACTAACTCTGTGGATAAATACTACATATAGGGGTTTTGCGATAAGAAGAACGCTATATGGTGAGTATTCTAGTATCGAATCTTTTCAGCACAAGGGTTGATTTTGACGTTAAATTGAGGTTGTGAAAGGGTAAAAAAGGCTAAGTCCTCGTACCGTAAGGCCTGGAAGAGATGTCAATATTCCAGAAAAAAAATTCAAAATTTGATCGAGTGCTGATTTCTTCAACGGGAGGTTAGAATTGCGCAACATGATGTCGCGCAATCTTTATAAGAATAACGAATGACGTTAGTCGTTTTTGGCGGTTGTGTGCAACATATAGTTAACATCCACGCCCGGGGCAAGTTTGAATTTATCCGTCAGAGGATTGTAGTGCAGACCCGTCATGTGCTGCTCCTTAAGCCATGTCTGGTCAACCCAGCCCAGCAGTTCGGCAGGCTTGATGAACTTCTTCACGTCGTGCGTCCCTTTCGGCACCATGCGCAGCACATATTCCGCGCCTACCACGGCCATCAGCCAGGCTTTGCCGTTGCGGTTGATGGTCGAGAAGAAGACCTGTCCACCCGGTTTCACCAGTTTTGCACAGGCGCTGACGACCGACTGTGGATCGGGAACGTGCTCCAGCATCTCCATGCAGGTCACCACGTCATACTGGTGCGCATGTTTAGCCGCGTGCTCTTCCACGGTTTCCTGGACATATTCTACCTGTACGCCGGACTCCAGCGCATGAAGACGCGCAACCTGTAGAGGTTCGAAGCCCATGTCCAGACCGGTGACGGTGGCCCCTTCGCGCGCCATGCTTTCCGCCAGGATGCCGCCGCCGCAGCCGACGTCGAGCACTTTCTTACCGAACAGACCGCCGGAACGCTCCGCGATATAGCCCAGACGTAGCGGGTTAATACGATGCAGAGGTTTGAACTCACCTTCGAGATCCCACCAGCGGGACGCCACCGCTTCAAATTTGGCAATCTCTTCGTGGTCAACGTTGTGAGCCACCGGGGATTTTTCGGCATTCATGGGCGCTTTTACTCCTTATTTAGCAAGACAAATGAGTATATCAGGCAATCCCTGTGAATAAAGCGTATAGGTTTACCTGTATCACCGCGGCTGTGTTATAATTTGCGACCTTTGAATCCGGGATACAGTAGAGGGATAGCGGTTAGATGAGCGACCTTGCGAGAGAAATTACACCGGTTAACATCGAGGAAGAGCTGAAAAGCTCCTATCTGGACTATGCGATGTCGGTCATTGTTGGCCGTGCGCTGCCGGACGTCCGCGATGGCCTTAAGCCGGTACACCGTCGCGTACTATACGCCATGAACGTATTGGGCAATGACTGGAATAAAGCCTACAAAAAATCTGCCCGTGTCGTTGGTGACGTAATCGGTAAATACCATCCCCATGGTGATTCCGCGGTGTACGACACCATTGTCCGTATGGCGCAGCCTTTCTCGCTGCGTTACATGCTGGTAGATGGTCAGGGTAACTTTGGTTCTATCGACGGCGACTCCGCCGCGGCAATGCGTTATACGGAAATCCGTCTGGCGAAGATTGCCCATGAGCTGATGGCTGACCTGGAAAAAGAGACGGTTGATTTCGTTGATAACTACGACGGCACGGAAAAAATTCCTGACGTTATGCCAACGAAGATCCCAAACCTGCTGGTGAACGGTTCGTCCGGTATCGCAGTGGGTATGGCAACCAACATTCCGCCGCACAACATCACGGAAGTGATTAACGGCTGCCTGGCCTACATCGACGATGAAGACATCAGCATTGAAGGGCTGATGGAACACATCCCGGGCCCGGACTTCCCGACGGCGGCAATCATCAACGGCCGTCGCGGTATTGAAGAAGCGTACCGTACCGGTCGCGGCAAGATTTACATCCGTGCCCGCGCCGAAGTGGAAGCGGACGCCAAAACCGGCCGTGAAACCATTATTGTTCACGAGATCCCGTATCAGGTGAACAAGGCGCGTCTGATTGAAAAAATCGCCGAGCTGGTAAAAGAAAAACGCGTTGAAGGCATCAGCGCGCTGCGCGACGAGTCTGACAAAGACGGTATGCGCATCGTGATTGAAATCAAGCGCGACGCGGTGGGTGAAGTTGTGCTGAACAACCTTTACTCCCAGACTCAGCTTCAGGTCTCCTTCGGTATCAACATGGTTGCGCTGCACCATGGCCAGCCGAAGATCATGAACCTGAAAGAGATCCTGAGCGCGTTTGTGCGTCACCGCCGTGAAGTGGTGACTCGCCGTACCATCTTTGAACTGCGCAAAGCGCGCGATCGTGCCCATATCCTTGAAGCACTGGCCGTTGCGCTGGCGAACATCGACCCGATCATCGAGCTGATCCGCCGTGCGCCGACGCCGGCAGAAGCGAAGGCGTCGCTGGTTGCGCGTCCATGGGATCTGGGCAACGTGGCGGCGATGCTGGAACGTGCCGGCGATGATGCCGCGCGTCCTGAGTGGCTGGAGCCGGAATTCGGCGTGCGTGACGGTCAGTACTACCTGACTGAACAGCAGGCCCAGGCGATTCTGGATCTGCGTTTGCAGAAACTGACCGGCCTTGAGCATGAAAAACTGCTCGACGAGTACAAAGAGCTGCTGGAGCAGATTGCCGAGCTGCTGCATATCCTGGGTAGCGCAGAGCGCCTGATGGAAGTGATCCGTGAAGAGCTGGAGCTGGTTCGCGATCAGTTCGGCGACGAGCGTCGCACCGAAATCACGGCCAACAGCTCCGATATCAACATTGAAGATCTGATCAACCGCGAAGACGTGGTCGTGACGCTGTCTCACCAGGGTTACGTGAAGTATCAGCCGTTGACCGACTACGAAGCACAGCGTCGTGGCGGTAAAGGCAAATCTGCGGCGCGTATTAAAGAAGAAGACTTCATTGACCGTCTGCTGGTGGCCAACACCCACGACACGATCCTCTGCTTCTCCAGCCGGGGCCGTCTGTACTGGATGAAAGTCTATCAGCTGCCGGAAGCGAGCCGTGGCGCGCGGGGTCGACCTATCGTTAACCTGCTGCCGCTGGAAGCGAACGAACGTATCACCGCCATTCTGCCGGTACGCGAGTACGAAGAGGGCGTGAACGTCTTTATGGCAACCGCGAGCGGTACCGTGAAGAAAACCGCGCTGACCGAATTCAGCCGTCCACGTTCCGCCGGGATCATCGCGGTGAACCTGAACGAAGGCGACGAGCTGATCGGCGTGGATCTGACCTCTGGTTCTGATGAAGTGATGTTGTTCTCTGCGGCCGGTAAAGTGGTGCGCTTTAAAGAGAACGCCGTGCGCGCAATGGGTCGTACGGCGACCGGCGTGCGTGGTATCAAGCTGGCGGGTGAAGACAGCGTGGTTTCCCTGATCGTTCCGCGTGGCGAAGGCGCAATCCTGACCGTCACCCAGAACGGCTACGGTAAACGTACGGCGGAAAGCGAATACCCGACCAAGTCTCGTGGCACGCAGGGCGTTATCTCCATCAAAGTGACCGAGCGCAACGGTTCCGTTGTTGGCGCGGTACAGGTGGACGACGCGGACCAGATCATGATGATCACCGATGCCGGTACGCTGGTGCGTACCCGCGTGTCAGAGATCAGCGTGGTGGGTCGTAACACCCAGGGCGTTATCCTCATCCGTACTGCGGAAGATGAAAACGTCGTCGGTCTGCAACGCGTTGCTGAGCCGGTGGATGACGAAGAGCTCGACTCTATCGACGGCAGCGTCGCGGAAGGGGATGATGAAATCGTCCCGGAAGCGGACACCGATGATGAAGCAGCGGATGACGCTGACGAGTAACGTCTCCTGACGCATAAAGGGCCGGTTTCCGGCCCTTTTGTTTTGCGCAAGCAGACAAGTGAACGTTGCGACAAGCCGCGTTTACCGCTACCTTAACCACATTCTTTTTTCCCCGATGGCGGAGCCTCGCCCCTTTGAAATACCTCGTCTCCTTTCGTACCACGTTAAAAGTCTCTCGCTATCTGTTTCGGGCGCTTGCGCTACTGCTATGGTTGCTGGTGGCACTGCTCTCGGTGTTTTACATCGTTAACGCGTTACACCAGAAAGAAGCGGAGATCCGCCAGGAGTTTAACTTAAGCTCGGATCAGGCCCAGCGCTATATCCAGCGCACGTCTGACGTGATGAAAGAGCTTAAGTATATCGCTGAGAATCGACTGACGGCGGAGAACGGCATTCTTGCCCTCCGCGGTCGGGATGAAAAAACCGAAGTACCTGATTTCGAACCGCTCTTCCCGGACTCCGATTGTTCCGCGATGGGCAAAGCCTGGCGTGGCTCACTGGAGTCCCTGTCATGGTTTATGCGCTACTGGCGCGATAATTTTTCGGCCGCTTACGATCTAAACCGCGTCTACCTGATTGGCAACGAAAATCTTTGCATGGCGGACTTCGGTCTGCGAGATATGCCCGTCGAACGCGAAGACGCGCTGAAAAGCCTGCATGAGCGCATAGTGAAATACCGCAATGCGCCTCAGGAAGAGCGCGGGAACAACATCTTCTGGATAAGCCAGGGGCCGCGCATGGGCGTCGGCTATTTCTATGCCCTGACTCCGGTTTACCTCGGAAACCGCCTGCAAGCGCTGCTGGGGATTGAACAAACCATCCGCATGGAAAACTTCTTCACGCCGGGCAGTCTGCCGATGGGCGTGACCATTCTGGATGAGAACGGCCACCCACTCATCTCCCTTACCGGGCCTGAAAACCGCCTGAAAGTGGAGCCCAGCTGGATGCAGGAGCGGTCATGGTTTGGCTATACCTCCGGGTTCCGTGAGCTGGTGCTGAAGAAAAGTTTGCCGCCATCATCGCTGAGCATTGTCTATTCGCTGCCGGTGGACAAGGTGCTGGAGCGCATTCGCATCCTGATCCTTAACGCCATTTTGTTGAACATCGCGGTAGGCGTCGCGCTGTTTATGCTGGCGAGAATGTATGAGCGGCGGATCTTTATTCCGGCGGAAGCGGATGCTCAGCGTCTGGAGGAGCACGAGCAGTTTAACCGTAAGATTGTCGCCTCGGCGCCGGTAGGGATCTGTATCCTGCGTACTCAGGACGGGACAAATATCCTCAGTAACGAGCTTGCCCATAACTACCTGAACATGCTCACGCATGAAGACCGCCAGCGGTTAACGCAGATCATCTGTGGGCAACAGGTTAACTTTGTAGATGTGCTGACCAGCACCCACACCAACCTGCAAATCAGCTTCGTCCATTCGCGCTACCGCAATGAAAACGTGGCGATTTGCGTGCTGGTGGACGTCTCCGCGCGCGTTAAGATGGAAGAGTCATTGCAGGATATGGCGCAGGCGGCGGAGCAGGCCAGCCAGTCGAAATCGATGTTCCTCGCGACCGTCAGCCATGAGCTGCGTACGCCGCTGTACGGCATTATCGGTAACCTCGATCTTCTCCAGACCAAAGAGCTGCCGAAAGGGGTCGACCGCCTGGTGACGGCGATGAACAACTCGTCCAGCCTGCTGCTGAAAATTATCAGCGATATTCTCGACTTCTCTAAAATTGAATCCGAGCAGTTGAAAATAGAACCGCGTGAGTTCTCCCCGCGCGAGGTGATGAACCATATCAGCGCCAACTATCTGCCGCTGGTGGTGCGCAAACAGCTGGGGCTGTACTGCTTTATCGAGCCGGATGTGCCGCTGACGCTGCATGGCGATCCGATGCGTCTGCAACAGGTCATCTCGAACCTGCTAAGCAACGCCATCAAATTCACCGATATCGGCTGTATTGTGCTGCATGTCTGCCGGGCAGGGGAGTACCTGACTATTCGCGTACGCGACACGGGTGTTGGCATTCCGGCGAAAGAGGTCGTTCGCCTGTTCGATCCGTTCTTCCAGGTGGGGACGGGCGTCCAGCGTAATTTCCAGGGGACCGGGCTGGGTCTGGCGATTTGCGAGAAGCTTATCAGCATGATGGACGGGGATATCTCCGTCGATACCGAGCCGGGTATGGGCAGCCAGTTCACCATCCGTATCCCGCTCTACTCGGCACACTATCCGGTGAAAACCACGGTCGACGGGCTGAGCGAAAAGCACTGCTGGCTGGCGGTGCACAACGCCTCCTTACATGATTTCCTGACCTCGATGCTGACCAGCAGCGGCGTGCGGGTCTCACGCTATGAAGGCCAGACGCCGGACGCAGATGACATGCTGATTACTGACGTTGAGCCAGACAAGGCGTGGGCGGGGCGGGGCGTGGTGATGTTCTGCCGCCGTCATATCGGTATTCCGATTGAGCGTTCGCCCGGGGTATGGGTGCACAGTGTGGCGACACCGCACGAAATGTTGGGCTTGCTGGCGCGTATTTACAGCGTACAGCTTGAGGACAGCGATGGCGCTACCGTGCTGGCTTCCCCTGATGAGCTGGCATCGGTGAATGACGATATGATGATTCTGGTCGTCGACGATCATCCGATTAACCGTCGTCTGCTCGCAGACCAGCTTGGCTCTCTGGGCTATCAGTGTAAAACGGCCAATGATGGCGTGGATGCCCTGAATGTCTTAAGTAAGAATCATATTGATATTGTGCTCAGTGATGTGAACATGCCTAACATGGACGGCTATCGTCTGACGCAGCGTATCCGACAGCTGGGGCTGACGCTGCCGGTGGTGGGGGTGACAGCCAACGCACTGGCGGAGGAGAAGCAGCGCTGTCTGGAGTCGGGAATGGACAGCTGTCTGTCGAAGCCGGTCACACTGGATGTACTGAAGCAGACGCTATCCGTGTATGCGGAGCGGGTGCGAAAAGCAAGACAATAAAAAAGGCCCGAAAGGGCCTTTTTTATGTGTCCGACGGCACTGCGCTTGCGCGGGCCTACGGGGTCTTTAGACCGGGTAACCGCGAGGGTCACCCGGCGTAGACAGCGACGATCAATCTTTGTCCGTTGCGCTCAGCGTCACGGAAGAGAGATAGTTCAGCAGGGCGATATCGTTATCCACACCCAGCTTCATCATCGCGGATTTTTTCTGGCTACTGATGGTTTTGATACTGCGGTTCAGTTTCTTGGCGATTTCAGTAACCAGGAAACCTTCAGCGAACAGACGCAGAACTTCACTCTCTTTAGGCGAGAGACGCTTGTCGCCATAGCCACCCGCGCTGATTTTTTCAAGCAGGCGTGAGACGCTCTCAGGCGTGAATTTCTTCCCTTTCTGTAGCGCCGCCAGCGCTTTAGGCAGATCGGTAGGTGCGCCTTGTTTCAGCACAATCCCTTCAATATCAAGATCCAGAACGGCGCTCAGGATCGCCGGGTTATTGTTCATGGTCAGAACAATGATCGAAATGTCCGGGAAGTGGCGTTTAATGTATTTGATGAGCGTAATCCCATCACCGTATTTATCCCCAGGCATGGAGAGATCGGTAATGAGCACGTGCGCATCAAGTTTAGGCAGGTTGTTAATAAGGGCTGTGGAATCTTCAAATTCACCGACTACATTCACCCACTCGATCTGTTCAAGTGATTTGCGAATACCGAACAGTACAATCGGATGGTCATCGGCAATAATTACGTTCATATTGTTCATGTATAAGGCTACCTTGCTACAGCAAGCTCTTGACGTAAGCGTCAATGTCGCTGATGTATTTTTCAATGCCAGAGGCATCTTTCTCACGAATTAGATGTTCCAGCGTTTCACATAACTGCTTGCCGGGAACCAGATTAAGCATGGCAAACACCCCTTTAAGCCGGTGTGCTGTCTGTGCCAGCGCTGCAAAATCCTGCGCAGCGGACTCAGTATACAACCGCTTAACATCATCTGGTACTGTATCAACGAAGAGCGAATAATATCCGCTGGCATGGAGTTCGGCATTTTCATCGCCGCCTAACGGTGACTCCAGGATCTCTTCCTGCGCCAGATTCTCTTCAATCAGTTGTAATACAGCTTCCTGCATTGCATTGCTCATATTAAAGTTGACGCGCAGCTGCCCAGGGCCGATTTTCCGCACGCCTGGCTCATCATCGCTTAAAAGCAAGCCGGAGGCAGTAAGATTAGACGGATTATCAGTTAAAAATAGATCAAATTCTTGACTCGCGAGCCTTTCGTCCGGGGTAATGCAGGACGCGCCCCAGTTTTCCAGCTGACGAACGACGATATTACGGATCTCACTGGAGGTCACGTCCACCATCACCACCACATCATCCAGCAGACGCTCTTCATCCTCTTCCTGAGGATTCGCCGCCATTTTAACATGCAAGGAGTAGCGGGTGCCGAGGGATTCGCGCGCCTTAATGTTCAGATGACCGCCCAGCTTACGCGCCAGCTGATCGCAGAGCCAGAAGGTGAGGGCATTCGCCTTACCGTAGTGGTCGCGCTGGGTATCGTTCAGGAACGGGAAGTGCAGGTTATCGATTTCGCTCACGGTGACGCCTTCGCCCGTATCCAGAATACGGAACGTCAGACGATCGTCGGTGGACTCATCGGTGCTGACTTCAAGGGTGATCTTGCCGATCTGTGTCGTGGTGACGGCATACTGAATCAACATCATCAGGATGCGACGCAGCGCATCGCGATCGCCGTGACGCTCGTCGTTGGCCGGTAAATGGTTGTTGATCAGCAGCTGGAGCCCTTTGCGCTTGATCACCGGCAGGACTTCCGGAACCACCTCATCAATCAGATCCTGGATGGAGAAGAGCGTAGGGGTGCCCTTCCAGATGTCATTCTCCAGCATGTTCGCAAGCTGGATTTCGTCCACCAGACGAACCAGCGAGTCGGCCTGGCTGCTAAGCTGTCGGCTTTCCGGCGTGCTTAAATCAGCAATCTGCGTGGCGAGTGACTTCAGCGGCTGTTTAAAGGCATCGCCAATGTTTTGCATAAACGCCGCGCGGCCATGCTGGTTTTTCTCATACAGCCTTTGCGCCTGCTTGAGCTTTTTATTCACCAGCACTTCGCGATCCTGATCGCGGATGATGAAGATTTGCGTGCGCGAGGCGACCTGACTGCGGAACTGACGGATCTCATACAGTTCATTATTAATGGTGGCCTGAATGACGCCCTGATGCTGGTCCGCCATGGCCGTAATATTTTGCAGGTTAAGATGCGGCAGAAGGTGATCGGCAATTTTGTTGCTCATCACCGTCCGGTTTGCCTCCTGATCGTGAACAAGCACCCCAAGCGGCAGCACGGAAATAATCTCTTCATTCAGGGCACGAAGAACACGCAACTCGTTGCTGGTCCCGGCTGATACCGATGTCGAGTCGCTCTGGCGGCCCGACTGGAAACGGAAGGTGCTGTAGCCAAACAGCGCCAGCGCCAGCAGGCCGATATTCAACAGCAGCGGCAGCATAATGTTTTGCAGGGTATCAAGCATCAGGGTGCCAAAAGGCACCTGCCACACCAGCCGCATACCGGTTGAGTTGAGCGATGAGGCAATCTCAATCTTCGAGCCATTAAATGAGATCGCTACGCTGTCCGGGCCTTCTTTATCCGACGGCGTGCGCATATTTTGGGTGCTGTTGTCTGGCTCCAGTCGGAAACTGTCCAGCGGCATATCCGGCGGGATAAGATCGTTAATTGGCAGATCGAAGGCAACCACGGTCGCCAGATGGCCCGGCTGGTTAAAGGTGGTTCGCAGCGTAAAGTAGTGGCCATTCTGCCAGGCAAGACGGCGTAATGACGAGAAACTTTCGCGCTCGTCCAGCGCGTTGGCCTGTTGCAGCATTTCTGCCCGACGGGAATCGACAATGCTGCCAACGGTGGTCTCTTTGAAGCCCGACGAGAGATCCTTAAGCGGCAGGGTCGAGATCAGGATCATGCTGTTGTCCTGACCGTTCAGGTAATACATGGACCACGGTACGGTCTCGGCGCCCCACAGGGTGTCCAGATAGGAGGAGATCCGCTGCGTCATCTCAAGCGTTGCGCTGTCGTGCGAGCCGAAAATCAGGGCTTCCGTCTTGCGCTGCGGTTTTTCAAGGTAATACACATCCTGCTTAAGGCGCGTTTCCTGCAACCCTTCGCCTGATGAGGTGGCAGGTGCGGCGGCGATATTGTCGTAGATTTGCCAGGTCGCGTAGCGCCACGTATCAATGCGCTTATGCACCGCATGGGTGATATCGACAATTTGATAGCTTTTATCTTTAAGCCAGGTATTCACGGCGCTCTGAACCATCACTCCCATTGTGACTAACAGCACAACGATCAACAGAAGAAAGAAACGGGTGATGCTGCCCGGTAGAAGGGAGAATTTGCTCGGGGCGGTAGTTTCAGTCTGACTCATCGATGTGTTTAACCCGTAATGGCCGCGCGGTAATGGGATAGGGCAGTATAAAGGGTAATAACTGAATTTCCAGCGTCGTTATCGGTATGACCTTGACTTTTTATCTGTCGCAACCCGCTTCAACGTCATCCGTGTGAAAGATGTACAAAACCCAGTGAAATGTACAAATATGCTGTTACAACGGCAGTAAAATAGCACTAATTAACAAGAAATTAATTTTGAAAGTGAAAAGGAAAATCTGTAATCGCCGGGCGATGGATTTAGTTAATAGTCGTTATCATTACAGACGGGTAGCACATAAAATGTCTGTTGACGTAAAGAAAGGTAAAAAAAAACCGAATGCGGAGCATCCGGTTCAATTAGGGATAAACAGACATTCAGAACTGAATGACGGTAATAAATAAAGTTAATGATGATAGCGAGGGTTATTTTAGTGGTGTTGACGGGAATTTTTTTGTCATTCAGTGCTGTACTCTTTTTTAAGTTAGTCTTTTGAATTTTATAGGATATATTTTTGTTTTGATTATCCGTGCTATATTTTTAAACTTTTGATGCTTTGTGAAAGTTCCTTTAAATTTACATATTGAAACATCTTGATGGTAAAGTGAAACATCTTCAAAGTTTTCGTATCATATTCCTGTTGGATTATTCTGCATTTTTGAGGAGAATGAACTTGCCGACTGGTTAAGAGGGTTGACCAGTAAGCAGTGGTAAATAATAAGGCATATAACAGAGGGTTAATAAAATGAAAGTTAAAGTACTGTCCCTCCTGGTACCAGCTCTGCTGGTGGCAGGCGCAGCAAATGCGGCTGAAATTTATAACAAAGACGGCAACAAATTAGATCTGTACGGTAAAGTGGATGGCCTGCACTATTTCTCTGATGACGACAGTGCAGACGGCGACCAGACCTACATGCGTCTGGGCTTCAAAGGCGAAACTCAGGTTAACGACCAGCTGACCGGTTACGGCCAGTGGGAATACCAGATCCAGGGTAACTCTGGTGAGAACGAAAACAACTCATGGACGCGTGTGGCGTTCGCAGGTCTGAAATTCGCTGATGCGGGTTCATTCGACTACGGTCGTAACTACGGCGTTGTTTATGATGTGACTTCCTGGACCGACGTTCTGCCGGAGTTCGGCGGCGATACCTACGGTTCTGACAACTTCATGCAGCAGCGTGGTAACGGCTTCGCGACCTACCGTAACCAGGACTTCTTCGGTCTGGTTGATGGTCTGAACTTCGCGTTGCAGTACCAGGGTAAAAACGGCAGCCCAAGCGGCGAAGGCCAGACCAACAACGGTCGTGACGCGCTGCGTCAGAACGGTGACGGCTACGGCGGCTCTCTGACTTACGATCTGGGCGAAGGCTTCGCACTCGGTACGGCAGTCACCAGTTCTAAACGTACTGCTGACCAGAACGCTGCGGGCTACTACGGTGAAGGCGATCGCGCAGAGACCTACACCGGTGGTCTGAAATACGACGCGAACAACATCTACCTGGCTGCACAGTATACTCAGACTTACAACGCGACCCGCGTTGGCGATCAGGGCTGGGCTAACAAAGCGCAGAACTTCGAAGTGGTTGCTCAGTATCAGTTCGACTTCGGCCTGCGTCCATCCGTGGCTTACCTGCAGTCTAAAGGTAAAGACATCGAAAACTATGGCGATCAGGATATCCTGAAGTATGTTGACGTGGGTGCGACTTACTACTTCAACAAAAACATGTCCACCTATGTTGATTACAAAATCAACCTGCTGGATGAAAATGACTTCACCCGTCAGACAGGTATCGGTACTGACGATATCGTCGCGCTGGGTCTGGTTTACCAGTTCTAATTGCTCATACAGCGACAAAGGGGCCATCAGGCCCCTTTTTTCATGCTTTTTTAGGGTCTTACAAATACGCTGTTTTAGTGTACTCTTGCCGCCCTGGCATGAGGATAATAACCAATGGATATGACTTTTTTACGCGCCAGCGTTCTGGCGACTTTTTTACTCCTGACCGCGTGTGACTCTTCTACACAGCCCGCAAAAATCGACGCACCCGCCGCGACGGTGCTGGAAGGGAAAACCATGGGGACCTTCTGGCGCGTCAGCGTGATGGATATTGATAAGTCCCGCGCTGAAGAACTACGCGGTAAAATTCAGGCGCAGCTGGATGCCGACGATCAGCTACTCTCTACCTATAAAAATGACTCAGCGCTGATGCGTTTCAATCGCTCCAGCAGCACCTCGCTGTGGCCGGTGAGCGAAGCAATGGCCGATATCGTCACGGAAGCCATGCGCGTGGGCTACAAAACCAACGGCGCAATGGATGTGACCGTTGGGCCGCTGGTGAACCTGTGGGGATTTGGCCCCAACAAGCAGCCGGTGACCACACCCGATCAAGCCGCCATCGACGACGCCCGCGCGCGTACAGGGTTACAGCATCTGGCGGTGATCTCCCAGTACGGTCAGCAATACCTGCAAAAAGACATTCCCGACCTGTTTGTGGATCTCTCCACGGTAGGCGAGGGGTATGCTGCGGATCATCTCGCGGCCCTGATGGCGCAGGAAGGTATTCCCCGTTATCTGGTTTCCGTCGGGGGCGCGCTCGTCAGCCGGGGCATGAACGCCAGCGGCAGGCCGTGGCGAGTGGCCATCCAAAAACCAACCGATCAGCAGAACGCGGTGCAGGCGATTGTCGACATCAACGGGCACGGTATCAGCACCTCCGGAAGCTACCGCAACTATTACGAGCTGGATGGCAAACGTATCTCGCATGTGATTGATCCGCAAACCGGACGCCCGATTACCCACAACCTTGTGTCCGTGACTGTGATAGCGCCAACTGCGCTGGAAGCCGACGCCTGGGATACCGGATTGATGGTGCTCGGCACGGAGAAGGCCAAAGAGGTGGTGCGTCAGGAAGGGCTGGCCGTTTATATGATCACCAAAGAGGCTGACGGGTTTAAAACCTGGAGTTCACCGCAGTTCAACAGCTTCCTGGTGAGCGAAAAAAATTAAAAAGCAAGGTTGCGGGTTTTTGTTCGGTGGCGTTCAGGCAAGCTGAGCGTATGCTTGTAAGAGGAGCCGATGATGAAAAACACAACCTATCTTACCGATGAGGATCGCTGGCAGGCTGTTCTGGCCCGCGATCCGCGTGCGGATAACCAGTTTGTCTTTGCCGTGCAGACGACCGGCATTTATTGTCGTCCGTCCTGCCGTGCCCGCCACGCGCTGCGTAAAAATGTCTGCTTTTATCCTGATGCTCACCAGGCCGCGCAGGCGGGTTTCCGCCCCTGTAAGCGCTGTAGGCCGGACCAGGTCGACCCTATGGCGCAGAAAAAGGCCAACGTTGCGCTGGCCTGCCGACTGCTTGAGCAGGATGCCGCGCTGAACCTGGAGGCACTGGCGCAGCAGGTTGGCATGAGTCCGTTCCATTTCCACCGCTTGTTTAAATCCGTTACCGGCATGACGCCGAAAGCATGGCAGCAGGCTGCGCGTGAACAACGCCTGCGTAGCCTGCTTGCACAGGGCGGTAAAATCACCGACGCCGTACTGGCCGCTGGCTTCCCGGACGGCAGCAGCTACTACCGTAAAGCCAACGGCGCGCTGGGCATGACGGCGAAACAGTACCGTAACGGAGAGGCTGCGGTCCGCTATGCCATCAGCGACTGCTCGCTGGGCCACTGTCTGGTGGCGGAAAGCGAGCGCGGGATCTGCGCAATACTGCTGGGTGATGACGACGCCGGGCTGACGGCTGAGCTGCTCTCACTGTTTCCGCTTGCCGTCCGTGAACCGATGGAAGGCGCATTTGCCGGGCGTGTTCGTCAGGTGATTGCCTCTGTCGACAGCCGCGCGACGCCGTTGACGTTACCGCTGGATATCCGGGGTACCGCTTTCCAGCAGCAGGTCTGGCAGGCGCTGCGGGCTATCCCCTGCGGTGAAACGGCGAGCTATCAGCAGGTGGCGAAGGCCATTGGTAAACCCAATGCCGTACGTGCCGTGGCAGGAGCCTGCGGAGCCAACAAACTGGCGATAGTTATCCCCTGTCACCGCGTGGTGCGTAACGACGGTGCGCTGTCGGGTTATCGCTGGGGCGCAACGCGTAAGGTGCTATTGTTGAAACGTGAGGCGAACAACCCGGAGGGATAATGCTCGATCTTTTTGCTGATGCTGAACCCTGGCAGGAGCCGCTCGCGCCGGGGGCGACGATCCTGAGACGTTTTGCGCTTTCCCGCGCGGCGGCGCTGTTCGACGGTATTGATACCGTCACCGCCCGTTCGCCGTTTCGCCATATGGTCACGCCGGGCGGGTATACCATGTCTGTGGCGATGACCAACTGCGGCGAACTGGGATGGGCGACGAATGAGCGGGGCTATGTATATGCCGCGAACGACCCGCTGACGGATCGGCCGTGGCCGCCGATGCCGGAGGCGTTTCAGGCGCTGTGTCACGATGCCGCCGTCGCGGCCGGCTATCCTGATTTTCGTCCCGATGCCTGTCTGATCAACCGCTATGCCGTCGGGGCAAAGCTCTCCCTGCATCAGGATAAGGACGAGCCTGACCTGCGCGCGCCGATTGTCTCGGTATCCCTTGGGCTGCCCGCTGTCTTTCAGTTTGGCGGCCTGCGGCGCAACGACCCGCTCAAACGGCTGATGCTGGAGCATGGCGATGTGGTGGTCTGGGGCGGTGAATCACGGCTTTTTTATCACGGTATTCAGCCGCTTAAAAATGGCGATCACCCGGTGGCGGGGGCGTTTCGCTACAACCTCACGTTCCGCCAGGCAGCGTACAGAGAATAAAAATAAGAATTATTCTTGATGTGTGTGAAAGGCAGTTTACACTGCTGGCTGATTTTTCTTGTCCGGATTGCTCTGCATGCAACTACTTCTTCTTGTCTGGCGGCAGTATCGCTGGCCTTTTATCGCGGTGATGGCGCTAAGCCTTGCCAGCGCGGCGCTGGGGATCGGCCTGATTGCCTTCATTAACGTGCGTTTGATCGAAATGGTCGACACGTCACTCTCCGTCCTGCCGGAATTTCTGGGTTTACTGCTGCTGCTGATGGCTGTCACGCTCGGGTCACAGCTGGCGCTGACCGCGCTCGGCCACCACTTCGTTTTCCGTCTGCGCAGCGAGTTCATCAAACGGATCCTTGATACTCAAGTGGAACGCATCGAACAGCTGGGAAGTGCTTCTCTGCTGGCGGGGCTGACCAGCGATGTGCGCGCCATTACCATCGCCTTTGTGCGCCTGCCGGAGCTGGTGCAGGGGATCATCCTGACCTTTGGCTCGGCAGCCTATCTCGCCTGGCTCTCCAGCAAAATGCTGGCGGTAACGGCGCTGTGGATTGTTATTACCATCTGGGGCGGGTTCCTGCTGGTATCACGCGTCTATAAGCACATGGCAGTGCTGCGCGAAACGGAAGACAAGCTCTATAACGATTATCAGACGGTGCTGGAAGGGCGCAAAGAGCTGACGCTGAACCGCGAGCGTGCCGAGCATATCTTCAACCATCTTTATATCCCGGATGCGCACGAATATCGTCATCACATTATCCGCGCCGATACGTTCCACCTGAGCGCCGTGAACTGGTCCAACATCATGATGCTGGGCGCGATTGGCCTGGTGTTCTGGATGGCGAACAGCCTGGGGTGGGCGGATACCAACGTGGCGGCAACCTACTCCCTGACGCTGCTGTTTTTACGCACGCCGCTGCTGTCGGCCGTTGGCGCACTGCCGACGCTGCTGAGCGCTCAGGTGGCCTTCAACAAGCTGAAGAAGTTCGACCTTGCGCCGTTTAAGGCTGAGTTCCCGCGCCCGCAGGCCTTCCCGAACTGGCAAACGCTTGAGCTGCGTAACGTGACCTTCCGCTATCAGGATAACGCCTTCTCAGTGGGGCCGATCAACCTGACCATTCACCGCGGCGAACTGCTGTTCCTGATCGGCGGTAACGGCAGCGGCAAATCCACGCTGGCGATGCTGCTGACGGGCCTCTACCAGCCGCAGTCGGGTGAAATTTTGCTGGATGGTAAAGCGCTGAGCGCGGAGAAACCGGAGGACTACCGCAAGCTCTTTTCGGCGGTATTTACCGACGTCTGGCTGTTCGACCGGCTGCTGGGCCCGGAAGGGCAGCAGGCGGATCCGGCGCTGGTGGAGAAGTGGCTTGCGCACCTGCAAATGTCGCACAAGCTGGAGCTTCAGGATGGCAAAATCCTGAATCTCAAGCTGTCGAAAGGGCAGAAGAAGCGCGTGGCGCTGCTGCTGGCGCTGGCCGAAGAGCGCGACATCATCCTGCTGGATGAATGGGCCGCCGATCAGGACCCGCACTTCCGTCGCGAGTTTTATCAGGTCCTGCTGCCGCTGATGCAGGCGATGGGGAAAACCATTTTTGCCATCAGCCATGACGATCACTACTTCATTCACGCCGACCGTCTGCTGGAGATGCGCGACGGCAAACTGAGCGAGCTGACCGGCGATGAGCGCGATGCGGCGTCACGGGACGCGGTGGCGCGCACGGCCTGATTGCAATTGTGCCGGGTGGCCCCCGGCACACTCATTTTTCATATATGCCGTTTTTTTCTCCATCCCGACCCGCCGTTTATTCTTATTTACATATCCCCGCGCTATGCTTAACGCCAACTCATTTAATGGATTTATGATTGATGTCGGTATTAAAGAAAAACAGCGCCAGGCAGCGTGACCAGGAGCGTGCGCGGCTCATCTGGCTCCTGACGACCGATAAAGCGGTCACGTCAACGTTATTGGGTAAGCTAACCCTGGCTGAGCAATATGATGTCGGCACGCTGGCCGACGATATTGCTGAGGTAGGTGCGCTGGTTGCACATTTACCACCTCCGGATCTGGCGGACACCCTGGAGGCATTGCCTTCCGAGGAGCGCCACGCCCTGTGGCGGCTGGTGCAGGATCATGAGCGCGGTCAGGTGCTGCTTGAAGCCTCGGAAAACGTCTGGGATGACCTTATCGATGAGATGAGCGATCGGGACATTCTTGACGCCCTGCAAACGCTGGATATCGATGAGCAGATTTACCTCGTTCAGCATCTTCCGCGCAACCTGACCGGACGCCTGCTGGCTTCCCTGCCTGCCGAGGAGCGGGCGCGCGTGCGTCAGGTGATGCACTACGAGAAAAACAGCGTCGGCGCGATCATGGAGTTTGGCGTCATCACCGTGCGTCCGGACGTCACCCTGGGTACGGTGCAGCGCTATCTTCGTCGCCTGGGCAGTATGCCGGACAACACCGATAAACTGTTCGTCACCTCGCGGGATAAAACCCTGCTCGGGGAGCTGGAGCTGAAAACGATCCTGCTGAACAGCACCCAGCAGCGGGTAAGTGAGGTCATGGAAACCGAGCCGATGGTCTTCTCGCCGGAAGACGATGCCGAAAAAGCCGCGCGTACCTTCGAACGTGATGACCTGGTGAGCGCGGCGGTGGTGGATTCGGTGGGCAAGCTGATGGGGCGTCTGACCATTGATGAGATCGTTGACGTGGTCTATGAAGAGACCGATAACGACCTGCGTGCCCTTGGCGGTATCAGTGCCGAAGACGATGTTCATGCCTCCGTCGGCAAGGCCGTCAAAACCCGCTGGGCGTGGCTCGCCATCAATTTATGCACCGCGTTCGTGGCGTCCCGCGTTATTGACGGCTTCGAACATACCATTTCCCAGCTGGTGGCCCTGGCGTCGTTGATGCCGATTGTGGCGGGGATCGGCGGGAACACCGGCAACCAGACAATCACCATGATCGTTCGCGCCCTGGCGCTGGAAAACATTCAGCCGGGTAATTTTTCGTGGCTGATTTTCAGGGAGATGGGCGTCGCGCTGATTAACGGCCTGGTCTGGGGCGGCATCATGGGCGGCATTACCTGGTGGCTGTACGATGATATGGCGCTGGGCGGGGTCATGATGCTGGCGATGGTGCTGAACCTGCTGGTGGCGGCGATGATGGGCGTGATTATCCCGTTGACCATGACCCGGCTGGGGCGCGACCCCGCGGTGGGGTCGAGCGTGATGATCACCGCCATTACCGATACCGGCGGTTTCTTTATTTTTCTTGGACTGGCGACGATTTTTCTTCTGTAGCCAGCGCTTTTTGCTTCAGCCGGGCAGGGAGGATGAACATCATCACAATCCCGCCCAGCACGCCAATCGCCAGGTTGCCGGTGGAAACCGTTGCCACAACCGTCACCAGCATCACGACGGTTTCAGCCACCGGCGCGTTTTTCAGCGTTCCGGGCTGAACGCTATGCCAGCTAAAGGTCTTGACGGCCACAATGGCCATAATACCCGCCAGTACCGCCATCGGGATTTTGGCCATCACCTCGCTGAGCGCCGTAACCAGCACAAGCAGTACGATACCCGCCGCAAGGGTGGAGATACGGCTTCTGCCTTTCCCCATCTCCACGTTAACGATGGTCTGCCCAATCATCGCGCAGCCCGCAATGCCGCCGTAGAACCCGGCCATAATATTCCCCACGCCCAGACCGATGCTCTCGCGGCGCTTGCTTGAAGGGGTAACGGTCAGTTCATCCACCAGCTTAGCCGTCAGTAGCGATTCCAGCAGGCCAACAAAAGCGATACTTAGCGCGCACGGCCAGATAATGCTCAGGGTTTCCAGATTGAGCGGCACCAGCAGTTGCGTAAAGCCCGGCAAACCGCCGCTCATGGAGCCTTCATCCCCTACCGTCGGCAGGATTTGCCCGCTGGTGACGGTGAACAAAGTCAGCAGCACAATGGCAATCAGCGGGGAGGGCACGCTTTTGATATAGCGTGGCACCCACAGCACAATCAGCAGCGTCAGCACGAACAGGCCCACTATCAGCGGGCTTCGGCTCCAGAAATGGGGCACCTGGGCAAAGAAAATCAAAATGCCAAGGGCGTTAACAAACCCGGTCATCACCGACTGGGGAATAAAGCGCATCAGCCGCGCCATTCCCAGCGCGCCGAACAGGATCTGAATCACGCCAGCCATCACCACCGCGGGCAGAATGTACTGTACGCCGTGTTGATGGACCATCGGGCCAATCACCAGCGCGACGGAACCGGCCGCCGCCGTCACCATGGCCGGACGCCCGCCGAGCAGGGAAAGGGCGAAACAGAGCACCACGGAGGCGATAAGGCTCACTTTCGGATCCACGCCCGCGACCACGGAAAACGAAATCACTTCCGGGATCAGCGCCAGCGCGGTAATCACGCCGGCCAGGGTTTCGCGCATCAGACGTTGAGGCGAACGTAAAACGGTGGCGACATGGCCTTCTTGGGGTACAGACGAGTGAGGTAATGACATAACAATTCGCTGGTAGGGGCAGGCTTCCGTGCGCGCGATCACAAAGTGCAGCATCATAGCCAGGAAAATCGTCGGGTGCCAGCCTGTATGCCAAAACCCTACAAACAATCCATCATTAAATTTCACAATTACAATAATTTCGTAACCTTTAAACAATATTTAAAAGTTGCTACCGTGCCACCGCAGCGTGTTTCACCTGTAATTTCTACGCATCAAGCACTATTCAACTAAGGCATAAATGATGAAAAAAATGACTGCCGTGCTCTTTTCTCTGGCCGTGGGGCTGAACGCCGTCTCGCTGGCGGCGAAGGCTGACGCACCAAAAGAGCAGGAAACGGATGTCCTTTTAATTGGTGGCGGCATCATGAGCGCCACGCTGGGCACATATCTTCAGGAATTAGAGCCGAACTGGTCCATGACCATGGTCGAGCGCCTTGATGGCGTGGCGCAGGAAAGCTCTAACGGCTGGAATAACGCCGGGACGGGGCACTCGGCACTTATGGAACTGAACTATACGCCGCAGAAAAAGGACGGTTCCATTAGTATCGAGAAGGCGGTAGAGATCAACGAAGCGTTCCAGATCTCACGTCAGTTCTGGTCTCACCAGGTGAACAGCGGTGTGTTGCACAATCCGCACTCCTTCATCAACACCGTTCCGCACATGAGCTTTGTCTGGGGCGATCAAAACGTCAACTTCCTGCGTGCGCGCTACGCTGCCCTGCAACAGAGCACGCTTTTCCGCGGGATGAAATACTCTGAAGATCACGCTCAAATCAAAGAGTGGGCGCCGCTGGTTATGGAAGGCCGCGATCCGAACCAGAAAGTGGCGGCGACCCGCACTGAAATTGGTACTGACGTTAACTACGGTGAAATCACCCGTCAGCTGGTGGCCTCTCTGAAGAAAAAAGAGAACTTTAACCTGCAACTCAGCTCCGAAGTGCGTGGTTTCAAGCGCAACGCGGATAACAGCTGGAGCGTGACCGTTGCCGATCTGAAAAACAACGAAGCCGAGCATGTGATTAAGGCGAAGTTCGTGTTTATCGGTGCTGGCGGCGCGGCGCTGAAACTGTTGCAGGAGTCCGGTATTCCGGAAGCGGACGACTACGCCGGCTTCCCGGTTGGCGGCCAGTTCCTGGTGTCGGAAAACCCTGAAGTGGTTAACCGTCATCTGGCTAAAGTGTACGGTCAGGCTTCTGTTGGTGCGCCACCGATGTCCGTTCCCCATATCGACACCCGTATGCTGGACGGTAAGCGCGTAGTGCTGTTCGGGCCGTTCGCCACATTCTCCACCAAGTTCCTGAAAAACGGTTCTCTTTGGGATCTGCTGAGCGCGACCACGACGTCGAACGTCAAGCCAATGATGGACGTGGGACTGGATAACTTCGATCTGGTGAAATACCTGATTAGCCAGGTGATGCTCTCTGATGAAGAACGCTTCGAGGCGCTGAAAGAGTACTATCCGCAGGCGAAGAAAGAAGACTGGCGTCTGTGGCAGGCGGGTCAGCGCGTGCAGATCATCAAACGCGATCCGAAAGAGGGCGGTGTGCTGCGTCTGGGTACCGAAGTAGTAAGCGATAAGGATGGCACTATTGCCGCGCTGCTGGGAGCATCCCCGGGGGCGTCTACCGCTGCGCCAATCATGCTACACCTGATGGAAAAAGTGTTTAAGGACAAAGTATCCAGCCCGGAATGGCAGGCGAAGCTGAAAACCATTATTCCATCCTACGGTTCGAAGCTGAACGGTAACGTTGACGCCACGGAACAAGAGCTGGAATACACCAGTCGCGTTCTGCAACTGCAATACGTCAAACCGCAGGCTGCGGATGCTGCGCCAAAGGCAGAGCTGAAGCCTCAGGCGGAAAACAAGCCGGTTGCGGATATCGCGCTGTAAGGTAAACGCAAAACGGTAACATCCGTTACCGTTTTTCGTGTTTTCTCCCTCTCCCACCGGGAGAGGGTTGGGGTGAGGGCACCAGAACGCACCCTTTCCAGGTCGGGTAAGCGTGAGCGCCACCCGACTTATTTTTAACGAACTACTGCTTGTCCTACCGTCTCATCCGCCTTCCATACGCGATATTTCACATCCACGTTTTCCGGCGTATAAACGACAATCGGCAGCTTGCTGTTATAGCGCAGCAGACTGTTATCACCCAGATAGGCGGTGATAAATTTCTTCTCTTTCTTGCCGTCCGGGCACGCCATCATGGTGGAGACTGGCGAGGTTACTTTGTCGAAGACATAGTAGTCATAACCCCAGCCTTCCAGTGTTTTGCTTTCCAGTTGGCCGCCCAGACGATGCTGGTTGCAGTCCACTTCCAGCGTCTGGCCGATTAACAGCTCGACTTTGAAATTCCCTTCATTCTGCTGAGCCGGGAGCTGAATAACCTGGCGCTTCATCCCTTTGTCCGCTTGCGGATACGGGGCAACTTTTTCCAGCGGCTGCTCTTTTGGGGTTTCGCTGGCGAAAGCGCTGGTGCTCGCGCACGCAGCGGCGATAAGGGCGATGGCAAATTTAGGTGCGTTTTTCACTGTCATTCCTTTTTGTTAAAACGATCCCGGAAAGACTAACATAATGTATGTGAATGGTTGGCGTAATTTACTCACATTTTCATTTTAAACGGAGTAAAGAACTGCTTTTATGCTCTTTTATTGGTGTTTAATGCTGTGGTGGAGTCGGTGCAGAGATCGTGTTATTTTACGCGTTAATTATTGTTATTCATCTGTAAAGGGAGAAGAGATGGTACGGGAAAAACTGAAGACACCTGAAGGCCGCAAGTTCCTGCTGGCGTTACTGGTTGTGTTTATGATTGCTGCTGCATGCGTGGGGCGAGCAACCATTGTCGGCGTGATCGAGCAGTACAACATCCCGCTCTCTGCGTGGACAACCAGCATGTTTGTCCTGCAATCAGCGATGATCTTTGTTTACAGTCTGGTGTTCACCGTCCTGCTGGCGATTCCGCTGGGGATTTTCTTTCTCGGTGGGCGTGAGAAGCACTAAGCATTGTGCATGCGAAGACAGGCAATAAAAAACCAGCCATAAGCGGCTGGTTTTTTTGTGTAGTTTTGGTCGGCACGAGAGGATTTGAACCTCCGACCCCCGACACCCCATGACGGTGCGCTACCAGGCTGCGCTACGTGCCGACGCATAAAAGGAATACTACTCGATTCCTTTTTGATTGCAAGGGGGAAGCAACGCTAACTGATTCATAAATAATCAGTTAGCGATAAAGCGCTTCTCGTCTGTCAGCACCTGCAACAGCAAGCTGAGCTGCGGTTTCTGGTCTTTCAGCTTCTCACCTTCGAGGCTGTACGTCTGGTAATTGCCGTTGCTGTTCAGCACAAGGGACAGCGTCGGCGTGGTCACCACCAGCGTGTTTTCGCCAGCAGCCGTGACCCAGTTATGACGCCGCGTGGCGCTAAAGAGGTCTTGTCCCTGCGAGTATTCAATTGCCGGCGTGCTAACGTGCAGCAGCCGCTGCATTAACGTGGTCATGACGTCTTTATGGTCGGTCAGCATGTTGATGCGTTGCGCGGGAGTGCCCGGCCAGTGGATCACCAGCGGGACATGCAGGTTCGGACGCGACCAGTCCATGCCCTTCGCTTCGTCGCCGAGCGGCACGCCATGCCCCGCCGTGATAATGACGACCGTATTGTCCAGCTTGCCCGCGTCGCGCAGGGCGGTCAGCACGCGAGCGATCTGCGCATCGACATCACCCGCCGCACGGCTATAGCGGCGCGCGAAGCCTTTCTGATTGCTGTCATCAAGATTTGTGCCGTTAAACGCAACCCAGGAGAACCAGCGGTTATCTTCCTGTGCATAGCGCTTCAGCCAGTCTATCCACTGGTCAGCAGTCCGATCGTCAGACTGGCTCTGCGCGGCTGGCAGTGAGAAATCAGACAGCAGCGCCTGGCGGTACAGCGAGCTGTTGAAACCATCAGAGGCGAACAGCCCCAGCTGGTAGCCCTGCTGATTAAGCCCGGTAATCAATGCAGCCGGAATACGGGCCGACAGCACGCCGTCCATATAACTCGGTGAAATGCCGTAGAACAGACCGAAAATACCCGCGTCGGTCGAATTACCGGAACTCATGTGCTGAGTGAATACGATGTTGTTCTCAGCGAATTCAGCCAGGGCAGGCATCTGCTTCTCATAGCGAGAATAGTTCAGGCCATCGACGGTAATCAGCAGCACGTTCTGACCGCGCCCCATGTCGCGATATTTCAGATCGCTCAGGGGATACTGCACGCTGACCGCTTCCGGATTACCCTGTTCGACCAGACGACGCTGATATTCCTGCGCGTCCAGCAGACCGTGTTTTTCAAGGAAACGACGTGCCGTCATCGGATAGGAGAGCGGCAGATTCGCACGCTGCATGGTAATAGGGCGGTAGAAGTTCGCATCTGCCCAGATATACATCAGGTGCGAACCGATAAATGAGGCGAAAAAGAGCGCCGCGACGGGCTTCGCATAATGTCGGCGTCGGGTCAGGCTGCGGAGCTTTTGCCAGCTCCACGTCGCAAACAACATTTCGATCAGCAGGATAATCGGCACGCTGATAAACATCAGCTGCCAGTCGCGGGCGGTCTCGTTCTGATCCGGGTTAATCACCAGCTCCCAGACGACAGGATTCAGGTGCAGGTGGAACCGGGTAAAGACTTCGCTGTCGATAAGCAACAGCGTCATGCCCGCCGTCGCAAGAATGGCGGACAGGAAGCGCATCAGCCGCTGCGACATGACGATAAACGTCAGTGGGAACAGGATCAGCAGATAGGTGGCGAAGACCAGAAAGCTAAAGTGACCAACAAGGCTCATCCACGAGTAGATACGCCCGGTTAACGTGGTTGGCCAGTCCGCCACAAACAGATAACGGCAGCCGAGCACCATCGCCAACAGAATGTTGAACAGGGCAAACCAGTGCCCCCAGCTGACCATCTGGGAGACTTTTTCACGGTAGCGCTGACGATTCGTCACCATAAACTGTTGTTCGTTTCCCTTAGTGTGCCTGGTCGTCGCTAACGGATGACTGCAAAGCCTGGGCGAAAGATTTGGCGATCGCCTGACGCTGAGCCGGAGCAACGCTGGTATTGATCAGGTTGGTAACCATATTTCCCAAAACCATCAGGGAGAGATCGGTTGGCGTTTTATGTTTTTCCAGTACGTTGACCAGCTCACTGAGCAGTTGTTCAACGTGTTCGTCACTGTAGCGGGAATGTTGTGGCATAAATCAAAATCAGTTTGTTGAGAGAAGGGCGACATATTACCGTAGCAACAGCTTTTTTTCCCCTTTTTTATCTTCTGTTGCACACATGCGTTGGTGGTGGTTGAATACCGCCCGGTCTAAAAGGAGAGTTTATCATGAGTCTGGAAATCAACCAGATTGCCTTGCACCAGCTTATCAAGCGTGATGAGCAAACCCTTGAAGTGGTGCTACGCGATTCGTTACTGGAACCAACGCCTACCGTTGTCGAGATGATGGCGGAGTTGCATCGCGTCTACAGCGCGAAAAATAAAGCCTATGGCTTGTTCAGCGAAGAGAGCGAGCTGGCGGATAGCCTGCGCCTGCAACGTCAGGGCGAAGAGGATTTCCTGGCATTCAGCCGCGCTGCAACCGGCCGTCTTCGTGACGAACTGGCGAAATATCCCTTCGCCGATGGCGGTATCGTCCTGTTCTGCCACTACCGCTATCTGGCGGTAGAGTATCTGCTGGTCACCGTGCTGAATAATTTAAGCAGCATGCGTGTGAACGAGCAGTTGGATATCAGCTCAACGCACTATCTGGATATCAACCATGCGGATATTGTGGCGCGTATTGATTTAACCGAATGGGAAACCAATCCGGAATCGACGCGCTACCTGACCTTCCTTAAAGGCCGCGTGGGCCGCAAAGTGGCCGATTTCTTTATGGACTTCCTCGGTGCCAGTGAAGGGCTGAACGCCAAAGCGCAGAACAAAGGTCTGCTCCAGGCGGTGGATGACTTTACCGCTGAGGCGCAGCTGGATAAATCTGAGCGTCAGACCGTGCGTCAGCAGGTTTACAGCTACTGTAACGAGCAGTTACAGGCCGGGGAAGAGATTGAGCTGGAGTCGCTGTCCAAAGAGCTGGCGGGCGTCAGCGAAGTCAGCTTCCAGGAATTTACCGCGGAAAAAGGCTATGAGCTGGAAGAGAGCTTCCCGGCGGATCGCAGTACGCTCCGTCAGCTGACGAAATTTGCCGGTAGCGGCGGTGGGTTAACCATTAACTTTGATGCCATGCTGCTCGGGGAACGTATCTTCTGGGATCCGGCGACCGACACGCTGACCATTAAAGGCACGCCGCCGAATCTGCGCGATCAGCTCCAGCGTCGCACCTCAGGCGGTAAGTAGCGGCCATAAAAAAACCCCGCAGAAGCGGGGTTTTTCTCGACAGGTTTGCGATTACGCGCGAACGAAGTCGATGTGAGACAGTTTTGGCTTGAACGGGTGACGCTGAACAGCCTGAACTTTCACTTTTTCTTCTTTACCGCCAACAACGATGGTCAGAACTTCGCTGTAGAATTCAGCTTTGTTCTGCATGTTCCACACTTTGTCGTGATCCAGTTCGATTGCAACTGGAGCAGCTTCGCCACCGTAAACGATAGCCGGGAACTTGTTAGCGTTACGCAGGCGGCGGCTCGCACCCTTACCCTGCACGTTACGTACTTCTGCTTCGATAGTGAACATTGATTTCTCTCTGTATTTAAAACCCTGCTACAGGCGACCCAGCAGCAGGTGAGTGTTCTGCCTCACGGATGTGAAGCGGGCGGCATTTTATACTCAAATGGCTCGCGCATCAACGAAAAGTCCCGTTAACCGCGCAATTCGTTTGCCCGGCGAAAGCGTCCTTCATAGTCAAAGACCTTCTCACGCACCTGCCAGAACTGCCCTTTTTTACGGGCGACAACAAAATCAGGATGGCGCAGCAGCGCCTGCTGGCGCACGATATCGGCAACGGTTATCCAGCGCAGCGGCACGCCGGGCGTGCGGGTATGCGGGCGGATAAAGAGCTGTTCGAACGCGGTGCGCTGGGCGGGCGTCTGGACCCTGAACCGCTCGCTGACGTCTGCGCCGTCCTCGTCGTAATAGGTAATCTTTAGCCACTCGCCTTTTTCATCCGCACCGGGCTGTAAGACCATGCCGGAACAGCGCAGCACCAGCGCATCTTTCAGCTTCAGCGCCGCTTTCAGCATGTCATCCGGGTCGACCAACACCGTGTCACACTCCCGACAGCGGCGGGCAGCGATATCGTTCTCGGCGTTGCACTGCGGGCAGTTTTTGAAGCGGAAGCGGAAATCACACTGTTCGCGATGGCCTTCATCGTCTTCAAACCAGCCCTGACAGCGGCGGCCAAAATGTTCGATCAGCGTGCCGTCGGCGGTAGTTTTGCCCCAGAAAGTGTTGGCAAACCCGCAGGCCGGACAAAACACCTGTACCGGCACGTTGTCGCTCTTGCCTTTTGGCGTGCCCACTTCCGGGGAGTAGAGATCGTGCGGATTACCGGCATAATCGAGGATCAGACAGTCGGTTTTGCCCGGTGCCAGGCGCAGGCCACGGCCGACAATCTGCTGGTACAGGCTGACGGATTCGGTCGGGCGAAGAATTGCAATCAGGTCAACGTGCGGTGCGTCAAACCCGGTGGTTAATACGGAGACATTCACCAGGTAGCGGAACTGCTGGGCTTTGAAAGCCTCAATCAGGCTGTCGCGCTCCGGCCCGGGGGTTTCACCGGTAATTAACGCCGCGTCGTTGGTGGGCAGAAGCCCCGTGATTTCACGCGCGTGTTCGACGGTAGCAGCAAAAATCATCACCCCTTTGCGCGTTTGCGCAAATTCTTCAATCTGGCTGATGATATGCGGCGTGATCCGCTTCTGTTTTTTCAGCTCATGGTTAAGATCCGCCTCGCTGAACAGCCCGTTGCTCTGCGCCTGTAAGCGGCTGAAATCGTACTGCACGACCGGCATATCCAGCCGCTCCGGTGGCGTCAGATAGCCATGCTTGATCATGTAGCGCAGCGGAAGCTCATAGATACAGTCGCGGAACAGGGCCTTTTCATCGCCACGCACCATGCCGTGATAATGAAACTGATAAATCCAGCCCTTGCCCAGACGAAATGGCGTGGCGGTCAGGCCAAGCAGGCGTAAGTGAGGGTTCACCTCTCTCAGATGAGTGAGGATTTGCTGATACTGGCTGTCGTCGTCATCGCTGATGCGGTGACACTCATCGACAATCAGCAGGGAAAACTCGCTGCGAAACAGGTCCAGGTTGCGCGCAACGGACTGTACGCTGCCAAACACCACTTTCCCGTGGCTCTCTTTGCGCTTCAGCCCGGCGGCAAAAATATCGGCCTCCAGGCCGAGCGCGCAATATTTGGCGTGGTTTTGCGCCACCAGCTCTTTTACGTGCGCCAGCACCAGCACGCGCCCGCGAGCCAGGCGCGCCAGTTCGGCAATCACCAGGCTTTTACCGGCTCCGGTCGGGAGCACGATGGCGGCGGGTTCCCGGTGCTTGCGAAACCAGGCGAGGGTGGCATCAACGGCTTCTTGCTGATAGGGGCGTAGTGTGAACGTCATGGCTTCTCTATTCAGTTAACTCGCATATAGTATGCCACGAAACTTTTTCCCTTGAGTGGCGCAACCAGACCATTATACTGAACTGTTTCTGACTGCTTCTTTTTCGGACGCGTAGTCCGACTTCCAGCACCATTAAGGCTAAAAAGATTTCATGCGACTTGATAAGTTTATCGCTCAGCAACTCGGCGTAAGCCGCGCTATTGCCGGGCGTGAAATTCGCGCCAGCCGCGTAACCGTGGACGGCGACATTGTGAAAGACAGCGCTTTTAAACTCCAGCCTGACCACCAGGTGGAGTATGACGGCAACCCGCTGACCCAGCAGAATGGCCCGCGCTACTTCATGCTCAACAAACCGGAAGGTTACGTCTGTTCAACGGACGATCCGGATCACCCGACGGTGCTCTACTTCCTCGACGAACCTGTGGCGCACAAGCTGCATGCGGCAGGGCGACTGGATATTGATACCACCGGCCTGGTGCTGATGACCGATGACGGTCAGTGGTCGCACCGCATCACCTCCCCGCGCCATCACTGTGAGAAAACCTATCGGGTGACACTTGAGTCGCCGGTCTCGGATGACACGGCAGAGCAATTCGCGAAAGGCGTTCAGCTACATAATGAAAAAGATCTGACCAAACCGGCGGTGCTGGAAGTCATTACCCCAACGGACGTCCGTCTGACCATCAGTGAAGGCCGCTACCACCAGGTGAAACGGATGTTTGCCGCCGTGGGCAACCACGTTGTGGGGCTGCATCGTGAACGTATCGGCGCGATTGAACTCGATCCAGACCTGGCGCCAGGGGAATATCGCCCGCTGACGGAAGAAGAGATTGCCAGCGTCGGGCTGCTTTCACGCTAAATTCAGGAGAACCCTGTGACCACCAGGCCACACTCGTCGTTTAAAATCGTATTTATCCTTGGCCTGTTGGCCATGCTGATGCCGCTGTCTATCGATATGTATCTGCCCGCGCTGCCGGTGATTTCCGCGCAGTTTGGCGTACCGGCAGGCAGCGCACAGATGACGCTCAGCACCTACATTCTTGGTTTTGCGCTCGGCCAGCTCTTTTATGGCCCAATGGCAGACAGCCTGGGGCGCAAACCCGTTATTCTGGGCGGGACGTTGATATTTGCCGCGGCGGCGGTGGCCTGCGCGCTGGCGCAGAGTATCGATCAGCTGATCGTGATGCGTTTCTTCCATGGCCTGGCTGCGGCTGCGGCAAGCGTGGTGATTAACGCGCTGATGCGCGACATCTACCCGAAGGAAGAGTTCTCACGCATGATGTCGTTCGTCATGCTGGTCACAACAATTGCGCCGCTGGTCGCCCCCATGGTGGGCGGGGCGGTGCTGGTGTGGTTCAGCTGGCATGCGATTTTCTGGATCCTGGCGATTGCCGCGCTGCTGGCCTCGGTGATGATCTTCGTCTTTATCGATGAAACGCTGCCGGTCGAGCGCCGTCAGAAGTTTCACGTCCGCACCACGCTTGGCAACTTTGCCTCGCTGTTTCGCCATAAGCGCGTGCTGAGCTATATGCTTGCCAGCGGCTTTAGCTTTGCCGGGATGTTTTCGTTCCTGAGCGCGGGGCCGTTTGTGTACATCGAACTGAACCATGTGTCACCCCAGCACTTTGGTTACTACTTCGCGCTGAATATCGTGTTCCTGTTTGTGATGACCATTATCAACAGCCGCTTTGTCCGGCGGGTCGGGGCGCTGAATATGTTCCGCGCCGGGCTGTGGATCCAGTTCGTGATGGCTATCTGGCTGGTATTGAGCGCGTTGCTGGGCGTCGGTTTTTGGGCGCTGGTGGTGGGCGTGGCGGCGTTTGTTGGCTGCGTTTCGATGGTCTCATCCAACGCGATGGCGGTGATCCTCGACGAATTCCCGCATATGGCGGGCACCGCCTCGTCGCTGGCAGGGACGTTCCGTTTCGGGATTGGCGCGATTGTCGGGGCGCTGCTCTCAATGGCGACGTTTAATACTGCCTGGCCGATGCTGTGGGCGATTGCCCTCTGCGCGACTTGCTCCATCCTCTTCTATCTTTACGCCAGCCGGCCCCGTAAGACGGCGCATAAATGAGCACTTAAGGCCCGAAACGGGCCTTTTTGTTGACCCATATCAACCAACCCTCGGTTCGTTTACCCGGTGTTTGTTTCTTTTATGTAAAATCTATTTATGTAAAAAGTCACATCATTGTATTTAAAAAGGTTGAGTTAGATCGCAGAAACGGGTACATATAGCGCCGACGCGAGCCTGCAACGCCTATAAAATCCGCTAAACAGTGCAGGTTGGCGATGATGTGTTACTATAAATGTAAATAAATTGTGAAGTAAATTTGCTTCCGGGGATCTGAACGTGAATACATTACAACTCTCCATTGTCCATCGCTTGCCCCAGAGCTATCGCTGGTCGACGGGTTTTGCAGGTTCGAAAGTTGAACCGATTCCGCAAAGCGTTGCCGGGGAGGATAATTGTCTGGTGGCGCTCAAGCTGCTTAGCCCGAGCGATGAAAATGCGTGGCCGGTTATGGAACGTCTCAGCCAGGCGCTGACGGACATCGAAGTAGACAGCTCCGTGCTGGAATGCGAAGGTGAGCCGTGCCTGTTTGTTAACAGCCAGGATGAATTTGCTGCGACCTGCCGTCTGAAAAACTTCGGCGTGGCGATTGCCGAACCGTTCTCCGGTCAATATCCTTTCTGAGTGCTAGTCGGCGGACAATAGCTGGCGCGTGTAATCCTGCGCAGGCGCAGTGAATACGCGCTGGCACTCTCCCTGCTCAACGACTTCTCCCTGCCGCAATACCACCACCTGATGGCAAAGCGCACGCACCACCTGTAAATCGTGGCTGATAAAGATATAGGCCAGCCGATGCTTTTCCTGTAGCCCCTTCAGCAGCGCCAGAATTTGCGCCTGCACGGTGCGGTCCAGTGAAGAGGTAGGCTCGTCCAGCACGATCAGCTCCGGTTTCAGGATCAACGCGCGGGCAATCGCTATACGCTGCCGCTGTCCGCCGGAAAACTCAGCCGGATACCGGTGCCGGGTCTCGGGATCTAAACCCACTTCCGCCATCACTCGCTTAACGTCGATTTCACGCTGTTGTGCCGTCAGCGCGGGCTGATGAACGCGCAGGCCCTCTTCAATAATCTGCAATACGCTCAGCCGCGGGTTCAGCGAAGAGTTCGGATCCTGAAAGACCACCTGCATGCGCGGGCGGACGGGCAGCATTTGCCGGCGGCTCAGGTTTTGCAGCGGCATGCCGTCAAAGAGAATGCTTCCCTGCGAGGCGATCAGGCGCAGCAGCGCCAGGCCGGTGGTGCTTTTGCCCGAACCGGATTCGCCCACAAGCCCAAGCGACTCGCCCGGACGCAGAGAGAAGCTCATGTTTTTCAGAACATGATTGTGATCGACCACGCGACGCAAAATGCCTTTGCGGATCGGGAATGACACCGACAGGTCCTCAACCTTCAGCAACGGTGCGCTGTCAGCGTTAAGCGGAATCGGGTCGCCAGAGGGTTCGCTATCGAGCAGGCGCTGTGTATACGGGTGCTGAGGCGCGCTCAGCAGGGCAGTTGCCCTGTTCTGTTCGACGCAGCGGCCGTTTTGCATCACGGCCACCGCGTCAGCGAGCTTTTTCACGATGCCCAGGTTATGCGTAATAAACAGCAGGCTCATGTTTAGCTCGTCCCGCAGTTCACGCAGCAGTTGCAGAATTTGCGCCTGCACCGTGACGTCCAGCGCGGTGGTGGGTTCATCCGCAATCAACAGTTCGGGGCGCGTCAGCAGCGCCATCGCGATCATCACGCGCTGGCGCTCGCCGCCGGAAAGCTGATGCGGGAAATCGTTCAGCCGTTTCGCCGCATTACGAATGCCGGTGCGTTCAAGGCAGTCCAGAATTTCCCCCCGCGCTGCCTCTTTACGCATTCCCCGATGAAGTGACAGCACTTCATAGAGCTGTTTTTCCAGCGTATGCAATGGATTGAGCGACACCATCGGCTCCTGAAAAATCATGGCAATCTTATTGCCACGAATGCCGCGCAGGGTTTGCTCATCAGCGTTCAGCAGGGATTGTTCATGGAACAGAATATCCCCCTGCGGATAGCTGGCCGGCGGGGAAGGGAGCAGGCGCAGCACCGACAGTGCCGAAACGCTCTTACCAGAGCCGGATTCCCCGACCAGCGCCAGCGTCTCTCCGCGCTGGATCTGCAACGATAAATCCGTCACCACCGGGCGAGATTCGCCCTGCTTTGAAAACGCAATCGACAGATTTTCTATGCTCAGAAGAGGCCGGGTCATGTCATACCGCCTTGTTGGGATCGAAGGCATCGCGCACGGCTTCGCCAATAAAAATCAGCAGGGAAAGCAGCACAGCCACGGAGAGGAATGCGGCGATGCCCAGCCAGGGGGCCTGGAGGTTGTTTTTGCCCTGCAACAGCAGTTCGCCAAGAGACGGTGAGCCCAGCGGCAAACCGAAACCAAGAAAATCAAGCGACGTCAGGGTGGTAATGGAGCTACACAAAATAAACGGCAGGAAGGTGAGGGTCGCCACCACCGCATTGGGAAGCATGTGACGGAAGATAATTGCGCGATCGCTCACGCCTAATGCCTGCGCGGCGCGAATATAATCGTAATTTCGCGTGCGCAGAAACTCCGCGCGCACCACGCCGACCAGTGCCATCCAGCCGAACAGGACGGTGATGCCTAACAGCCACCAGAAGCCAGGCTGTACTACGCTGGACAGCAGGATAATCAGAAACAGCGTCGGCATACCGGACCAGACTTCAATTACGCGCTGCCCCCACAAATCGATTTTTCCACCGTAATAGCCCTGCATGGCGCCCGCCACGACGCCCATCACGCTGCTAAAGAGCGTCAGAAGCAGCCCAAACAGGAGCGAGATGCGGGTGCCATAGAGGATGCGCGCCAGCACATCGCCGCCGTTGGCGTCCGTTCCCAGCCAGTTCTGCGAGGAAGGCGGGGAAGGGAAGGGGGTGGACGTGGCGTAGTTAATACTGTTCGCGCCAAAACGAATCGGTGCCCAAAGCGCCCAGCCGTGCTGCGCGATCTGTTCACGTAACCAGGGATCCTGATACTCGGCTGGCGTCGCAAACGGACCGCCAAAATCGCTTTCGCTATAGGTAGTAAGCACCGGCACGTACCAGCGATCTTTGAAATGCACCAGCAGGGGTTTATCGTTGGCAATCAGTTCGGAACACAGACTTAAGGCAAACAGGACGGCGAAGATCCACAGCGACCAGTAGCCGCGACGGTTGTGGCGAAAGCGCGCCCAGCGGGCCTGATTGACGGGGCTTAAACGCAACATCAGCGGCCCTCAAAATCGATACGGGGATCGACCAGCGTATAGCTGATATCGCTGATGATATTCAGCAGCAGGCCGATCAGGGTGAAAATGTACAGTGTGCCAAACATCACCGGGTAATCACGGGAGACGGTGGCCTCATAGCCGAGCAGCCCTAAACCGTTGAGAGAGAACATCACTTCTATCAGCAGAGAGCCGGTAAAAAACATACTGATGAACGTGGCGGGAAAACCGGCAATCACCAGCAGCATGGCGTTACGAAAAACGTGCTTCCACATAATCTGCTTTTCACCGACGCCTTTGGCGCGCGCGGTGACGACGTACTGTTTGCGGATCTCATCAAGAAAGGCATTTTTGGTCAGCATCGTAAGCGCCGCAAAACCGCCGATAACCGTCGCCAGCACCGGAAGCGTGATGTGCCAGAAGTAATCGGTGATTTTCTGATACCACGGCAGCGTGCTGAAATCCGCAGAGACCAGCCCGCGCAGCGGGAAGAGGTCGAAATAACTGCCGCCAGCGAAAAAGACAATCAGCAGCACGGCAAACAGAAACGCCGGGATAGCGTAGCCGATGATAATGAACGTGCTGCTCCAGATATCAAAACGGCTACCGTTGTAGACCGCTTTGCGGATCCCCAGCGGAATGGAAACCAGATAAATAATCAGCGTCCCCCACAGTCCGAGCGTGATGGAAACCGGCAGGCTTTGCTTGATCAGGGTTAGCACCGAGGCGCTGCGAAACAGGCTGTCGCCAAAATCGAAACGGACATAATCCCAGAGCATCCTGAAATAACGCTCGTGCAGCGGCTTGTCAAAACCATAGCGATGGGTGATCTCGGCGATCACCTCCGGATCCAGTCCCCGACCGCCCCGGTAGTGGCTTTCGCTGATATTGCCCACGCCCGTCCGGGCATGGCTGGCCCCCATTCCTTCACCGCCGCCGCCCGGCATGCCGCCAGCGTGACCAAATTCTATGGCCGCAATCGCCTGGTCCACCGGGCCGCCGGGGGCAATCTGCACGATAAAAAAGTTAATGGTAATGATGGCCCATAGCGTCGGGATAACCAGCAGCAGCCTGCGGATAAGATAAGCGCCCATCGTCACTCCTCAACGCCGCGCTGCGGGCAGTTTTGCGGCTTTATTCACGTCATACCACCACGTATCAAAACCAAGCGTATAAACCGGGCGAACGGCGGGCAGGGAGAATTTGTCCCAGCGGGCCACGCGATCTTCACCCATGTACCACATCGGCAGCATGTAATAGTTCCAGGTTAACACCCGGTCAAGCGCGCGCCCGAGCGGCAGAAGTTTCTCTTTATCGCCCTGAGCGGCAACGATTTTCGCGATCAGCGCATCAATCACCGGACTCTTTACCCCCGGAGCGTTGTAGGAGGAGTCGATATAGCCCGATGCCCAGGAGATTTGCAGGTCTGAACTCGGCCACGGCTGGGCAGCCCACAGGGTTTGCATCATGTCGTAATCGCGACTGCGCTTGCGGTTGGTCAGCTGGGCAATATCGACCTGGCGGATATTCATGGTCACCCCAAGACGGGCAAGGTTCTTCTTAAACGGCAGCACCCACTGATCGTTTGCGCCGGAGGCAATCAGCAGTTCGAAGCTGAGCGGCTTACCAGTTTTAACATTTACTCGTAGCCGATTTTTCAACACCCAGCCAGCGTCATCCAGCAGTTTGCTGGCTTTCAGCAGGTTGTCCCGGTCGAACCCGTTTCCGTCGGATTTTGGCGGTTCAAATAGGCGGGTGAACACTTCCGGCGGGAGCTCCGCTTTCATTGGCGCCAGCAAAACCAGCTCGTCCGCGTGGGGATAATCACGGGCGGCATATTCAGTATTCTGGAAATAGCTGTTCGCCCGGCTGTAGGCTCCGTAAAACAGCGCTTTGTTCATCCATTCGAAATCAAACGCCAGGGTAATAGCTTCACGCACCCGACGATCGGAAAAAACCGGGCGCTGAATATTAAACGCCAGCCAGCGCGTGTCCTGCGCGGATTCGTTTTTATGTTCGTCTTTAACGATATAGCCTTTCGCGAAATTTTTTCCGATATACCGGGTCGCCCAGTTTTTGGCGCTGTTCTCGACACGTAAATCAAATGCGCCTGCCTTAAACGCCTCGAAGGCCACGTTATCATCCAGGTAGTAGTCGTAGCGGATTGTATCGAAGTTCCAGCGGCCCCGGTTTACCGGCAGCGTGGCTGCCCAGTAATCTTTCACGCGGGAATAGATCACGTACTGGCCCATTCGCCAGTCGGTAATGCGATACGGTCCTCCGGCCAGCGGCGGGGAAGAGAGGGGATCGCTCAGCTTATGGTTTTTCCAGAATGATTCGGGCATGACGGGCAGGGAGAACAGGCTCAGCATATTCTCTTTGTTTGGCTCAGGGAGTTCGATTCGCACGGTCAGCGGGGCGATGGCTTTCACCGTGGTGCCCTTGTACACCAGACGAAACTGCGGCACGCCTTCGGTCATAAATTTATGAAAGGTGAACGCCACATCGCGGGCGCTAACCGGCGTACCGTCGTGAAAACGCGCCCGCGGATTAATCGCGATTTCTGCCCAGCTAAAATCATCGGCGTAACGCACGTTCTCAGCGACCAGGGGATAATAGCTGCCGGGCTCGTCGTCGGAGGTGACGAACAGCGTGTCATAGAGGGATTCGGTACGCGCTGCCGCCACGCCGCGCAGGGCGAAGCGGTTAAAGTTGTCAAACGTTCCGGTCGCGGAAAGCGTCACGTTCCCGCCTTTCGGGGCGGCGGGGTTCACATAATCGTAGTGAGTAAAGTTGACCGCATACTTCGGCTCGCCAATGACGGCAAAGGCCGTGCTCTCTTTGATGGTCTGCGCCTGGCTCGACAGGCTCACCAGCGCCAACAGCATCAATACAACGCGCATAATCATAGTGCGGCGGATCCCTTTGTTCACAGGCAGGCTCGGTTGAGGAGAATAATAAGGGACAGCGCCGTGATTGTGAAATTATTCCCCGAGCGTGATGTCGGGTTGCCACGTCCTGAACTGCTCCAGCGGCATTGGTCGGCCGATCCAGTAGCCCTGAAGATAGTTCACGCCATGCTCGCGCAGCCACGCCGCCTGCTCGGGCGTTTCAACACCCTCGGCGACGGTTAACATATTCAGGCGTTCTGCCAGCGTCAGCACCGCGTCCAGCACTGGCGAGGTAACGGTTTCAGTCCCGATGGCATTCACGAAGCCACGGTCAATTTTCAGGTAATCCATCGTGAAGCGTTCCAGATAGATCAGCGCGCTGTGGCCGGTGCCAAAATCATCGATGGCGATTTCAAAACCTTCATTGTGCAGCCATTCAAACAGCTGATTTGCCTCGCGGTGGTTGATCATGTCGCGCTCGGTTATTTCCAGCACAATCTGGAAGTGATCGGGCGGAAGGGCAGCGGCAAACGCGCGCATATCCTCTTTAAAGCTTTCCGCATGCAGATGACCGGGTGCGATGTTGATCCCAAACTTGGCCCCAGGCGGGAGCACCGTTTGCAGGACAGGGGCATCGCGGATAATCAGGTCAAAAAGATGCAGCGTCAGCGGGACGATCAGCTTCTGCGCTTCAGCAAAATTAATAAAGGCATCCGGTGGAATTTCGCCCATCACCGGATGCTTCCAGCGCATCAGGACTTCCAGCCCGGTCATTCTGAGCGACTGCGCATCCACGACGGGCTGATAGACCACGTAGAACTGATCGTGCTTGATGGCCGTAAGGATCTCTTTCCCGGGATTAAGACGGATAGTGAGAATATAGAAATTCAGCAGACCTGCCGCAATACCGCAGACCAGGCCGAAGAACACGGCGTAGAGCAGTTCATCGGTCTTCCAGGCTTGCGCATAGACGTTAACGGTCAGAGGAATATTTTTCAGCGTGGCGGTGCGAGCGGGGACCTCAGGCAAATCCCGCGCCTGAACCAGCATTCCGGACTGGGTGGATAACGCGGAGTCGCCAATGACGATCGATATTCCGGAAAATTCATCCTGACGTGACGTATAAAGAAGGTAAGGCGTCAGGTTGATGTTCACGGAGGTAAATACGCCGCCGTCTTTTACCAGCGGATTGCGATACCAGATAGCGATCGCGGGTTTATCCGGCAGCATGGGCGTGCCCGGCAGGAGCGCGATATCAACAGGTTTGCTGATGTGTAGCTGAGGGATAAGCGTTTCCATTGGGGTATTCATCGGACCTGTTGCCGAAGAGCAGAAGGCCTGTTTATCCCGGACCAGCAAAAAGGCGCGCACGTTAATACTGAAGGCCGCGCGTGAGGTGAGCGCCGCACTGACCTCTTCACAGCTGTTCAGCGTGAGCGGCTGGAGCGTATCAATAGAGGTTTTAAGCTCGTCGAAAAAGCTCTCCATGTAGACGCTTAAATCCGTAATGAGGGTATCGTACCTGACTTCTCGCTTGTGATAACTCCAGTAAAACTGTAACGCACTCAGAAGCAGGGCGGTAAACAACCCCGTCAGAATACTGAGAAACAGTATCTTGCGGTTGCTGGAGAAGTAGCGGGTAAACATAGATGTCGTGATTCCTGAAATGACGCTGGATGTCTATCAGTGTAACGGGCAAAAAAAAACACTGCCGGAGCAGTGCTTTTTTAATCGTATCGCCAGCCAAGGGATAACCAACGATACGACAGCAATATTAACTACGGCTCAGAACGCGGCGAGCTTCGTTGTAGCGCTTCTTCCAGTAAGGTTCGTTCATGCTGGAAATCGTCACACCACTGCTGGTGGAAGCATGGACAAACTGATCGTTACCGATATAGATGCCAACGTGTCGACCGGTTGAACCTGCTCTGAACAGGACTAAATCGCCCGTACGCAGTTTAGTGCGCGAAATGGACTTGCCCATTTCCTGCTGTTCATAAGTAGAACGCGGAAGGTCTAACCCAAACTGCTCACGGAAAGTACGCTGTACGAATGCGGAGCAATCGATGCCTTTCTTGGTGCTGCCGCCCAGGCGGTAACGCACGCCTTTCCAGTCAGCATACTGATCCATAATACGCGACTTAACGTCGAGATTACGTACCATATTTTCAAATTCATCCTGAGAGGCTTGCAGTGAAGAGGAATCTTCCATTCCCACAACACGCGTCTCAGGATGCATATTCTTCGCGGTGTTCGTCGTACTACATGCCGAAAGCAGAACCGCCACTGCAATCGCCGGGATCCCCCGCAAGATATATCTCAAAATTGGTTGAGATTTGACCATTTTGTTTGTTTTCCCTTGAAGTCCTTAACGAAAATATCGTTATAAAAATGCCAACCGTGACGAGACTAATTATCTGTTCACAATGAGACAATTCTTTATGGTGAAATCTGTGGCACAACGCACAAAATTATTCACCACGATAATAATTATCTCAATGGGGCAAAACGAGTTCGAGGTTAACCGATTGCAAAGGGCATTGCGAGCAAAAAAGACCGTTTTTTTATAAGAAAATGTGATACACAACGTTACAGCGCGGAATTGCTCAAAATGCCGCCATTCATACCGGTAATCCCTGCAATTGCTTCATTTTTATCACGAATTGTATGACGGAATGATGACAGCGCTGAATGATGCCGGAAAGAAGTGACTCAGGGATCGAAAACGATCCCTGATGAATGGTGTTAATTAGCGTTATTTATTTGTTTCAGACTTGTTTAAATTTGCCGGGAAGATAGCGATCAAAAATACTTATTACGCGATCGCTCAGGGGAGTCATCAGCACCCAGGGTAAACCAATTAACACCGCCGTGAGGGAGCCTACGGCGATATCTGTCAGCCAGTGAGCGCCAATCATCACCCGCGGGAATGCAAATACCACCACAATAACCAGGGCGATGGCGAAGGCTTTTTTACCGAAATAGCGCAGCATGAAGCCAGCAAAAATCAGCAGCATCATACCGTGGTCGCCCGGGAAGCTGTCCTTCGAGGCGTCTTTGGTTGGAATATGAAGCAGCTCGCTGACGCGGTTAATATTCGGGAAAGAGAGCGACGGACTGGCGCGTTTAACCGGCATCAGATGCTGCGCCAGCTGGTTGATAATCACGGCTGCCAGCAGCATGACCAGGCCGATAATCAGAATACGGCGACGACCCGTTTTGTCTTCCTTCAGCCAGAAGGAGAGCATCAGACAGCCCATTGCCAGCAGCGAACAGCCGTCAAACGCGCGGTTGTTGGTGATCGCCACCAGCCACAGGAAGGCTTCACTCTTCGCCAGCGCCTGGTTAAAGAAGTGGAACAGCCCGGAATCCAGCGGGAACCAGAATCCGTGATCCGCCGGGATATACCAGGAGAAAAAGATCGCCAGACCGGCAGCGTTGAGCAATAAAATAGCAGGAAGTCGAGTCGTCATAGTCTTCAGCAATGTGTGAAATCAGGGGCAACGTTAGCCGCCCAAACTTAAACGAAGCTTCAACAGGCTTGACTGGAGGGCATTCCAGTCGGTATTAACCGCACTAATTAACTCTATCCGGCTGTCGGGTGGCGCGACGTTCTGGGTTTCTATAAAGAAATCCTCGCCCTGACGATTAATGCGCACCAGACCATCCGGGGTGCGCATGATCCCTTTTACCCGCTCAACCGGCGCCAGTCTCGCCCATTCCAGTATACCAATGGTGTCGAAAACCGTATCGGCATCGAAGATCCAGCCGCAGGCCTGGTGTCCCTGGCCGCTGTTCAGATTTCGACGCCAGCGCTGATGTTCGGGCAGGCTCAGCGCAGCCAGACCTTGCTTCGCGCCGTGGCTATGCGAATGCTCTGCGCTGGCAGGCAGTTGCGTCTGGTTGAGGCGGGGAAGATCGAGCAGGGCGCCATCAATGTTGCCCTGGGTGGTCTGCACATACTGACGTCCACCGCCAGCCTGCTGCCACCAGGCATTGAACGCGGCCTGACTCTCAGCCGTCGCGCGATCGGATTTATTCGCCACGATGATGTCTGCCGAGGCGAGCTGGTCGCGGAAATTGTCGTTATTGATCGCTTTTTCATCCAGCAGCTGGCGGGGGTCGAGCAGGCAAAGCGTCGCACGCAGCTCAAGCCACGGCTCGTAGACCGGGGCGGTCAGTAAATCAAGAATTTGCTTCGGATGACCCAGCCCAGTGGGTTCAATCAGCAGACGGTCAGGCTTGCCCTGACGCAGCAGCGTATTCAGCCCGACCTGCATCGGCAGACCATTCACGCAGCACATACACCCGCCCGGGATCTCTTTCACCATCGCGCCGCTGTCGGCGAGCAACGCGCCGTCGATCCCCACTTCGCCAAATTCGTTGACCAGCACGGCCCACTTTTCCGCCGGATCTTTATTGGCCAGCAAATGCAGAATGGACGTAGTTTTACCGCTGCCGAGAAAACCGGTGATCAGGTTGGTTTTGGTCACGTGCGCTCCGATAAATAATTGTGATGTAGTAACAACTATCTATCATCCTGACGAAAAAATCGGGCATTGAGAAGAGGGAGGGCGAACGGAGCGTAAAACCGTTCGCCTTAAACGCAATAATCGCTAAATTTTTAACGTTTCGATAACGGCCTGACGCGCGCCGAGCCGGACGAGGCGCTGGTACGCGCCGGTGATTGCCTCGACAAAGACAGGGTTTTGCGGCAGGTCGTCGCCAAAGATTTCTTTTAGCGTCAGCAGGGCGCTAACGCGTTCTGTGTCACTGCTGGTAGCGACAATGGCCTGAAACTTGTCGCTCAGCGGATCGCGCACGTCAATGGCGTTGCCCTGGTCGTCCGTCCCGCTGACGTAGCGCATCCAGCCTGCGACGCCCAGCGCCAGTAATGGCCAGGCGGTGTTACGCTCAAGATGCATGCGGATCCCATCCAGCATGCGCTGAGGCAGCTTCTGACTGCCGTCCATAGCGATTTGCCAGGTGCGGTGCTGTAGCGCCGGGTTGGCGAAGCGGTCAAGCAGGCTGTCAGCATAGGCTGTCAGATCGACGTTGGTGATGCGCAGCGTAGGGGCCTGCTCATTCAGCATCAGCCTGCGGGCAGCCTCGCGGAAGCTGTCGTCCTGCATACATTCATTTATGTGCGCGTAGCCGGCAAGGTAGCCCAGATACGCCAGGAAGGAGTGGCTGCCGTTCAGCATCCGCAGCTTCATCTGCTCCCAGGGCAGGACATCCTCAACCATCTGTACGCCTGCAACCTCCCATTCCGGACGCCCGGCGACAAAGTTATCTTCCACTACCCACTGAATGAACGGTTCACAGCTGATGGCGCAGGGATCTTCAACGCCAAGTTCCTGGGTGATTTCCGCGAGTGAGGCGTCAGTGGCGGCGGGCACGATTCGGTCGACCATGGTGCCAGGGAAGCTCACGTGCGCCTCGATCCATCCGGCCAGCTCTGCGGAACGCTTTCCGGCCATGCCGAGAACGGCATTTTTCACCACGTGGCCGTTATCGGGAATGTTGTCGCAGGAGAGCACGGTAAACGCCGGCAGGCCGCGCTCGCGGCGGCGATGAAGCGCTTCGACCAGAATACCCGGCGCGGAATGCGGCTCAGACGGATGCTCAAGATCGTGCAGAATGCGGCTGTTGTGCATATCCAGTTTCCCCGTCGCCGGATCGATGCAGTAGCCTTTTTCGGTAATGGTGAGGGAGACAATGGCCACCTGCGGTTCGCAGAACTTCTCAATAATGGCTGCTAGCGAGTCGAGTTTTGCGTTCAGGCACTCTTTTACCGCACCGATAATAATGGGCTGATTGCCTTCGGCACCTTTCTCCAGCACGGTAAACAGATGATCCTGCGCGCGGAGCTGGCGCATGAGAACATCGCCGCTAAAGAGGCTAATCTCACAAATACCCCAGTCGCCTCCTTTGGCGTTCAGCACCCGGTTTGTTAACAACGCCTGATGCGCCCGGTGGAACGCGCCAAAGCCGAAATGGACGATGCGGGAGCGTAACTGCTCGCGATCGTAGCGGGGCTGCTGGACATGAGCAGGAAGCGCGGTGGAGGCAATAGTCTTCATGTAGTACACACCTGATTAACCATTAATTAACAATGCCAGTGTAAAGTTATATGACAACAAATTAAATTGGTAAGCCGTAAATATCCCGGTTATGTGAGTTTGATCAATCAATGTCGCGCGCTGTGTTGACCACTTCGATTAAACATGTATGGTAGTCGTCATTGAGGTAATCCATATTGGTATAACAACTTGAGAGGGTGGGGCAATGGAACAAACCTGGCGTTGGTACGGGCCGAACGATCCGGTTTCTCTTGATGATGTGCGTCAGGCTGGCGCAACGGGTGTGGTCACGGCGCTGCATCATATTCCGAACGGTCAGGTGTGGCCGGTGGAGGAAATCCAAAAGCGTCAGGCACAGCTGGCAGAGAAGGGTCTAACCTGGTCTGTCGTGGAAAGTATTCCGGTTCACGAAGATATCAAAACCCACTCCGGTGAGTGTGAAACCTGGATTGCGAATTATCAGCAGAGCATTCGTAACCTGGCGGCCTGCGGTATTGATACCGTCTGCTATAACTTTATGCCAATTCTGGACTGGACGCGTACCGACCTGGAATATGAAATGGCCGATGGTTCGAAGGCGCTGCGTTTCGATCAAATCGCTTTTGCGGCTTTCGAGCTACACATTCTGAAGCGTCCGGGGGCGGAAGCAGACTACACCGCCGAAGAGCAGCAGCAGGCGCTGGCGTGGTTCAATGCCGCCAGTGAAGCGGACATTGAGAAGCTGGTTCGCAATATTATCGCGGGCCTGCCGGGGGCGGAAGAGGGCTATACCCTCGATCAGTTCCGCGCGCGCCTGGCGGAATATGGCGATATCGATAAAAACCAGCTGCGTGAAAACATGGCGCACTTCCTGCGCGCTATCGTGCCGGTGGCAGAAGAAGCGGGCGTGCGGCTGGCGGTCCATCCGGACGATCCTCCGCGCCCAATCCTCGGCCTGCCGCGTATCGTGTCGACCATTGAGGATATGCAGTGGCTAAAAGAGACGGTGGACAGCATCTACAACGGCTTTACCATGTGTACGGGCTCTTACGGCGTGCGTGCGGATAACGATCTGGTGCGGATGATCGAAACCTTTGGGGATCGCATTCATTTCACTCACCTGCGTGCAACCTGCCGTGAAGAGAATCCAAAAACCTTCCATGAAGCAGCCCACCTTGGCGGCGACGTGAACATGGTTGCGGTGGTGGATGCCATTCTCTCTGAAGAAGTACGTCGTAAGCAGGCGGGGGATGTACGTCCTATCCCGTTCCGTCCGGATCACGGGCATCAGATGCTGGACGATCTGCGCAAGAAAACGAATCCAGGGTATTCGGCGATTGGCCGTCTGAAAGGGATGGCGGAAGTGCGCGGTATTGAGCTGGCGCTGAAAATGACGAAGTATCCAGAGCTTCTGTAAGCCTGATTGCCCGGTGGCGCTACGCTTACCGGGCCTACGAAAAACCGGCTCTGAGGCCGGTTTTTGTGTTTTTGTAGGCCGGGTAAGGCGCAGCCGCCACCCGGCAAACGCCACAATCAGTCAGCGCGACCCATATAGCGTTTTTCTTCGATATGGATACGGATTTTCTCGCCCGCTGACAGGTATTCTGGCACCTGTACGACCAGACCGGTAGTCAGGGTAGCCGGTTTGTTACGCGCGCTTGCAGACGCGCCTTTGATGCCCGGTGCCGTTTCAACGATTTCCAGATCAACGGTCTGCGGCAGCTCCAGCGCCAGCAACACGCCATCCCAGGTCAGCACCTGCATGTCCGGCATTCCACCTTCAGGAATAAACAGCAGCTCTTCTTCGATCTGATCTTTGGTGAAGATATACGGGGTGTAATCTTCTTTATCCATGAACACGTATTCGTTGCCGTCGATATAAGAAAAATCAACGTAGCGACGGGTCAGGGTCACGGTATCCACGATATCGTCGCCTTTAAAACGTTCTTCCACTTTCAGGCCGGTACGGACATCGGAGAAACGCATTTTATACAGCGTTGCTGCGCCACGGGCGCTGGGTGCCTGAATGTCGATATCTTTCACAATCAGCAGTTTGCCGTTGTAATTCAGTACCATACCTTTCTTGATTTCGTTCGCTCTTGGCATTGCAGTAATCCTGTTTACGGGAGGTAAAAAATATCGCGCCAAATTACTCGCGCGCGGCCTTTCAGGCAAGCGGAATTCGTGGGTTTTGCTATCAATACATAAAAGGTGTTACTGTGCGCGCAATGCCCGACTGCGCGGGCATCTGCCACCAACAGAGAGCATGTATGGATTGTCGTTCCGACTGTGGCGCGTGCTGTACCGCACCGTCCATCTCAAGCCCCATTCCAGGCATGCCACAAGGCAAGCCTGCCAATACCCGCTGCGTTCAGCTCTCTGACTCCAACCTGTGCATGATCTTTGGCTCGCCTTTACGCCCGAAGGTGTGCTCCGGGCTCCAGCCTGACGCCGAAATGTGCGGCAGTACGCGCCAGCAGGCCATCACTTATCTGCTTGAGCTGGAAGCGCTCACCGCGCCTTAAACGTCCTTAATCCGCGTCAGGCAGCTCAACGTCAGGACGCACATCACCAGCGCAATCCAGAACACCGTATGATAGTTCCAGATTTCAGCCACAACGCCCGCCAGTGAGCCTGCAATAATCCAGCCCACGCGGGTGGTATTAGTATAAAGGGTGGTGGCAGCGCCTGCCTGACCCGGCATCAGATCCTGGAAGTAGAGCATGCCGATACCGGCCAGAATGCCGATATAAATGGCGTTCAGCAGCTGTAAAGCAAGAAGCAGCGCTGGCGTATGGACCGTCAGCATGCCGACATAAAACAGCAGCCCGGCAACGGCGGCGATGCGCATCAAAAAGCGCTTGCCGAAGCGCTTCGCGTAATAGCCCGCAATCAGCATGGTGGGGATCTCAAGCCCCGCGGCGGTTCCCATCATGATCCCGGCCAGCTTCTCCGGCAGATGCAGCTCATCAATAATAAACAACGGCATATTAATGATATAGAGGCTGTTCGTTCCCCACATCAGCGTACAGATAATGAATAACAGTAGTGCGTCGCGCCGGTTACGCCGCGGTGCTTCCAGCGTACCGGTCGCCACTTTCGGCTCTTTACGCATGGAAGGCAGGAAGAACCATACCATTGCGCCACACACCACGAAGGCTACCGCCGCGCTGAGGTACATTACCGTAAAGCCAAAACCCATTGCCAGCGCGTAGGCGAGCGGGGGGCCAATCACCCACGCAAGCGACACCTGCGCGCGCAGTATCGAGCTGAACATCACCGCTTCCCGCCCGGTGCGGTCGGCATGCTCGCGGGCAAGGGCGAACATCTGCGGGTTGGCGGTCGAGCCGAAGCTGCTCAGGAACACCCCAACAAACAGCAGAATGAAATAGTTGCGGTTCCAGGCAAACAACACGCAGGCGAAAACGCCCAGCAGACAGCAAAAGACGATCAGGCTTTTACGATCGCCTTTTCTGTCGGAACGCCCGGCCAGAAACTGGCTGACCAGGATGCCAATGATGGCGCTCCCGGTGAAGAAGAAGCCAACCATCGCCGGACGCGCGTGGACTTCGTTGGTCAGAAACAAGCTCAGCGTAGGCGTTTGTAACGCACCGGCAATACCGGTGAGGAAAGCAACAATCAAAAACGCCGTTGACGTCAAATCAAAGGGCTTTGGTGAGGCGGCAGCGGGGGTGTTATGCATGTTCAGTCTTTGCGAGTAACAGAGAGAGGCGGAGTTTACGCCGCCTGTCATTAAATAAACAGAGGGCAAAATCAAGATTGCCACAATAAATCAAAATAGCATTTCAGTTTAACGCTGTTTCGCTGAAGTGTGCTGAACCTGTTTGCTGAACATCAGCAAAAACCTCCCTATTGAAGAAGAAATGTGCTGCACTTCTAAATTCTGCAACAAGAAATGTAACTTTTCTTGCAACCTTTTGTAGAAAAGACAAGACTTCTTGAAACGTTTCAGCGCTATCTTGCATGTCCTGTAGAAGCAGGTTAGCGCATATTTTCTCAGTTAAGCTGAAACGATTCAATTTCAGCAGGAGAGGAGAATCATGTTCCAGTTATCTGTTCAGGATATCCACCCGGGCGAACAGGCCGGGAATAAAGAAGAGGCTATTCGCCAGGTCGCCGCTGCGCTCGTGCAGGCTGGCAACGTGGCGGACGGCTACGTCAACGGCATGTTGGCGCGTGAACAGCAGACCTCCACCTTCCTCGGTAACGGTATTGCAATTCCGCACGGCACCACGGACACCCGCGATCAGGTGCTGAAAACCGGCGTGCAGGTTTACCAGTTCCCGCAGGGCGTGCTCTGGGGCGAGGGGCAGGTGGCTTACGTGGCGATCGGTATCGCGGCCAGCGGTGACGAACACCTGGGCCTGCTGCGTCAGTTGACGCACGTGCTGAGCGATGATGCCGTCGCGGAACAGCTTAAATCCGCCACCACTGCTGAAGAGCTGCGTGCCCTGCTGATGGGCGAAAAACAGAGCGAAGCGCTGAAGCTGGATAATGAAACCCTGATGCTGGACGTCGTTGCGTCCGATCTGGTGACGCTCCAGGCGCTGAACGCGGCTCGCCTGAAAGAGGTGGGGGCGGCTGATACCGCCTTTGTGACCCGCACCATCAATGATAAGCCTTTAAACCTGGGTCAGGGCATCTGGCTGAACGACAGTGCTGAAGGCAACCTGCGCAGTGCTATCGCGGTCAGCCGTGCTGCGGTTGCCTTTGAGACAGACGGCGAACGCGCCGCGATGCTGGTAACCGTTGCCATGGCTGACGATCAGCCGGTATCCGTCCTGAAGCGCCTTGGCGATCTGCTGCTGAACAATAAAGCTGAAAAATTGCTGAACGCAGACGCGGCGACGGTGCTGGCCCTGCTGACCAGCGACGATGCGCTGACGGACAACCTGCTGAGCGCGGAGTACGTGGTGCGTAACGAACACGGCCTGCATGCCCGTCCGGGCACCATGCTGGTGAATACCATTAAACAATTTGAAAGTGAGATCACCGTGACCAATCTGGACGGTTCGGGTAAACCAGCCAACGGGCGCAGCCTGATGAAAGTTGTCGCGCTGGGTGTGAAGAAAGGCCATCGTCTGCGTTTTACCGCGCAGGGTGCTGATGCTGAACAGGCGCTGAAAGCGATTGGCGACGCCATCGCGGCCGGTCTGGGGGAGGGCGCATAATGAGCAGACGTGTTGCGACCATTACGCTGAACCCGGCTTACGATCTGGTGGGCTTCTGCCCGGAAATTGAGCGTGGCGAAGTTAACCTGGTGCGAACCACCGGCCTGCATGCCGCAGGGAAAGGGATTAACGTGGCGAAGGTGCTGAAAGATCTCGGCATCGACGTCACCGTTGGCGGCTTCCTTGGCAAAGACAACCAGGACGGTTTTCAGCAGTTGTTCAGTGAACTGGGCATCGCCAACCGTTTTCAGGTTGTGCAGGGCCGTACCCGTATTAACGTTAAGCTGACCGAGAAAGACGGTGAAGTAACCGATCTGAACTTCTCCGGCTTCGAAGTGACCCCGGCTGACTGGGAGCGCTTCGTTGCCGATTCCCTGAGCTGGCTGGGCCAGTTTGACATGGTGTGCGTCAGCGGCAGCTTGCCGTCCGGCGTCAGCCCGGAAGCGTTCACCGACTGGATGACGCGCCTGCGCAGCCAGTGCCCGTGCATTATTTTTGACAGCAGCCGCGACGCGCTGGTCGCCGGTCTGAAAGCCTCGCCATGGCTGGTTAAGCCTAACCGCCGTGAACTGGAAATCTGGGCGGGCCGTAAGCTGCCAGAATTAAAGGATGTGATTGACGCTGCCCATGCGCTGCGCGAGCAGGGTATCGCTCATGTGGTGATTTCGCTGGGTGCAGAAGGTGCCCTGTGGGTTAACGCCTCCGGGGAATGGATTGCCAAACCGCCTTCTATGGAAGTGGTCAGCACCGTGGGTGCCGGGGATTCGATGGTTGGCGGCCTGATCTACGGTCTGCTGATGCGCGAATCCAGTGAACATACCCTACGCCTTGCTACCGCCGTTGCGGCCCTGGCCGTGAGCCAGAGCAATGTCGGTATTACCGATCGTACCCAGTTAGCCGCGATGATGGCGCGCGTTGACTTAAAACCTTTTAACTAACAGCAGGAGAGGAATAATGAAAACGCTGCTGATCATTGACTCCGGTCTCGGACAGGCTCGTGCCTATATGGCGAAGACCCTGCTGGGCGCGGCGGCACAAAAAGCGCACCTGGATATCATTGATAACCCGGGTGATGCTGAAATGGCGATTGTTCTGGGCGACAAAATCCCCGCGGACAGCGCCCTGAACGGCAAAAAAGTGTGGCTGGGCGATATTAACCGCGCGGTGGCACACCCTGAACTGTTTCTGAGCGAAGCAAAAGGTCATGCGACGGTTTACAGTGCACCCGTTGAGGCCGCGCCGGTCGCAACCGCTGGGCCGAAACGCATTGTTGCGGTAACGGCTTGCCCGACAGGTGTGGCTCACACCTTTATGGCGGCTGAAGCCATTGAAACCGAAGCGAAAAAACGCGGCTGGTGGGTGAAGGTTGAAACTCGCGGATCTGTTGGCGCGGGTAATGCCATCACGCCGGAAGAGGTGGCCGAAGCCGATCTGGTGATCGTGGCGGCCGATATCGAAGTGGATCTGGCGAAGTTTGCCGGTAAGCCGATGTACCGCACCTCAACCGGCCTGGCGCTGAAGAAAACTGCGCAGGAGTTTGATAAAGCGCTGGCGGAAGCCAAACCTTATCAGGCGACCGGTGCGGCTAAAACGCCTGGCGAAGGTAAGAAAGAGTCTGCGGGTGCCTATCGTCACCTGTTAACCGGGGTTTCCTACATGCTGCCGATGGTGGTGGCGGGCGGCCTGTGTATTGCGCTCTCCTTTGCCTTTGGTATCGAAGCCTTTAAAGAGCAGGGCACGCTGGCGGCAGCGTTGATGCAGATTGGTGGCGGCTCCGCGTTTGCGCTGATGGTGCCGGTGCTGGCGGGCTTTATCGCCTTCTCCATCGCTGACCGTCCGGGTCTGACGCCGGGTCTTATCGGCGGTATGCTGGCCGTGAGCACTGGTTCTGGCTTTATCGGCGGTATTATTGCCGGTTTCCTTGCCGGTTACGTGGCGAAGCTCATCAGCTCTAAGCTGAAGCTGCCGCAGAGTATGGAGGCGCTGAAACCTATCCTGATCATCCCGCTGATTTCCAGCCTGGTGGTCGGTCTGGCGATGATTTACCTGATTGGTAAGCCGGTCGCGGGCATTCTGGAAGGTCTGACCCACTGGCTGCAAACCATGGGGACGGCGAACGCGGTGCTGTTGGGCGCAATCCTCGGCGGTATGATGTGTACCGACATGGGCGGTCCGGTAAACAAAGCGGCATACGCGTTCGGCGTTGGCCTGCTGAGTACCCAGACCTACGCGCCGATGGCGGCGATCATGGCGGCAGGTATGGTGCCTCCGCTGGCACTTGGCCTGGCGACAATCATTGCCCGTCGTAAGTTCGATAAAGCGCAGCAGGAAGGCGGCAAAGCGGCGCTGGTGCTGGGTCTGTGCTTCATTACCGAAGGCGCAATCCCGTTTGCGGCGCGCGATCCAATGCGTGTTCTGCCATGCTGTATCGTCGGCGGTGCGGTAACGGGAGCTATCTCCATGGCGGTAGGTGCGAAACTGATGGCACCGCACGGCGGTCTGTTCGTCCTGCTGATCCCTGGCGCCATCACGCCGGTGCTGGGCTACCTGCTGGCGATTGTTGCCGGTACGCTGGTGGCGGGTCTGTCTTACGCGGTGCTGAAGCGCCCGGAAGCGGAAGTGGTCGCAAAAGCAGCCTAAAAGAGGTGTCGGGTGGCGGCTTCGCCTTACCCGACCTACAAAAAAGCCGGGTCGCGTTAAGCGCCCGGCTTTTTTTAGGCCGCCTGTTCAGCGGGCTGCTGTGCCTTCAGCCAGGCAATCTCTTCTGCCCAGATATCCGGATTGATGGTTTCCAGCACCATTGGAATGCCGTCGAAGCGGGCATCCTGCATGATAAAGCGGAACGCATCGTGGCCGATATTACCTTCGCCCAGGCTGTGGTGACGGTCTACGCGGCTGCCGAACGCGCTTTTCGCATCGTTTAAGTGCATACCGCGAAGATACTTAAAGCCAACAATACGCTCGAACTCCTCGAAGGTATTTTTTGTGGCCTCGGTTGTGCGCAGATCATACCCGGCGGCAAACGCGTGGCAGGTATCAATGCACACGCCCACGCGGGATTTGTCTTCCACGCCGTCGATGATCGCCGCCAGATGCTCAAACTTAAAGCCGAGGTTGCTGCCCTGACCGGCGGTATTCTCAATCACCGCCGTCACGCCCTGGGTTTTATCCAGCGTCATGTTGATGGACTCGGCGATGCGCGCCAGACAGGCGTCTTCGTCGATTTGCATCAGATGGCTACCGGGATGGAAGTTCAGCAGCGTCAGCCCCAGCTGTTCACAGCGCTGAACCTCATCCAGGAATGCTTCGCGGGATTTTTCCAGCGCCTCAGCAACCGGGTGGCCGAGGTTAATCAGGTAGCTGTCGTGCGGGAGGATCTGCCCAGGCCTATAGCGGTATTTCTCGCAGGCGGCTTTGAAGTCATCAATCACTTCCGCGGTGAGGGGAGCTGCGCGCCACTGGCGCTGGTTTTTGGTGAACAGGGCGAAAGCGGTCGCCTCGATTTCGGCGGCGCGAATGGCGGCATTCGCAAGGCCACCGGCAGCGCTGACGTGCGCTCCAACATATTTCATAAAAAGACTCCTGTTAACCCGAAATGCCTATGATAGCGGGTTAACAGGAGAAGGACGAGATGGTTTATGCCAACAGGCTGTGTACCGCAAGGTTAATCGCACCGCCGCCAACAATCAGCCAGATGAACAGCACCAGCGCCATCAGCAGCGGTTTCGCCCCGGCTTTTTTCAGCGCGCTGACGTGCGTGGTGACGCCCAGCGCCGCCATTGCCATCGCCAGCAGGACCGTATCCAGCGTGACCAGCATATCCACCATCGCTTTTGGCAGCAGGTGGAAAGAGTTGAAGATAGCGACCACGATGAACAGGATCGCAAACCACGGAATGGTGATTTTGCTTTTCTCGCTGCCGCCTGCCGGAGCCAGCTGTTTAACCCGCGCCGCGAGGAAAATCAGGAACGGGGCCAGCATCATCACGCGCAGCATTTTGGCAATGACCGCCGCGTTTTCCGCTTCCGGGTTAATGGCGTGACCTGCCGCCACCACCTGCGCCACTTCGTGCATGGTTGAGCCGATATAAATGCCGTAGGTTTCCGGGCTAAACCAGTGCGCCACCAGCGGATACATGGCTGGATACAGGAAGATCGCCAGCGTACCGAAGATAACTACCGTCGCGACGGCAACCGTGACTTTACTGGCTTCGGCTTTGACTACCGGCTCTGTTGCCAGTACAGCCGCTGCGCCGCAGATGCTGCTACCCGCACCGATCAGCCAGCTGGTCTGTTTGTCCAGTCCAAAGATCTTCTGGCCGATAAAGCACGCCAGTAAAAAGGTGCTCGAAAGGGTCAGGACGTCGATGGCAATCCCGCTGACACCCACATCCGCAATCTGCGAAAAGGTGAGACGGAAGCCATAAAGGATGATCCCGAGACGTAATAAATGCTGCTTGGCGAAAATCACGCCGCCGTCGCAGGATTTCCAGATGTGCGGGTAAACGGTGTTCCCGACCACCATGCCGAGCAGAATGGCCAGCGTCAGGGCGCTGAACCCTGCACCGGCAACAGCCGGTATACTGCCACCCCATAAGGCCACGCCGGTAACCACGGCGCTGAGCGCGAGACCCGGCACGAAGTGCCACACTGTACGATGATGTTGTAAGGTGATTTCTGACATAACCTTCTCCTTTGTCTGGCTAAAGGTTACGGCGCTCTGGCTTAAAAATAAAATTGATTATATATTTATAATCAATCTTTATAAGTGGTAAGCAACCATGCACATTACATTGCGTCAGCTGGAAGTATTTGCCGAGGTGCTGAAAAGCGGCTCGACAACCCAGGCGTCACAAATGCTGGCGCTCTCGCAGTCCGCCGTTAGCGCGGCCTTGACCGATCTTGAAGGGCAACTGGGCGTCCAGCTTTTCGACAGGGTAGGAAAGCGACTGGTGGTGAACGAACATGGCCGCCTGCTGTATCCGCGTGCCCTGGCCTTGCTTGAGCAGGCAACGGAGATCGAACAGCTGTTCCGCGAGGACAACGGCGCTATTCGCGTCTACGCCAGCAGCACGATCGGTAATTACATCCTGCCGGAAGTGATCGCCCGCTACCGCCGGGATTTTCCGACCCTGCCGCTGGAGATGAGCGTCGGCAACAGCCAGGACGTGATTAACGCGGTGATTGATTTCCGTGTGGACATCGGTCTTATTGAAGGACCGTGCCACAACGTCGATATCATTGCGGAACCCTGGCTTGAGGATGAGCTGGTGGTGTTTGCTTCCCCGGCCTCTTCTTTACTCCAGGGCGAGGTTACGCTGGAGCGTCTGGCGCAGGCGCAGTGGATCCTGCGAGAGCAGGGCTCCGGCACGCGTGAGATTGTCGATTATCTGCTGCTGTCCCATCTGCCGCAGTTCCAGCTAGGGATGGAGTTAGGTAACTCCGAGGCCATTAAGCATGCCGTACGTCATGGCCTGGGCATTAGCTGTCTTTCCCGACGGGTGATCGCCGAACAGCTGGAAACCGGCTCTCTGGTTGAGATCCCCGTTCCGCTGCCGAAGCTGGTGCGCACGCTGTGGTGCATCCACCATCGTCAGAAACACCTTTCCAGCTCGCTCCAGCGTTTTCTGCGCTATTGCGAGATGTAAAAGCGCCCCTCACCCTGGCCCTCTCCCCAAAGGGGAGAGGGAAAAATTATGCTTTACTTATAATCCTGGCCGAGTCATGAAGCTCTCTTATAACTGAGCATTTCTGCCGGAAGCAACGCAGATCGTCTGCTACAATCGCGCCTCATTTATTGAATGGACAGCATTTTCACATGGTTTCAGAAACTAAAACCACAGAAGCGCCCGCGCTACGTCGCGCACTTAAGGCGCGTCACCTGACGATGATCGCCATTGGCGGCTCCATCGGTACGGGTCTTTTCGTTGCCTCTGGCGCAACAATTTCGGCAGCCGGCCCGGGTGGGGCATTATTCTCTTATATCCTGATTGGCCTGATGGTCTACTTCCTGATGACCAGCCTGGGCGAACTGGCGGCATACATGCCGGTGTCTGGTTCGTTTTCGACCTACGGACAAAAATACGTTGAGGAAGGCTTCGGCTTCGCGCTGGGCTGGAACTACTGGTACAACTGGGCGGTGACCATCGCCGTTGACCTCGTCGCCGCACAGCTGGTGATGACCTGGTGGTTCCCGGACACGCCAGGCTGGATCTGGAGCGCCCTGTTCCTGGCGGTCATCTTCCTGCTGAACTACATCTCCGTGCGCGGTTTCGGCGAAGCGGAATACTGGTTCTCTTTGATTAAAGTGGCAACCGTCATCATCTTTATCGTCGTCGGTGTGGCGATGATCGTTGGTATTTTCAAAGGGGCCGAACCGGCGGGCTGGAGTAACTGGACAATAGGCGATGCGCCGTTTGCCGGGGGCTTCTCGGCGATGATTGGCGTGGCGATGATTGTCGGCTTCTCCTTCCAGGGCACCGAACTGATTGGCATTGCGGCCGGTGAATCCGAAAACCCGGAGAAGACCATCCCGCGCGCGGTGCGTCAGGTGTTCTGGCGTATCCTGCTGTTCTATGTGTTCGCGATCCTGATTATCAGCCTGATCATTCCGTATACCGACCCAAGCCTGCTGCGTAACGATGTGAAAGACATCAGCGTCAGCCCGTTCACCCTGGTCTTCCAGCACGCGGGTCTGCTCTCTGCGGCGGCGGTGATGAACGCGGTGATCCTGACGGCGGTACTGTCTGCGGGTAACTCCGGGATGTACGCCTCTACCCGCATGCTCTACACCCTGGCCTGCGACGGTAAAGCGCCGCGTATTTTCTCGAAACTGTCTCGCGGTGGCGTGCCACGCAACGCGCTGTATGCGACCACGGTGATTGCGGGTCTCTGTTTCCTGACCTCCATGTTCGGCAACCAGACGGTCTACCTGTGGCTGCTTAACACCTCTGGTATGACGGGCTTCATTGCCTGGCTGGGCATTGCCATCAGCCACTACCGTTTCCGTCGCGGGTACGTCAAGCAGGGTCATGATCTGAATAACCTGCCGTACCGGTCAGGGTTCTTCCCGCTGGGGCCGATCTTCGCCTTCGTTCTGTGCCTGATTATTACCCTGGGTCAGAACTATGAGGCCTTCCTTGCTGACACCATTGACTGGGGCGCCGTCACGGCCACCTATATTGGCATTCCGCTGTTCCTGATCATCTGGTTTGGCTACAAACTGACGAAAGGAACGCGCTTCGTTCGCTACAGTGAAATGGATTTCCCGGAACGATTTAAACAATAACCGCACTTCCTCTCTTTTAGCCCGCTCAATCGAGCGGGCTTTTTTATGGGCAGATCAGAAGCTGTAAGTCATGCCAACGGTATAGCGACGGCCATCCAGCACGGTGTCATACGTATCGTAGTCAATCTGCTTATCGAGCACGTTATACACACCGGCAGTAACCAGCAGGTTTTTGTTGGCGTTGTAGCGCATACCGACATCAACCTGAGTGTAGGACGGTGTACCCTGGGACATTGACGTGCGGCTCAGGTACTCAGACGTTTTACCGCGCAGGTTCAGACGGCTCCAGAAGCCGACGTCGGGCGTCGCCTGCCAGTCCAGGGTGGTGTTGAACATGTGTTTTGGCATTTTGTTCAGTGGCTTGCCGGAGAACTGGCCGCTCTTCTGCTCGGATTCCGTATAGGTGTAGTTTGCAGTCCAGTTCACATCGCGCGTGATTTTCCAGCCGAAGGAGGACTCCACACCGCGCATATTGGCTTTGTCCACGTTGACGCGATCGCTGACGAAATCATAGCTATGATCGCCAATCGTACAGGCGGGATCGGCGCTGCTGTTACAGCGGCGAACTTCCGTAATTTTATCCTTGAAGTCGGTATTAAACAGGGTCACACCGGCATTGAGGTTATCGTTGTTATCCCAGAGCAGGGCGAGCTCTTCGCTCAGGCTCTTCTCGGGTTTCAGATCCGGGTTGCCGACGATGATACCGTCAAGACGGCCGCCACCTGTCACCTGGCCCCAGCTGGCAGACGACTGACGCAGATCCGGAGCACGATAGCCAGCAGAAACCCCGCCTTTCAACGTCCACTGATCGGCCAGGTGCCATACGCCGTAACCGCGCGGCGTCCAGTTCGTCCCGTAGTTTTGGTCTTTATCCATACGCAGGCCGCCGGTCAACGTAAAGCTTTCCGTCATTGACCATTCATCTTCGGCAAACAGGGCCCAGCTCCAGCGCGTCAGTTTGTTCAGGCCGTCAGCAGCTTCCAGCTGATTACCGTTGTCGCGCAGTTTCTCATAGCGGTACTGCCCGCCGAGGGTCAACGTATGATCGCCGAGGAAGATCTGGTTCTGGTTGTTAAAGGTGGTGTTGTAGGAACGCATTTTGCGACCTGGATTATTGGTCTCTTCCTGCTGGATATAGCTGGTGGTATTGAAGTCGTCGTAATAACCACTGTGGGTTAACGAGTAGGTCGTGTGCTCATAGCGCGAGTCGCTTTTGGTATTTGGCGTACAGGTTGTTCCCCGGCAGGTTTCAGCTGCTTTCGACATCCCCGCGGTGCTGTTTCTGTCCTGAAGCTCGCGAGCAAAGTCGAGATCGAAATCGTTCTTCTCGTCCGGCGTGAAGTTCAGCGTAATGCCACCGTTACGCATTTTCTGCTCGTTATAGCCGTTCACGATTTTATCTTCTGCGCGGCGTGACAACAGCCCCGTCACTTTTGCACCCAGCAGCCCGTCAATCAGGGGACCAGAGGCGTAGGCGTTGGTCTGGAAGATATCGCCGGAGTCATGATTTTCCTGGAAGGTTGCATCGCCATGCAACGAACCGGTCCAGGCTTTGGTGTTCGAGACTTTTTTGGTAATGACGTTAATGACGCCACCCATAGCATCGGAGCCGTAAAGCGAGGACATCGGGCCGCGGATGACCTCGATGCGCTCAATGGACTCCAGCGGCGGCAGCCAGCCTTGTTCAATACCCGAGTTGTCGCTGTTTGGGCGGGTGCTTCGCGTACTGACGCGTTTGCCGTTCACCAGGAACAGGGTGTACTGAGAGGCCATGCCGCGAATACTGATATCACTGCTACTTCCACCGCCGGTGACGACGACGCCCGGGACATCTCTCAGGGCATCGGTAACATCACGGTAGGCTTTATCTTCAATCTGCTGTTTTGAAATCACAGAGATGGAGGCGGGGGCATTCTGGATCTTTTGTTCAAAACCCGTCGCGGTAACGACAACGGTATCCTGATCGGCTGCGTGAACGAAGGGGGAACATGTGGCAGCGCCAATGGCGACGGCCAGGAGCTTAATGCGTGGTATTGTCATTTGTACATTCCGTATAAAAATGAAAAAAACTCCATCGGGATAACCCTGAGAACTGTATGTTTTTGTCTTGTAAGAACTCTTTGAGATGGAGAAGAGCCTGGAATTGTACAAAAGAATGTAGAATTGTAAACACAAATGATAATTGAAATCATTTGTGTTTGAGTGAGGGCGACGGAAAACAGGCTGGATTCAAGCGGATAGGATTATGTAAATGAGGGGAAAGGCCCGACAGGCGAGAGGCTATCGGGCAAACAGCTGTATTTACGCGAACAAATGTGTCGCATGGAAGCGAAGATGATCTTCAATAAAGGACGCCATAAAGTAATAGCTGTGATCGTATCCCGGCTGTATGCGCAGCGTCAGCGGCCAGTCCTTCTGGCGCGCGGCTTCCGCCAGCACCGCAGGCTGTAACTGCCCGGCGAGGAACTGATCGGCATCACCCTGATCCACCAGCATCGGGATAGCGTCTTCTGGCTGGCTTGCCAGCAACAGCGCACAGCTGTCCCATTCCTGCCATTTCTCTGCATCCTCACCCAGATAGTGCGTGAAGGCTTTTTGCCCCCACGGCACCTGCGTTGGGTTCACAATCGGCGCAAATGCGGACACGCTGGTGTATTTCCCCGGATTTTTCAGCGCCATTATCAGCGCCCCGTGGCCACCCATCGAATGTCCGCTTATCGCGCAGCGCTCGCTGACCGCGAACTGAGAGTGCACCAGGGCAGGGAGTTCATCGCGAATGTAGTCATACATGCGGTAATGGCTCGCCCAGGGTTGTTCCGTGGCGTTGAGATAGAACCCGGCGCCTTTACCCAAATCGTATCCGGCATCGTCGGCCACGTCATCGCCACGCGGGCTGGTATCTGGCATCACCAGCGCAATGCCCAGTTCGGCGGCAATACGCTGGGCGCCCGCTTTGGTGGTGAAATTTTCGTCGTTGCAGGTCAGGCCTGAAAGCCAGTACAGCACCGGTGGATTGTCCGCAGGGGGCAGGAAAATGCTGAACGTCATAGCACAGTTCAGCGTGGTGGAGTCGTGCCGCCAGCGCTGCTGTCGACCTTCAAAACAACGATGCTCTTCGAGCAGTTCCATGCAGGGCTCCTTATCCGAAAGACTATTCATAAAATGCATAATACAGAGTTTTCATTGACCTGTGAGCAACTTTCACTTTCGCAGGACGGCGAGATGTTGCATCATAAATTTACTTTTCTTTAACAATTGGAGCGATCATGGCGCTGCGTATCGCGCTCAGCGGATTTGTGGTTCTGGTCGTGGCGATGGGGATAGGGCGCTTCGCCTTCACGCCTCAGGTGCCGCTGATGATTGCCGCCGGGCAACTCACGCTTACCAGCGCGGGGCTGGTGGCGGCAATGAACTACCTGGGCTATCTGGTGGGGGCATGGGATGCTATGCGCGCTCATCGCTTCGTTGAAACGCGTCTCTGGCTTGGCATCACTGGCGCGGTGGCGCTGACGCTGCTCTCTGCGGCGGCAGATAATGCTGTCGTTCACGGTCTGCTGCGCTTTGTGATCGGCTGCATGAGCGGCTGGTCGATGGTGCTGATTGCCGCCTGGACCAACGAGCGGCTGGGGCAGCTGGGCAAGCCGGGGCTTAGTGCAGCCGTCTTTGCCGGACCCGGGGCCGGCATCGCCCTGAGTGGCCTGCTGGCGGTCTATATTCAGGCGAGATCCCTGTCTGCCGGCGCGGCATGGCAAATCTACGGCGTACTGGCGCTGGTGCTAATTGCGCTGGTGGCGCGCTACCTGCCGCGCGCGGGCCAGCTTCATCGCCCCGGTACCGCGCCTGAGCCGTTGCTGCTGACTGCAGATCTCAGGCGTCTGGTCTGGAGCTACAGCCTGGCAGGATTCGGCTATATCCTCCCTGCGACCTTCCTGTCCCAAATGGCGGCGGTGCGTTTCCCGGGCAGCCTGTTTGCCCAGTTTGTCTGGCCAATATTTGGCGCCGCCTCGGTGGTGGGGATTGCGATCAGTATTGCCCTGCGGCATACATCAAGCGCTAACCGCAGGCTGGCGATTGTTCTCTGGTTACAGGGGATTGGCGTGCTGGCGGCCTGGCTGCTGCCGGGCATTGGCGGCTTGCTAACGGGTGGGCTGCTGGTGGGCGGCGGGTTCCTCTGCGCCGTGCAGCTCTCTCTGCTGTACGGTCGCGAGCTGGCGCCAGATCATACGCGTTATATGGCGGGACTGCTCACCACCGGGTATGCCATTGGTCAGCTGATTGGTCCGGTCACGTCGGCACTCTCGACCTGGCTCACGCACCGGCTGGAACCTGCGCTGGGGCTGGCGGGGATCGCGCTGTTCGCTGGCGGAGCGTTAGTCTGGAACCGTCAGGCTGAAAGGCAACAGCAATTGCAATAATTATCGACGTGAATACTGGATTATGTGCGTCGCCTCACGCACAATGAGCGCACACTTTTGCCACAACGAGGGCAAAAGATGCCACACCTGCAGGAGAAAAGAATGTCATCACTCAGTAAAGAAGCAGCCCTTGTCCATGAAGCGCTGGTTGCGCGCGGTCTTGAAACGCCACTGCGCCCGCCGGTGCAGGAGCTGGACAATGTTACCCGCAAGAGTCTGATCGCCGGCCATATGACGGAGATCATGCAACTGCTGAATCTCGATCTGAGCGACGACAGCCTGATGGAGACGCCGCACCGCATCGCGAAAATGTACGTCGACGAAATTTTCTCCGGCCTGGATTACGCGAACTTCCCGAAAATCACCGTCATTGAAAACAAGATGAAGGTCGATGAGATGGTGACGGTACGCGATATCACGCTGACCAGCACCTGCGAGCATCACTTTGTGACCATCGATGGTAAAGCGACGGTGGCCTATATTCCAAAAGATACGGTCATTGGCCTGTCCAAGATCAACCGCATCGTGCAGTTCTTTGCCCAGCGTCCTCAGGTGCAGGAGCGTCTGACGCAGCAGATCCTGACCGCACTGCAAACCCTGTTGGGGACTAACAACGTGGCGGTGTCTATCGACGCGGTTCACTACTGCGTGAAAGCGCGTGGCGTGCGTGATGCAACCAGCGCAACCACCACCACTTCGCTGGGCGGCCTGTTCAAATCGAGCCAGAACACCCGCCAGGAGTTCCTGCGCGCCGTGCGTCACCACAACTAATCAGACAGGGCAGGGACCATGGAGCGAAACGTCACGCTCGATTTTGTTCGCGGCGTCGCCATTCTCGGTATCCTGCTGCTGAATATCAGCGCCTTCGGTCTGCCGAAGGCCGCCTATCTGAATCCTGCGTGGTATGGCGACATCACGCGCAGCGACGCCTGGACGTGGGCAATCCTTGATCTCTTCGCACAGGTTAAATTTCTGACCCTCTTTGCGCTTCTGTTTGGCGCGGGACTTCAGCTTCTCCTCAAACGCGGTACGCGCTGGATCCAGTCGCGTTTAACGCTGCTGGTTATCCTCGGTTTTATTCACGGGCTGCTTTTCTGGGACGGCGATATTCTGCTCGCGTATGGTCTGGTGGGCCTGATTTGCTGGCGGCTGATCCGCGACGCGCCCGGTGTAAAAAGCCTCTTTAACACTGGCGTGATGCTCTATGTCATGGGACTGACCGTGTTATTGCTGCTTGGCATGATTGCCGATGCTTCCACCAGTCGTTCGTGGATCCCGGATGCGGCCAATCTGCAATATGAGCAGTTCTGGAAGCTGAAAGGCGGCATAGAAGCGATCGGCAACCGGGCCGATATGCTCGGCGATAACCTGCTGGCGCTGGGGGCGCAATACGGCTGGCAGCTGGCGGGGATGATGCTGATGGGCGCAGCCCTGATGCGCACCGGCTGGCTGAAAGGAGAATTTAGCCTGCGACACTATCGTCTCACAGGCGCTGGCCTGGTACTGCTCGGCGTGATGATTAACCTTCCGGCGGTGATCTTACAATGGCATCTTCAGTGGGATTACCGCTGGTGCGCGTTCCTGTTGCAGGTGCCGCGCGAACTGAGCGCGCCGTTCCAGACCATTGGCTATGCGGCGCTGATCTATGGCTTCTGGCCCCGGCTTTCTCGCCTGTGGATCGTCAGTGCGGTGGCCTGCGTTGGACGGATGGCGTTAAGCAATTACATCCTGCAAACGCTGATATGTACCACGCTTTTCTACCGATTCGGCCTGTTTATGAAATTCGACCGCCTGACGCTGCTGGCGTTTGTTATTCCGGTCTGGATTGTTAACGTGGTGTTTTCAGTTATCTGGCTGCGTTTTTTCCGCCAGGGCCCGCTGGAGTGGGTATGGCGACGGTTAACCGCCCTTGCGTCGGGCGTGTCATTGCGTAATACATCCAGATAACGATCTGGATCACAATCATTAACAAAACGGATGTAAGCGTTTTCATCTGTGTGAGCTTCTTCACGTAGTCTCCTCTCTCTCGCTGCCAGAATAGCCACCTTGCTAAACACAGGGGGTGTCTGTGAGTTGCTGCAATCCTTTTAAGGGTGGTGAATATGATCACCATTCGTGACGTCGCCCGCCAGGCGGGTGTTTCTGTTGCTACTGTCTCCCGCGTGCTGAACAACAGTGCGCTGGTCAGCCCTGAAACGCGTGAAACCGTAATGAAAGCCGTGACCCAGCTGGGGTACCGGCCAAACGCCAATGCTCAGGCGCTGGCGACGCAGGTCAGCGATACCATTGGTGTCGTGGTGATGGACGTGTCGGACGCCTTCTTCGGCGCGCTGGTCAAAGCGGTGGATGTCGTTGCCCAGCAGCACCAGAAATATGTGCTGATTGGCAACAGCTATCACGAGGCTGAAAAAGAGCGTTATGCCATTGAGGTACTGATCCGCCAGCGCTGTAACGCCCTGATTGTGCACTCAAAAGCCCTGAGCGATGAAGAGCTGGCCGGGTTTATGGAGCAGATCCCCGGTATGGTGCTGATCAACCGTATCGTCCCCGGTTATGCGCACCGCTGTGTCGGTCTGGATAACATCAGCGGCGCGATGATGGCGACGCGGATGCTCATCAGCAACGGCCATCAGCGCATTGGTTATCTGGCTTCCAGCCACGGTATTGAAGACGACATGATGCGCCGCGAGGGCTGGCAAAACGCCCTGAAAGAACAGGGCATTGCGCCGCTGGAGAGCTGGGTAGGTACCAGTTCGCCGGACATGCAGGGCGGTGAAGCGGCAATGGTTGAACTGCTGGGGCGTAACCTTCAGCTGACGGCCGTGTTTGCCTATAACGACAGCATGGCGGCAGGTGCGCTTACCGCGCTGAAAGATAATGGCATTGCGGTGCCGCAGCATTTATCGCTGATCGGTTTTGATGATATTCCGATTGCCCGTTACACCGATCCGCAACTGACAACGGTGCGTTACCCCATTGCGTCGATGGCGAAACTGGCGACAGAGCTGGCGTTACAGGGGGCGGCAGGGCTGTTAGATCCTGACGCAACGCATTGTTTTATGCCGACTTTAGTACGCCGCCATTCGGTCGCTATCCGACAAACTGTGGCTCCGATCACTAACTGATAACATCACGTGATGTAACCGTTTTCAATCTGTGAGTAAATTCACAGTATCTTAACAAGCCGCTGTCTATGATGTCAGCGTTTTAGGGGCTGAAACACAATGTAACGGTGATTATTCACTTTTGCCGTGACCAGAAAGCCTCAAACAACGAATAAAACGCATTTCTGGAGCGTTACCGAACACGGAAGCTGGACATTTTATAAGTGAACTTCGGCGATCAGTAACGTTTTATTAACATCTGCCCGCCGACCGTTTTTCACAAGAACTACCCTGCATAAAAAAAACCGGAGATACCATGAATAAGAAGGTGTTGACTCTGTCTGCTGTCATGGCAAGCATGCTTTTTGGCGCAGCAGCACACGCAGCGGATACCCGTATTGGCGTGACTATCTATAAATACGACGACAACTTCATGTCCGTTGTGCGTAAAGCAATTGAAAAAGATGCTAAATCAGCGCCAGACGTGCAGCTGCTGATGAATGACTCCCAGAATGACCAGTCTAAACAGAACGATCAGATTGACGTTCTTCTGGCAAAAGGCGTGAAAGCGCTGGCTATTAACCTGGTTGACCCGGCTGCGGCAGGTACGGTGATCGAGAAAGCACGCGGCCAGAACGTGCCGATTGTCTTCTTCAACAAAGAGCCTTCCCGTAAAGCGCTGGACAGCTACGATAAAGCGTATTACGTGGGTACTGACTCCAAAGAGTCCGGGATTATCCAGGGCGATCTGATTGCGAAACACTGGGCGGCGAACCCAAACTGGGATATGAACAAAGATGGTCAGATTCAGTTCGTTCTGCTGAAAGGCGAACCGGGCCATCCGGATGCTGAAGCACGTACCACCTACGTTATTAAAGAGCTGAACGACAAGGGCCTGAAAACCCAGCAGCTGGCGTTAGACACCGCAATGTGGGACACCGCTCAGGCGAAAGATAAGATGGATGCGTGGCTCTCTGGCCCGAACGCCAACAAAATTGAAGTGGTCATCGCCAACAACGATGCAATGGCAATGGGTGCAGTTGAAGCGCTGAAAGCACACAACAAATCCGCCATTCCTGTATTCGGTGTGGATGCCCTGCCAGAAGCGCTGGCGCTGGTGAAATCTGGCGCAATGGCCGGTACCGTGCTGAACGATGCTAACAACCAGGCGAAAGCCACCTTCGATCTGGCGAAAAACCTCGCTGATGGTAAAGGCGCTGCTGACGGCACCAGCTGGAAAATTGAAAACAAAATCGTTCGCGTTCCTTACGTGGGCGTAGACCAGTCCAACTTGGCTGAGTTTATCGGTAAATAAGTTATCTGAATTGTCTTCACTGGGCGCAATTCGTTGCGCCCTTTTATAACGCGATATGCGAGGCCAACAAGGTATAATTATGGTCAGCACAACTACTCAGTCGTCCGGTGAATACTTGTTGGAAATGACCGGTGTTAACAAGTCATTCCCCGGTGTTAAGGCGCTCGATAATGTTAATTTAAAAGTTCGTCCTCACTCTATTCATGCGTTAATGGGTGAAAACGGTGCGGGTAAATCAACATTATTAAAATGCCTTTTTGGGATCTATCAAAAAGATTCTGGCAGCATTCTTTTTCAGGGAAAAGAGATCGACTTCCATTCAGCGAAAGAAGCGCTGGAGAACGGTATCTCGATGGTACACCAGGAATTAAACCTGGTTCTGCAACGTTCAGTTATGGATAATATGTGGTTGGGCCGCTATCCAACCAAAGGTGTCTTTGTCGATCAGGATAAAATGTATCGCGACACCAAAGCCATTTTCGATGAGCTGGATATTGATATTGACCCGCGCGCACGCGTCGGGACATTATCCGTTTCCCAGATGCAGATGATCGAAATTGCCAAAGCGTTCTCCTATGATGCGAAAATCGTGATCATGGATGAACCGACATCGTCATTGACGGAAAAAGAGGTTAACCACCTTTTTACCATCATCCGTAAGCTGAAAGATCGCGGCTGCGGCATTGTCTATATCTCACATAAAATGGAAGAGATCTTCCAGCTGTGCGATGAAATTACCATCCTGCGCGATGGCCAGTGGATTGCCACCCAGCCGCTGGAAGGGCTGGACATGGACAAGATCATCGCCATGATGGTTGGCCGTTCATTGAACCAGCGCTTCCCGGATAAAGAAAACAAGCCGGGCGAAGTGATTCTGGAGGTGCGTAACCTGACCTCACTGCGTCAGCCGTCCATCCGCGATGTCTCTTTCGATTTGCACAAGGGCGAGATCCTTGGTATCGCAGGGCTGGTGGGCGCTAAGCGCACCGATATCGTGGAAACCCTGTTTGGTATCCGTGAGAAAGCCGAAGGCACCATTACCCTGCACGGTAAGAAAATCAACAACCATAATGCCAACGAAGCCATTAATAATGGTTTTGCGCTGGTGACGGAAGAGCGGCGTTCCACCGGTATTTACGCTTATCTTGATATTAACTTTAACTCGTTAATTTCTAATATTCGCAATTACAAAAACAAGGTCGGGTTGCTGGATAATTCCCGCATGAAGAGCGATACCCAATGGGTGATTGACTCCATGCGCGTGAAAACGCCGGGCCACCGCACGCAAATTGGCTCACTCTCGGGAGGGAACCAGCAGAAAGTCATTATTGGTCGCTGGCTGTTAACCCAGCCTGAAATACTGATGCTGGATGAACCTACGCGCGGTATCGACGTGGGTGCAAAATTCGAGATTTACCAGCTGATCGCAGAGCTGGCGAAAAAAGATAAAGGGATCATTATTATTTCTTCCGAAATGCCGGAATTGTTAGGGATCACAGACCGTATTCTGGTTATGAGCAATGGTCTCGTTGCCGGTATTGTTGAAACCAAAACGACAACGCAAAACGAAATTTTGCGTCTTGCGTCTTTGCACCTTTAAGATCAGGGGCTCCTCATGAGTGCGTTAAATAAAAAAAGTTTTCTCACTTATCTGAAAGAAGGCGGTATTTACGTTGTTCTTTTAGTCTTGCTGGCGATAATTATTTTCCAGGACCCAACGTTCTTAAGTCTGCTGAACTTAAGTAATATTCTGACCCAGTCTTCCGTACGTATTATCATCGCACTGGGCGTGGCAGGGCTCATCGTTACCCAGGGGACAGACCTTTCGGCAGGGCGCCAGGTGGGTCTGGCGGCGGTTATTGCGGCAACCCTGTTGCAGTCGATGGAAAACGCCAACAAGGTGTTCCCGGAGATGGCGACCATGCCGATTTTCGTGGTGATCCTGATCGTATGCGCCATCGGCGCGGTAATTGGCCTGATTAACGGCATCATCATTGCTTACCTGAACGTGACGCCATTCATCACCACGCTTGGCACGATGATCATCGTTTATGGTATCAACTCCCTGTACTACGATTTCGTCGGCGCGTCTCCAATCTCTGGCTTCGAAAGCGGCTTCTCGACCTTCACGCAGGGGTTTGTTGCGCTGGGCAGCTTCCGTCTCTCCTATATCACCTTCTATGCGCTGATTGCGGTGGCGTTCGTCTGGATCCTGTGGAACAAAACCCGCTTCGGTAAAAACATCTTTGCTATCGGTGGTAACCCGGAAGCGGCGAAAGTCTCCGGCGTCAACGTGGCTCTGAACCTGCTGATGATTTATGCCCTGTCCGGTGTGTTCTACGCCTTCGGCGGGATGCTGGAAGCAGGCCGTATCGGCTCTGCCACCAACAACCTCGGTTTTATGTACGAGCTGGATGCGATTGCGGCCTGCGTGGTCGGCGGCGTCTCCTTCAGCGGCGGCGTGGGTACCGTGCTGGGCGTGGTGACCGGTGTAATCATCTTCACCGTGATCAACTACGGCCTGACCTACATCGGCGTGAACCCGTACTGGCAGTACATCATCAAGGGCGCGATCATTATCTTCGCGGTTGCCCTGGATTCACTGAAGTACGCGCGTAAGAAATAAGTTCTTCAGAATGGAAAGGCCCGCTCACGTAGCGGGCCTTTTTTTGCCCGGTGGCGCGACGCTTACCGGGCCTACAAAATCGCGATCGTAGGTCGGGTAAGGCGAAGCCGCCACCCGACATCAGTTATTACTTCTTCTGCATTTCCAGCAGCTGCTCTGGCGTAACCGCCGGATAGCCTTGCGCATTTTCAGGCACTTCGTGCATCGTTGGGATCGGCACCAGCGGGCCTAAAAAGCGCGGTTCACGCTTGAACAGGTACAGGTCAGCCAGCGCGCCAAAACGGGCGCCAAACTCACGTACGCGTACGCTCAGCATATCTTTTGGCGACGGCACGGCGTAGCACTGGGCCTGGATCCCCATATGCAGGGCGATAAACAGCGCCCGCTCGCAGTGGAAACGCTGGGTGATGATGATGAAATCATTGGTGTCGAACACCTTGCGGGTGCGCACGATGGAATCAAGGGTGCGGAATCCGGCGTAGTCGAGCACGATATCGGCCGGGTCGACGCCTGCGGCAATCAGATCTTTGCGCATCGTCACCGGCTCGTTATAGCTTTGCAGGGCGTTATCGCCGCTCAGCAGCAGATAGTTCACCTTGCCGCTGTTATAGGCGTTCAGCGCGCCCTGAATACGATACCGGTAATACTGATTGATGACGCCGGTGCGGTAATACTTGGCGGTGCCAAGCACCACGCCAACCTGGCGGTAGGGGAGGTCCTGTAGGTCATCAAAAATGTAGGGAGCTGTTTTCCAGCTCATCCAGCGGTCGAGACCCAGCACGATCAACAGCAGTATGCCGACCAGGACAGACAGGCTGTAAAACACGCGCTTTAACATGCAGATGGCTCGTACCGATGATGAAATTTCCCTCAGGCTACTGTACCCGCCTGGTTAGCGCAAGAAACAGCGATTCAACTGAGGGGTTTTTCGTCAGACTGGCGGGCAAATTTGCCCGCCGAACAGATTATGCCAGCAGCACGCGGTCGATGGTTGAACAGCCCAGCGCTTTCAGCGTGGCTGCGGTCGCGTCCCACTGGATCAGCGGTGCATCGGCCTTTTCAGCGAGGATCGCGCGCTGAATATCCGGGTAGTCATACCCGTTCAGGCTGAGCAGGTTCAGGGCGCCCTGGAGCGGAGGCAGCGTCGGGTTAAACGCGGCGTTCTCTGCATAGCTGCCGGTGAAGATGCGGCCGTCGCGGCACTGAAGGGCGACGCCGCTTGGTGATTTGCTGTATGGGGTGTGGCTTTTATTGGCGGCGGCAATGGCCGCTTCGCTGAGCGCATCCCCTGAGAGCGCGTAACCGTGGTCCTGCTCGTCCATCAGCAGGGTTTTGATCTCAAGATCTTTAGGGCCAAAAGCATCCGGCAGGTAATCACCCAGCGTATGCGGCGCGCGTCCCGGCAGGTTGATACGCAGTTCGAGACCGCTGTTCAGCTCATTCATAAACTGGCGGCAGTGGCCGCAAGGGGTATAGTTGACGGTGATGGCGCGCAGGGCCTTTTCGCCGCGCAGCCAGGCGTGACTGATGGCACTCTGCTCCGCATGAACGGTTTGCTGCATGGTCGCACCGAGAAACTCCATGTTCCCGCCGAAGTACCAGGTCCCGCTCACGCCGCGCGCAATTGCACCTACGTTAAAATGGGAAAGGTCAGCGCGGGCGCAAGCAGCCGCCAGCGGAAGCAGGGCGAAAGCCAGCGCGTCTTCGTCCAGCCCCGTTGCCTGTTTAAGCGTCGTGACCTGATCTGCCGTCAGCAGGGCGGGGAAATGCGCATCCGCCAGAACCGGAGCCAGGGCTGATTGCAAATTCTCTGCAAGCTGAGAGAAAGCAGCTTGAAAACGTGGATGCATGACGTTGCCTCATCAAGGTTAATGGATCGGTAGTGTACGGAGCCGTACGGCCTTTATATGTGATCCAAATCTCATTATGTATGCAACTTATGAAATGAAAATGAAATTTGCGCGACGCATCGCAAATTTTAGCCCATTACTGCCAGAATAATCGGGAAGATAAACGGCGCGAGCAGGGAGGTTATAATCCCGCAGATCACCAGTGCCAGCGAGCTGAATGCCCCTTCCTGATAATCCAGCTCCGCGCAGCGTGCGGTGCCCAGCGCGTGCGAGGCGGTACCCATCGCCAGACCGCGCGCCGCTTTGGTCCGAATTTTCATGATATTCAGCAGCGTATGACCAAACACCGCGCCCAGGATACCGACGAAAATCACGCACACGGCGCTGATGGCCGGAATGCCGCCGATACTGCCGCCCACGGCCATGGCAATCGGCGTAGTAACGGATTTAGGCAGGATAGAGGCGGCGATCTGCGGCGATGCGCCCATCAATAGGGCCACCGAGGTACCGGTGATCATCGCAACAAGGCTACCCACAAAGCAGATGGTAATGATGGATTTCCAGCGCGCGCGGATCTGATGCAGTTGCTCATATAAAGGAAACGCCAGCGCCACCACGGCAGGCTGCAACAAATCGTTGAGGATCTTGCTCCCGGCGAAGTAACGTTCATAAGAAATGCCGGTGAGCAGCAGAAAAGGAATAATCACCACCATGGCGACCAGCAGCGGGTTGAGCAACGGCATTTTGAAACGAACCGCAAGCTTACGCGCAGCAAAGAACACCACCAGGGTTAACGGCAGGGACCACCAGATATTCGCCATCATTTTTTTGTTTTCTCCCCGATGACCTTACGTTCGCCATGCACAATGTGTGAGCTCCAGCTGACGACCAGGAAAACAACCAGCGTACTGATGGCGCAGGAGACCACTATCGGGCCGAACTGCGCCTTAAGCACATCGTAATACTGCATAACCCCAACGCCGATAGGCACAAAAAGCAGGGCCATATAGCGAATGAGAACGAAGCATCCCGGGTTGACCCATTTCGCGGGCAGCACCTGTAATGCCAGCAGCACAAACAGGATCAACATGCCGATAATGCTGCCGGGGATGGTAATAGGCAGCAGCGACGCGATAAAAATGCCGGCGTACAGGCAGGCATAAATCAGGACGAAGGCGCGAAGGTATTGCCAGATAGTATTCAGTGATTTGCTCATGGTGAAAGTCCTTGCTGAGACGTATTCATCATACAATTAAACCTGAAAATGTGCCACGGATCACATCATGAATTTTGGGCATACCAGACATTCCAGAATGGAACGCCGGGCTTTCAACATACATGGAGAGCAGCTACTATAGCGCGTCTTTTTTCACAGGTACTCAGAATGCGTGTTTTACTGGCCCCGATGGAAGGCGTGCTCGACTCTCTCGTGCGCGAGCTGCTTACCGAGGTGAACGATTACGATCTCTGCGTGACGGAGTTTTTGCGCGTGGTCGATATGTTGCTGCCAGAAAAATCATTTTATCGTCTCTGTCCGGAACTGCATCGTCAGAGCCGCACCCCCTCCGGTACGCTGGTGCGCGTCCAGCTGCTCGGCCAGTATCCTGAGTGGCTGGCGGAAAACGCCGCCCGCGCGGTAGCGCTTGGCTCGTACGGTGTCGATCTTAACTGCGGCTGTCCGTCAAAGCTGGTCAACGGCAGCGGCGGCGGGGCGACGTTACTCAAAGATCCGGAATTGATTTATCGCGGCGCAAAGGCCATGCGTGAGGCGGTGCCATCGCATCTACCGGTGACGGTCAAAGTGCGTCTGGGATGGGACAGCGGCGACAGGCAGTTTGAAATTGCCGACGCGGTGCAGCAGGCGGGCGCCACCGAGCTGGTGGTGCACGGGCGAACCAAAGAGGATGGTTATAAAGCCGAGCGCATTAACTGGCAGGCGATTGGCGAGATCCGCAAACGGCTTACTATTCCGGTGATTGCTAACGGCGAAATCTGGGATTATGAGAGCGCGCAGGCCTGCCTCAAAGAGACCGGCTGTAATGCCGTGATGATTGGCCGCGGTGCGCTGAACGTGCCGAACCTCAGCCGGGTGGTGAAATACAATGAGCCGCGGATGCCGTGGGCGGACGTGGTGAAACTCCTGCAAAAATACACGCGGCTGGAAAAGCAGGGCGATACCGGGTTGTATCACGTCGCGCGCATTAAGCAGTGGCTGAGTTATTTACGGAAAGAGTACGACGACGCGCTGGGATTATTTCAGGAGATCCGTACGCTACAGACGTCGGCGGATATTGCCCGTGTGATCCAGTCGAAGCACTGAGCGAAGTGTGAATACGTTTGCCCGGCGCGGAGCCGGGCAAACGTATCAGAAAATCATTTTGAATACGCCGGTTACCACCAGCAGCCCTATCAGAAATATAATCAAAATAGCCCACAATAATATTTTCATTCGCCTCTCCTGCGTATGTCTGTCGTCAGTAAGTGTAGCAGTCAATTCATAATTGGTATGAATAGGTGAAATTAAATCATTCGCTTGGGGAATAAATTTCCGGATATGAAAATGTATAACAATATGCGGATTGCCACGCGTTACTAAAAAACGGAACGTCAGTAAGCGTAAGTTGCGCCTTTATTTTTTTTGAGTTCATGGCGTAATGAAACGTACCCTCACTTTATCTCTGAGTGCTCCCCTTATTTTTATGCTGTCCGCCTGCGCGCCGGAACATGCCACGGTGTCTCCAGTGAAAACGCAAGCCGCCGCCGCTGCTGTAAATACCCAACTAAGTCATGCCGACTGGCCAAAAAACGAATGGTGGAAAGATTTTAATGACCCTCAGCTTAACGCGCTGATTGCTAAAGCGCTGGCGGATGCACCGGATATGCAAATTGCCCGGCAGCGCATCACCCTGGCAGAAGCACAGGCGAAAGCCGCTGTCGCTGCTGATGGTCCACAAATGGATTTTTCCGCAGATGTGGAACGGCAAAAGATGTCGGCAGAGGGGCTGATGGGGCCATTCGCCCTGACTGACCCGGCGGCGGGGACAACCGGACCCTGGTACACCAACGGCACCTTTGGTCTGACGGCCGGATGGGATCTGGATTTATGGGGTAAAAACCGCGCCCAAATTGAGGCCCGCATCGGTAAGGTGAATGGGCAAAAAGCGGAGCTGGAGCAGACCCGACAGCTGCTCGCCAGCAGCGTCGCGCGGCTGTACTGGGACTGGCAGACCGAGGCCGCGGTAGGTGACGTGCTCGCGCAGATCAAACGGGAGCAGGAAAATATCATCGGTGCCGATCGTGAGCTTTATCAGCACGGCATTACCTCCTCGGTGGAAGGCGTTGAAACAGATATCAATGCCAGCAAAACCGATGAACAGCTCGCTGACGTGCACGGCAAAATGAAGGCCATTGAGGCGCGTCTGAATGCATTGACCAATACCCCTTCAGTCACGCTCGCCCGGCATGCCTTACCTGACGCAGAGGCGTCGCTGCCGTCAACGCTCGGTTATGAGCTGCTGGCTCGCCGCCCGGATTTGCAGGAGGCGCACTGGTATATCGAAGCGTCCATGAGCGAAGTGGATGCCGCCAGAGCTGCGTTCTACCCTGACATCAATTTGATGGCGTTCTTGCAGCAGGATGCATTGCACCTTAGCGACCTGTTCCGCTCATCTGCTCAGCAAATGGGCGTAACCGCGGGTCTGACGCTGCCAATTTTTGACAGTGGTCGGTTGAATGCGAACCTGGATATCGCCCAGGCGCAAAACAACCTCTCCGTGGCGAACTACAACAAGGCCGTAGTGGACGCCGTAAACCAGGTTGCCCGGACGGCCAGCGAAGTGGAAACCCTGACCGCCAAAAATCAGCACCAGCAGCAGATCGAAAAAGATGCGGCGCGCGTCGTTGCGCTGGCACAGGCGCGCTTCAGCGCGGGGATCATTGCCGGCTCGCGGGTGAGTGAAGCAAAAATTCCGGCGCTCAAAGAGCGTATTGCCGGGTTGATGCTGAAAGGTCAGTACGTGGATGCTACGCTCCAGCTCACCTCCGCGCTGGGTGGCGGATATCATCACAGCTAAAATCGCGCATTATCTATACTTACCTCTTTGCAGATTTTCAGGAGGTGAGTATTACGCGAGTCGCAATTGTTACCGCATCGGATTCAGGAATTGGCAAAACGACGGCCCTGATGCTGGCCGAACGCGGGTTTGATATCGGGGTGACCTGGCATTCAGATGAGGAAGGGGCGTTGGCAACCTGCCGTGAAATTGAAGCGCGCGGGCAGCGTGCCGAGGCCATCCAGCTCGACTTAAGCAATTTGCCGGAAGGCGCAAAGGCCATTGAAACCCTGATTACGCGTTTCGGGCGGCTGGATGTGCTGGTAAACAATGCCGGGGCGATGAACAAAGCGCCATTTCTGGACCTGTCGTTTGACGACTGGCGGCACATATTTACCGTTGACGTGGACGGCGCGTTTCTCTGCTCGCAAATCGCGGCGCGTCAGATGGTGAAGCAGGTAGAAGGGGGGGCGGATCGTGAACATCACCTCGGTGCATGAACATACGCCATTGCCGGATGCCAGCGCCTATACGGCGGCCAAACATGCGCTGGGCGGGTTAACAAAATCGATGGCGCTGGAGCTGGTTAAACATAAGATTCTGGTGAACGCCGTTGCGCCTGGTGCGATCGCCACGCCGATGAATGATATGGACGACAGCGAAGTGAAAGAAGGTTCAATGCCGGAAATCCCGCTGGCACGGCCAGGGCATACCAAAGAAATAGCCAGCCTGGTGGCGTGGCTGTGTGACAGCGACGCCAGCTACACCACCGGGCAGTCGTTTATCGTCGACGGCGGTTTTATGCTGGCGAATCCGCAGTTTAAGCCAGCAGAATAAACATTCCCCTCACCCCAGCCCTCTCCCCAAAGGGGAGAGGGTGTATAGAGTTCCCTCTCCCCTTTGGGGAGAGGGGTAGGGTGAGGGGCAGCAGGCCGCACTCACTCTTCATCCCGCCGCTTTTCACGATGCTTGAGCCACAGCCGTACCCCAATCACCACCGCAACAACCAGGATCAACCAGGCCCAGTGTTTAAGATGCTGATCGAGATTATGCAGCCACGGGCCTATCACTTCGCCACCCACGTAGCCAAGCGTGGTAAAAATCAACGCCCAGGCAATCGCCCCGATAATGTTCAGCGGCAGGAAAATTTTCGGCGGTAAGCGGCTCGCGCCAATCAGTATTGGCCCAATGATGCGAAAGCCATACATAAAGCGGGTGCCAATCACAAACATATAGGGATGCCGCTGGATAAGCCGCTGAGCACGACGAATTTTCTTTTGATGCTTAGCAAAACGTTGTAAAAGCGTCGGACCAAAGCGCAGACCCAGAAAGTAGAGCAGCTGGTCGCCAATCATACCGCCCAGTGCGACGGCGGCGACCACCAGCGGGAATTTCAGCAATCCCTGATGTGCGGCCACTCCGCCCAGCAGCGTGATGGTTTCACCCTCTGCCACGCTGCCGATGACCAGCGCGGCGTATCCATATTGTTCAATAAGACCGTTGATATCCATTAAGTAAATGTCGTCTCCCTTACTGTGCCTGCGTTAATCATATACCCCATCCATCAACCACGCGGCAATCAACGGAAATTTCCCACTGTACATAAAATAATCTAAAGCCTGCATTATACTTTAGCTATCGCTGACGGGCCGACAACAAGGGGGCGTTATGAACCATGTCTGGGGACTTTTCTCCCATCCCGATCGTGAAATGCAGGTCATCCGTAACGAGAACGAAACGGTCGCGCATCACTACACCCACCACGTCCTGCTGATGGCAGCGGTGCCGGTGGTCTGCGCGTTTATTGGTACTACGCAAATAGGCTGGAACTTTGGTGACGGCACCGTGGTTCAGCTTTCCTGGTTTACCGGACTGTACCTGGCCATTCTGTTTTATGGCCTGATGCTGGCCGGGGTGGCGGTAATGGGGCGGGTCATCCACTGGATGGCGCGCAACTATCCGCAGCGCCCGTCGCTGGCACACTGTATGGTCTTCGCCGGATACGTCGCGACCCCGCTGTTCTTAAGCGGTATTGTTGCGCTCTATCCACTGGTCTGGCTGTGCGCGCTGATCGGTACGGTTGCCCTCTTTTACACCGGTTATCTGCTGTATGTAGGAGTGCCAACCTTCCTCAACATCAATAAAGAAGAGGGCCTGAGCTTCTCCAGCTCTACGCTTGCCATCGGCGTGCTGGTCCTTGAGGCGCTACTGGCCCTGACAGTTATTCTTTGGGGTTATGGATACCGTCTCTTTTAAGTCCCCTGCATTGCTGGCGTAAATGCCAGCAATGCAGCATCTGGTTATGATTCTCCGCTGGCGACAACGCACGGTGACCGCTATGATGCCGAAGCCAGCCTGTGTTTATCCGTCGACACAGGCGGTGTACGTCATAACGTGCGTGAATCATTATCAGAAGTCTCATCATGCTGAAATTTCGAGTGTCACTCCTTAGTCTTGCGCTACTGTTGGGCGTCTCCGCTACCGCGCCAGCCATCGCCAAAACGCCCGCAGTTGCCACCGCTGCTGCGCAACCCCAGATTGCGTCCGGCAGCGCGATGATCGTTGACCTGAATACCAACAAGGTGATCTACGCCAGTCACCCGGATCTGGTGCGCCCGATCGCTTCCATAACCAAAGTCATGACCGCGATGGTGGTGCTTGATGCACGACTGCCGCTGGACGAAAAGCTAAAAGTGGATATCAGCCACACGCCAGAGATGAAAGGGATCTACTCTCGCGTGCGTCTGAACAGTGAAATCAGCCGTAAAAATATGCTGCTGTTGGCGCTGATGTCCTCAGAGAACCGCGCGGCGGCGAGCCTTGCCCACCATTATCCTGGCGGTTACGACGCGTTTATCCGCGCGATGAATGCCAAAGCCAAAGCGCTGGGGATGAAAAATACCCATTTCGTGGAGCCAACCGGTCTGTCGATCCATAACGTCTCGACGGCGCGTGATTTAACCAAGCTGCTGATCGCCAGTAAGCAATACCCGCTGATTGGTCAGCTCAGCACCACGCGTGAGGAGATGGCGACATTCTCGAACCCGGCGTATACGCTGCCGTTCCGCAACACTAACCATCTGGTGTATCGCGATAACTGGAATATTCAGTTAACCAAGACCGGATTCACCAATGCGGCAGGGCACTGCCTGGTGATGCGCACCGTGTTTAACGGTAAACCAGTGGCGCTGGTGGTGATGGATGCCTTCGGCAAATATACCCACTTTGCGGATGCCAGCCGCCTGCGCACCTGGATTGAAACCGGGAAAGTGCAGCCGGTGCCGGCTTCAGCGCTGGCGTATAAAAAGCAGAAAGCGGAACAGATGGCGACGGCGCAGAACGACTGAGTCGCCTGTCTGTGCCGGGTGGCGGCTTCGCCTTACCCGGCCTACGGCCCTAAAGCGGCCCCGATACGTAGGCCCGGTAAGCGGAGCGCCACCGGGCGAAAGCGCCTACTCCGGCAGCGTCCAGTCACCATCGTTGAGTGGACGCTGCATGATCAACGTATCCCGCCAGTCGCCCTTCTTATACCCCACGCTGCGCAGTTGACCGACAACCTCGAAGCCATGTTTTTTATGCAGCCGTAACGATCCCGCATTATTGTTTCCGTCACCGACCACAGCAATCATCTGCCGCCAGGGACCTTGCTCACACCGTGCAATCAGGGCATCCATCAGCGCCGTACCAAACCCGCGCCCGGTGGTGCTGGCATCCACATAGATGGATTCCTCAAGGGTGTACCGGTAGGCCTGGCGTGGACGATAAAACGTGGCGTAGCAATAGCCGACGACAATGCCGCGATACAGCGCAACCAGCCACGGTAAACCGCTGTCGGTCACACTCTTCATCCGCTGACGCATCTCATCGACGGTGGGGGGAACTTCCTCGAAGGACGCACGGCCATGAAGCACATGCCAGGCGTATATCGCCGAGATGGCATGTGCATCGTCAGGAAGGGCGTCGCGCACCTCGATTTCAGTTTCGGGTAAAATCTCTACAGCCGACATGTTCTGCCCGCTCCTTGTTTGGAAAGCCAGAGAAACGTTTCTCTGGCAACAGGCAGATACTCTAGTACGATTGAGGAGAGCTTAACAATCTCTTAAATTTGGCTATAGGCGTTCATCAGAGGCTTGCGTATTGTGCTCCTCTGTTTCGGCACTCTCTTTCCAGTATTTCTTCCGCGTTGTCTTACCAATGCCGGGGTTCATACTGTTTGTAGGGTCATTTTTGCGATAAAACTGTTTAAGCGTCTCCGGCGCTTTGTACAAATGCCCCACGTTATGCTCGGCAGGATATTGCGCGCCACGCTCGTGCAGCAACGCCAGCATCTGCTCTTTCAACGCATGCGCATCCACCCCTTTTTTGACGATGTAATCCTGGTGGAAGACATAGCACATGAAGTGGCCGTAATAGAGCTTGTGCACCAGCTTGCTGTCAATCTCCGGCGGCAGATGTTCAAACCACTCGGTATCGTTGCGACGCAGGGCAATATCCAGCGCCAGAATATCCTCTACCTCTTCGGAATGCACAGCCTGATAACGGATAGCCGCACCCGCCGCGGCGAAGCGGTGCAGGAAGGCTTTGCTGCCTTCTTCCGGCGTGCAGGCGAAGAAATCCCCGTCGGCAGTTTTGAAGAACTCGGTGAGCCAGCTCTGCGCTTCGGCAATTCCGTCCCCGGCCATTTTCAGCAGCAGGTGGTGCTCATACTTATCGCGCCAGGTCTTCATCCGCTCCGGTAAATGCGCCGGGAAGGCGTTGCCCAGTTTCTGCATAAAGCGGTCGGTGAAGTGCGGTTTGAACAGCGACACTTTCTCCAGCATCGCGTCGGTGCGGCCCTTCATGGTGAAGAAGAACGGCATTTTGTCGGTGCCGAGCTTGTCGATCATCAGGAAGGTATCTTTGCCGTAGCGCTCAGCGATGTCATAAATGTCCCGGTGCATATACTCGCCCGCCACCGGCAGGTGAGTGAACTCGGCCAGAATATGACGGCGGATCTCCGTCAGCACCTCCGGCTGATTGGTGCCAATGTAAAACACCTGCTGCTTTTTCTCTGCCGGGAAGGTATCGAGGCGCACCGCAAAAACGGCCAGCTTGCCCGCGCAGCCGGAGGATTCAAACAGGCGATCCGGATCGGCGTTATAGCGCGCTGGCGTATCGGCATTGATATCGCGCACGCGGGTGATGTAATCGTGGTCATGCGCGTGACGGCCATCGTGCTGAACGTCTTCGTCCTTCACGCGGTCATCGTCAAGTTTGCTGAGGATCTGCTCTGGCGTTACACCCAGATCGATCCCCAAATGGTTAACCAGCGTCAGCTTGCCGTTTTCATCGATACGGGCAAACAGCGACATCTCCGTGTAGGCCGGGCCGCGCTGCACCAGCGAGCCGCCGGAGTTATTGCAGATCCCGCCGATCACCGAGGCACCAATGCACGAAGAGCCGATCACCGAGTGCGGTTCGCGACCCAGCGGCTTAAGCGCCTTTTCCAGCGAGTAGAGCGTGGTGCCGGGGAAGGCGAGTACCTGTTCACCCTTGTCCAGCAGGTGCAGTTTGTCGAGGCGCAGGGTGCTGATAATCACGATGTCACGATCGTAATCGTTGCCGTTCGGCGTGGAGCCTTCAGTCAGGCCGGTGTTAGCAGCCTGCATTAAAATAATCTTGTCTGCCGCAACGCAGGCGCTGAGCACGCGCCACAGTTCGAGCAACGTACCGGGGAAGACCACCGCCAGCGCGTCGCCCTGGCCGGAGCGAAAGCCCTTACGGTAGCGGGCGGTTTTGGCCGGGTCGGTAAGCAGGTGAGAGTGACCAACCAGGCGCGACAGTTCGTTAATAAAAGTAGTGTTATCGTTAGTTCGAACAGAAGACATCTTCCACTCCTTGTGGTGGGGCAAATTTCTCGCTGTAAAGCATAGCGCGATTAGACGTTGAGCGGTCGGGTATTCATGAGAAAAATCAGAGAATAACCCTGCAAGGTTTTCAGGCTTTGTGGCACACTGCGCTTTTCGCACGGTCTGGCCGGGTGCTTCCCGCGGTTATTGATGAGAGAGAATAACAACATGAAATGGCTATGTTATGTAGGTGTCGCCGTCAGCCTGGCGCTGCAACCTGCGCTGGCAGAGGATTTGTTTGGTAATCACCCGCTCACGCCTGAAGCCCGCGACGCCTTTGTCACGGATTTACTCAAAAAGATGACGGTCGATGAGAAAATCGGCCAGCTGCGCCTGATCAGCGTCGGCCCGGATAACCCGAAAGAAGCCATTCGCGAGATGATCAAAGATGGGCAGGTAGGAGCCATTTTTAACACCGTTACCCGCCAGGATATCCGCAAAATGCAGGATCAGGTGATGGAACTGAGCCGCCTGAAAATTCCGCTGTTCTTCGCCTACGACGTGGTGCACGGCCAGCGTACCGTCTTCCCGATTAGCCTCGGCTTAGCCTCCTCCTTTAACCTCGATGCGGTGAAAACCGTCGGGCGCGTATCGGCATATGAAGCCGCAGACGACGGCCTGAACATGACCTGGGCGCCGATGGTAGACGTCTCCCGCGATCCGCGCTGGGGCCGTGCTTCGGAGGGCTTTGGGGAAGATACTTATTTAACCGCCACGATGGGCAAAACCATGGTGGAAGCGATGCAGGGCAAAAGTCCGGCAGATCGTTACTCGGTGATGACCAGCGTCAAGCACTTCGCCGCCTATGGCGCGGTAGAAGGCGGCAAAGAGTACAACACCGTGGACATGAGTCCGCAGCGCCTGTTTAACGACTATATGCCGCCGTATAAAGCGGGGCTGGACGCGGGTAGCGGCGCGGTGATGGTGGCGTTGAACTCTCTCAACGGCACGCCTGCCACCTCCGATTCGTGGCTGCTGAAAGATGTGCTGCGCGACCAGTGGGGCTTCAAGGGCATCACCGTTTCGGATCACGGGGCGATTAAAGAGCTGATCAAGCACGGCACAGCGTCTGACCCGGAAGATGCGGTACGCGTGGCGCTCAAGTCCGGCATCAACATGAGCATGAGCGACGAATACTACAGCAAATACCTGCCGGGGCTGGTGAAGAGCGGCAAGGTGACGATGGCGGAGCTGGACGATGCCGCTCGCCACGTGCTGAACGTGAAATATGACATGGGGCTGTTTAACGATCCTTACAGCCATCTGGGGCCGAAGGAATCTGACCCGGCAGACACCAATGCTGAAAGCCGCCTGCACCGCAAAGAAGCCCGCGAAGTGGCGCGCGAAAGCCTGGTGCTGCTGAAAAACCGTCTCGACACGCTGCCGCTGAAAAAATCCGGCACCATTGCCGTGGTCGGTCCGCTGGCCGACAGCAAGCGTGACGTCATGGGCAGCTGGTCCGCCGCAGGCGTGGCGGATCAGTCCGTTACCGTGCTGACAGGCATTAAGAGCGCTGTGGGTGATAATGCAAAAGTGGTTTACGCCAAAGGCGCAAACGTCACCGACGATAAAGACATCGTGACCTTCCTCAACCAGTATGAGGAAGCGGTGAAGGTGGATCCACGCACGCCGAAAGAGATGATCGACGAAGCGGTTAACGCCGCGAAGCAGTCCGACGTGGTGGTCGCCGTGGTGGGTGAAGCGCAGGGGATGGCGCACGAAGCCTCCAGCCGGACCGACATCACGATCCCGCAAAGCCAGCGTGACCTGATCGCGGCCCTGAAAGCCACCGGCAAGCCGCTGGTGCTGGTGCTGATGAACGGGCGTCCGCTGGCGCTGGTGAAAGAAGATCAGCAGGCTGACGCCATTCTGGAAACCTGGTTCGCCGGTACCGAAGGCGGTAACGCCATTGCCGACGTGCTGTTTGGCGATTACAACCCGTCCGGCAAGCTGCCGATGTCCTTCCCGCGCTCCGTCGGGCAGATCCCGGTCTATTACAGCCACCTGAACACCGGTCGCCCGTACAACGCCGACAAGCCGAACAAGTACACGTCCCGTTACTTCGACGAAGCTAACGGCCCGCTCTATCCGTTTGGCTATGGCCTGAGCTACACCACCTTCAAGGTGTCTGACGTGAAAATGTCGGCGCCGACCCTGAAGCGTGACGGCAAAGTGACCGCCAGCGTGGAAGTGACCAACAGCGGCAAACGCGAAGGCGCGACGGTGATCCAGATGTACGTTCAGGATGTCACGGCCTCCATGAGCCGTCCGGTGAAACAGCTGCGCGGCTTCGAAAAGGTCAACCTGAAACCGGGCGAAACCAAAACGGTCAGCTTCCCGATTGACGTAAATGCGCTGAAGTTCTGGAATCAGCAGATGAAATACGATGCCGAGCCTGGCAAATTCAACGTCTTCATCGGCGTGGATTCCGCCCGCGTGAACAAAGCCGAGTTCGAACTGCAATAATCTTACCTTTCTCCCTATCCCCCGCCTGGCGGGGGATGCCTCTCATCTGGTACGAAAAACGGTTAAATTCACTGTTTTAAGCTACGCTTTTCTCTCAAGCCTATGAAAAAGGCCACAAAATAATGAGGAAAGCAGAATGACGATTATTAAGGGGATAACAGGGTCGGCGGTGCTTCTGGCGGCGCTGAGCCTGCCGTTACAGGCCGCAGAGCCGGTTAAGGTGGGTTCCAAAATTGATACCGAGGGCGCGTTGCTCGGCAATATCATTTTGCAGGTGCTCGAAAGCCACGGCGTGAAAACGGTCAATAAAGTGCAGCTTGGCACCACGCCTGTCGTGCGCGGTGCTATCACTTCCGGCGAGCTGGATATCTACCCGGAATACACCGGCAACGGGGCATTCTTCTTCAAGGATGAAAACGATCCGGCCTGGAAAAATGCCAAAGCCGGGTACGAAAAAGTCAAAAAGCTGGACGCGGAAAAAAATAAGCTGGTCTGGCTTACACCGGCACCGGCCAACAACACCTGGACCATCGCGGTGCGCAAAGATATCGCCGAGAAAGGCAAGCTCACCTCGCTTGACGATCTCAGCCGCTACCTGAAAGAGAAGGGCGAGTTTAAGCTCGCGGCCTCGGCAGAGTTTATCGAGCGCGCTGATGCCCTGCCAGCGTTTGAAAAAGCTTATGATTTCAAGCTCGATCAGGCACAGCTACTCTCTCTGGCGGGCGGCGACACGGCGGTGACCATTAAGGCGGCGGCGCAGAAAACCTCCGGCGTCAACGCGGCGATGGCTTACGGCACTGACGGCCCGGTCGCGGCGCTTGGTCTGCAAACCCTGACCGACCCGAAAGGCGTTCAGCCAATTTACGCCCCAACCCCGGTCGTGCGCGAGGCGGTGCTGAAAGCCTACCCGGATATCGACGATTGGCTCAAACCGGTGTTTGAAAAACTGGATGCGAAAACGCTGCAACAGCTGAATGCCAGCATTGCCGTAGAGGGGCTGGATGCCAAAAAAGTGGCTGCCGACTTCCTGAAACAACAAGGGCTTGTGAAGTAACGGGATAAGGCTGTGCCAATAAAATGTCATAACCGCGTCCTGCTGCTGTTGGTCTGTATGGCCATCGTGGCGGTCGCGTTACCTTTTGTGAATGTCGCGCCAAACCGTCTGGTGTCGGGCGAACCGCGCGCGCTGTGGCAGATCTGGGCATTTACGCCGCTGCTGCTGGGCGCGGCGCTGGCGAGTACCGTAGTCTTAGCCTTCTGGCCGGGGCGAACCGCGCTGTGGCTGACGCTTCTGCTCAGCGAAGCGCTGTTTATCGTACTGTTCTGGAGCGCGGGACAGGCGGCGACGCAGATGGCCTCGGTTGAAAGCCCGCTGGCGCGCACGTCGATTGGCAGCGGCCTGTGGCTGTGGCTGGCACTCTGCCTGCTGGCCTGTAGCGATGCCATTCGCCGCCTGACGCCGATACCTGTGTGGCGCTGGCTGCTGAACGCGCAATTCTGGGTTATCCCCCTGCTGATCCTCTTCAGCGGCGATCTGAATCAACTCTCGCTGTTAAAAGAGTACGTCAACCGCCAGGAGGTGTTTGACAACGCACTGGCGCAACATCTGACGATCCTGTTCGGGACGCTGGTCCCGGCGCTGCTGCTGGGCGTGCCGCTGGGCATGTGGTGCTACCGACATCCCAGCCGCCAGGGTGCCGTCTTTACCGTGCTCAACGTTATTCAGACCATCCCCTCCGTTGCCCTGTTTGGCCTGCTGATTGCCCCCCTCGCCGGTCTGGTTAAATCCTTCCCTGCGTTGGCCGCGGCAGGCATTGCCGGAACCGGGCTGACCCCGGCGCTGATTGCCCTTGTGTTGTATGCGCTGCTGCCACTGGTGCGCGGCGTGGTGGCGGGCTTAAGCCAGGTTCCGCCCGACGTGCTGGAAAGCGCCCATGCGATGGGGATGAGTGCGCGCCAGTGTTTCTGGAAAATACAGCTGCCGCTTGCGCTTCCGCTGCTGGTTCGCAGCCTGCGGGTGGTGACGGTGCAAACCGTTGGGATGGCGGTGATTGCCGCGCTGATCGGGGCGGGCGGCTTTGGGGCGCTGGTGTTCCAGGGGCTGCTCAGCAGCGCGCTGGATCTGGTGTTGCTGGGCGTTGTGCCCACGATTGCGCTGGCGGTCGTGCTGGATGCCTTATTTGCCCTGTGGCTCGCGCTGCTCAGGAGAAGAGCCAATGATTGAATTTCATGATGTGAGTAAAACCTTTGCGGGCCGTCCGGCGGCAAGCCATCTCAATCTGCATTTTGCCGAGGGGGCGTTCTCGGTATTGATCGGGACGTCGGGGTCGGGAAAATCGACGACGCTGAAGATGATCAATCGGCTGGTGGAGCACGACAGCGGGACGATTCGCTTTGCCGGAGAGGAGATCCGCAGCCTGCCGGTGCTGGAGCTGCGGCGGCGTATGGGCTACGCCATTCAGTCCATCGGCCTGTTTCCCCACTGGACGGTGGCGCAGAACATTGCCACCGTGCCACAGCTGGAAAAATGGTCCCGGGGGAAGATCAATGAGCGTGTCGACGAGTTGATGGCGCTGCTGGGCCTGGACGCGTCGCTTCGCGACCGCTACCCGCACCAGCTTTCCGGCGGACAACAGCAGCGGGTCGGGGTGGCGCGCGCGCTGGCCGCTAACCCGCAGGTACTGCTGATGGATGAGCCCTTCGGCGCGCTGGATCCGGTCACCCGCGGCGCACTTCAGGCCGAGATGAGCCGCATCCACCGTATTCTCGGGCGCACCATCGTGCTGGTGACGCATGATATCGACGAAGCACTGCGGCTGGCCGATCGTCTGGTACTGATGGATCACGGCGAAGTCGTCCAGCAGGGTACGCCGCTTGAGCTGTTAACGTCGCCGGCAAACGATTTTGTGCGTGAGTTCTTTGGCCGCAGCGAGCTGGGTGTCAGGCTGCTCTCGCTGCGCACCGTCAGGGACTATCTGCGTCCGCAGGATGCGCAAATCGGTGGTGAACCGCTGCATGACGGGATGAGCCTGCGCGATGCCCTTTCGGCGTTTGTCGCCCGGCAGTGTGAGGTGTTACCCGTTGCGGACGGGCAGGGGACACCATGCGGGACGATCCATTTTCGCGATCTGCTGGCGGGGGAGGTGACGCGTGAAGTGGGTCCGTGATCCGTTACTCTGGCTGACAGGGCTGTTTATCGCCTTACTCTACCTGATGCCGCACAGCGCGGCGCTGTTTAATGCGCTTATTCCCGGGCTGCCGCGCCCGGTGTACCAGCAGGAGAGCTTTGTTAATCTCACCCTGGCGCACTTCTGGCTGGTAGCGGCGTCAAGCGTGATTGCCATCGTGCTGGGCACAGGTGCCGGTATTGCGGTGACGCGGCCTGCGGGCAGGGAGTTCCGTCCGCTGGTGGAGACCATCGCCGCAACGGGGCAGACCTTTCCGCCGGTGGCCGTGCTGGCGATTGCCGTGCCGGCGATCGGTTTTGGGCAGGAGCCTGCCATCATTGCGCTGATCTTGTACGGCGTGTTGCCCATTCTGCAAGGGACGCTGGCGGGCATTGCGGCGGTGCCTGCATCGGTGCTGAGCGTAGCGGAAGGGATGGGAATGAGCGCCTGGCAGCGGCTACTGAAGGTTGAACTGCCGCTGGCCGCACCGGTGATTATTGCCGGTGTGCGGACGTCCGTGATCATCAACATTGGTACGGCAACCATCGCATCGACGGTCGGGGTCAATACGCTGGGGACGCCGATCATTATCGGGTTAAGCGGGTTTAACACGGCCTATATTATTCAGGGGGCGGTTCTGGTTGCGCTGGCGGCGATTGTGGTGGATCGCCTGTTTGAACGCCTGGCCGGATACCTCAGCCAACACCGCCGCGAACAATAAACGAGTAACCTGCAAGCATAACGCCACCGATACCGCTGACGGCCATCAGTGCAAAAAGGGTAATTACGGCCAGTTTCGTTGCCTTCATCATGTGCTCCTGTTGTTAACGGAACAATTATACGGTGAAGCGCAGCTGTTAATGAACCATTAAATGCGTTACAACGCATTTGGCCCCAGCGAGTAAACGGGATAACCATGTTCGCGCCATTCCGTCAGGAGCTGCTGCTGGGAAGCGGAGGGGACTTCGCCACACCAGACCAGCAGCGTCTGCCCCTCAAACAGTTCCGGCCTGAGCTGTGCCAGGGAGTGTGCAAGCACGTCAACGCGCCAGCCCTGCTGGGTGGCAATCCAGGCTTCGAGCCACAGCCGGGTGGTATCGTGGACGTTCCAGCCGATCACCAGCGCATCTTTGCTGTTTTTATTCCGCGCTGAGGCAAGACAGACGGAAATATAGTTAATCAGCACGCCATCAAGCATGCTGAGCAGTGCCTGTAAGGTGGTTTGCTGACACTGAAGCCGACGCCGTAGGGGAATAAAAAGATGGGTGATCAGGGTTTGCGCGGGGTAGTCTCGACCCTGTTCTTTGATCCAGCCGCGCAGACGCTGCAAATTGCCGGTCTGCAACAGCCTCAGCAGCGTTTCCTGCTGCTCGCGCCAGAGATACTGCGTATCAGGATCGTCCTGGCTCAGAAGCGACTTCACCTTGCCTACCTGTACGCCATTGTCGATCCAGCTTTTGATCTCGCGGATCCGGTCAATATCCGCATCGTTAAACAGGCGGTGCCCGCCGTCCGTTCTTTGCGGCTTAAGCAATCCATACCGTCGCTGCCACGCCCGTAGCGTAACGGGATTGATATCACACAGGAGTGCCACTTCACCTATCGTGTAAAGCGCCATTTTCGCCCCCAGGCTTGCGCGTCCCCAGCTTAACTGTAGACCCACTTTGCGGAACCAGGAAGATTTGATTCTTTTTTGTACAAATTATACGAAAGACAGGTTATCTCCGGCAAAAGGTGTGATGACGAACACGATTTATCGCTTTTTTGGCACGTTTCAAAGAAAGTTAACCGCTATCAGTGTATGTTACGCGTTTTTAGAATGTGCGGTTTGTGAGTATGTACGAGTTTAATCTGGTGCTGCTGTTGCTTCAGCAGATGTGCGTGTTCCTTGTCATCGCCTGGTTGATGAGCAAAACGCGCCTGTTTATCCCGCTGATGCAGGTCACCGTCCGTCTGCCGCACAAATTCCTCTGCTACGTCGTATTTTCCATATTCTGCATTATGGGGACCTGGTTTGGTCTCCATATTGAAGATTCCATCGCCAATACGCGCGCCATTGGCGCGGTAATGGGCGGGCTGCTCGGAGGCCCGGTCGTGGGCGGTCTGGTGGGATTAACCGGCGGCCTGCACCGCTATTCGATGGGCGGTATGACGGCACTAAGCTGCATGATCTCCACCATTGTCGAAGGGCTGCTCGGTGGTCTCGTCCACAGCTATATGATTAAGCGCGGACGGCCGGATAAAGTGTTCAGTCCCCTTACCGCCGGGGCGATCACCTTCGTGGCGGAAATGGCGCAGATGGCGATCATCCTGCTGATCGCGCGCCCGTTTGACGATGCGTTACATCTGGTCAGCAGCATTGCCGCACCGATGATGGTCACCAATACCGTAGGTGCGGCGCTGTTTATGCGCATTCTGCTCGACAAACGCGCCATGTTCGAAAAATACACCTCGGCATTTTCTGCCACCGCATTAAAAGTTGCGGCGTCGACGGAAGGGATCCTGCGGCAGGGATTCAACGAGGAGAACAGCATGAAGGTGGCGCAGGTGCTGTATAAAGAGCTGGATATCGGGGCCGTGGCGATTACCGATCGCGAAAAGTTGCTGGCGTTTACCGGTACCGGGGACGACCACCATCTTCCAGGTAAGCCGATCTCCTCGGCCTACACTTTGCGCGCTATTGAAACGGGTGAAGTGGTGTATGCCGACGGGAATGAAGTGCCGTACCGCTGTTCCCTGCATCCGCAGTGCAAACTTGGCTCTACGCTGGTCATTCCCCTGCGGGGCGAAAACCAGCGCGTCATGGGCACCATTAAGCTTTACGAAGCCAAAAATCGCCTGTTCAGCTCCATCAACCGCACGCTGGGGGAGGGGATCGCCCAGCTGCTTTCGGCGCAAATCCTGGCGGGGCAGTATGAACGGCAAAAAGCGCTGCTGACGCAGTCAGAAATTAAGCTCTTGCACGCTCAGGTGAATCCGCATTTCCTGTTTAACGCGCTCAACACGCTGAAGGCGGTGATCCGCCGCGACAGCGATCAGGCCGCGCAGCTGGTGCAATTTCTGTCGACATTTTTCCGCAAAAACCTGAAGCGTCCCTCGGAGATCGTCACCCTCGCGGACGAGATTGAGCATGTAAACGCCTATCTGCAAATTGAAAAAGCGCGCTTCCAGTCACGTTTACAGGTGTCGTTATCCGTCCCGGATGAGCTGGCGTATCAGCATCTTCCGGCCTTTACCCTGCAACCGATTGTGGAGAACGCCATTAAGCATGGGACGTCGCAGCTGCTGGGAACCGGAGAAATCATGATTTCCGCTTCCCGTTTTAACCACCATCTGGTGCTGGATATTGAAGATAACGCGGGGCTGTATGAAGCCTCCGCGTCAGGCGGTCTGGGCATGAGCCTGGTGGATAAACGCCTGCGCGCACATTTTGGTGATGACTGCGGTATCACCGTCGCCTGTGAGCCAGACCGCTATACCCGAATTACCTTACGATTGCCGCTGGAGGAGAACGCATGTTAAGAGTGCTGATTGTTGATGATGAGCCGTTAGCACGGGAAAACCTGCGTGTCCTGTTGCAGGAGCAGAGTGATATCGAGATTATGGGGGAATGTGCCAATGCCATTGAAGGCATCGGTGCTGTGCATAAACTGCGCCCGGACGTGCTGTTCCTCGATATTCAGATGCCGCGCATCAGCGGTCTGGAGATGGTCGGCATGCTCGACCCGGAGCACCGCCCCTATATCGTCTTTCTGACGGCCTTTGATGAGTACGCGGTAAAGGCGTTTGAAGAGCACGCGTTTGATTATCTGCTGAAACCGATTGAAGAGAAACGCCTTGAAAAGACCCTGACCCGTCTGCGCCAGGAGCGTACCGCGCAGGACGTGACGCTGCTGCCGGAGCATCAGCAGCCCCTGAAGTTTATCCCCTGTACCGGGCACAGCCGGATTTACCTCCTGCAAATGGACGACGTTGCCTTTGTCAGCAGTCGTCTGAGCGGGGTATACGTCACCAGCGCCGAAGGTAACGAAGGCTTTACCGAGCTTACGTTACGCACGCTGGAGAGCCGCACGCCGCTGATCCGCTGCCATCGTCAGTACCTGGTGAACATGGCGCACCTGAAGGAGATCCGCCTGGAAGATAACGGCCAGGCCGAGCTGGTGTTACGTGCCGGGCAAACCGTGCCCGTCAGTCGTCGCTATCTGAAAAGTTTGAAAGAGGCGATAGGGCTGTAAAACTGGTACACTGCGCGCCATTGCATCATCGACATTCGAAGGCTCTATGCTAAGTAACGATATTCTTCGTAGCCTGCGCTACACCCTGAAAGCGAACAATAATGACATGGTGCGCATTCTTGCGCTCTCCGACATGGAATCTACGTCCGCCGGGTTCGACACCTGGATGACTAAAGAAGATGAAGAGGGTTTTGTTCGCTGCCCGGACATCATTCTGTCGGGCTTCCTGAACGGCCTGATCTACGACAAGCGCGGCAAAGATGAATCTGCGCCTGAGCTGGCGCTTGAGCGTCGGGTGAATAACAACACGGTGCTGAAAAAGCTGCGTATTGCGTTCTCCCTGAAAACTGACGACATTCTGGCGATCATGACCGAGCAGAAATTTCGCGTGTCGATGCCGGAAATCACCGCCATGATGCGCGCGCCGGATCATAAAAATTACCGCGAGTGTGGGGATCAGTTTCTGCGTTATTTCCTGCGTGGGTTGACGCAGCGGGTGCATAACCAGAAGGGGTGATTTTTAGCCGGGTGGCGGCCTCGCCTTACCCGGCCTAAAAACTCGTTGGCCCGTGCAAGCGTAGCGCCGCCGGGCAAAAAAAAGCCGGATTCTCATCCGGCTTTTTTATTACTTCACCTGCTGACCCGGCTTCGCGCCTTCGTCAGGGCTTAACAGGAAGATGTCTTTTCCGCCCGGGCCTGCGGCCATCACCATCCCTTCAGAGATGCCGAAGCGCATTTTACGCGGCGCCAGGTTTGCCACCATCACGGTCTGACGACCGATCAGCACCTGCGGATCAGGGTACGCGGAACGAATGCCGGAGAAGACGTTACGTTTCTCGCCGCCCAGATCCAGCGTCAGACGCAGCAGTTTGTCAGAACCTTCCACGAGCTCCGCGTTTTCGATCAGCGCCACGCGCAGGTCGACTTTGGCGAAATCATCAAAGGTGATGGTCTCCTGAATCGGATCGTCCGCCAGCGGGCCGGTCACCGGCGCGGCAGCCGCTTTCACCTCTTCTTTTGATGCTTCCACCAGCGCGTCAACCTGTTTCATCTCGATGCGGTTATACAGCGCCTTGAAGGTGTTCACCTTGTGGCCGAGCAGCGGCTGCTGGATGGCATCCCAGGTCAGTTCGGTGTTCAGGAATGCTTCCGCGCGGGCTGCCAGCTGCGGCAGAACCGGCTTCAGCCAGGTCATCAGCACGCGGAACATGTTCAGACCCATGGTGCAGATCGCCTGCAAGTCGGCGTCGCGGCCTTCCTGTTTCGCCACCACCCATGGCGCCTGCTCGTCGACATAGCGGTTGGCCACGTCTGCCAGCGCCATGATTTCGCGAATGGCTTTACCGAATTCACGGCTTTCCCAGGCTTCGCCAACCGCAGCGGCGGCGTCGGTGAAGGTTTTATACAGCTCAGGATCGGCCAGTTCGGCAGAAAGCACGCCGTCAAAGCGTTTAGCGATAAAACCTGCGTTACGGGACGCCAGGTTCACCACCTTGTTGACGATGTCCGCGTTCACGCGCTGCACGAAATCTTCCAGATTCAGGTCGATATCGTCGATGCGGGAAGAGAGCTTCGCGGTGTAGTAGTAGCGCAGGCTGTCCGCGTCAAAGTGGTTCAGCCAGGTGCTGGCCTTAATAAACGTCCCGCGAGATTTAGACATCTTCGCGCCGTTCACTGTTACGTAGCCATGTACGAACAGGTTGGTCGGCTTGCGGAAGTTGCTGCCTTCCAGCATTGCTGGCCAGAACAGGCTGTGGAAGTAAACGATGTCTTTACCGATGAAGTGATACAGCTCGGCATCGGAATCTTTCTTCCAGTACTCGTCGAAGCTTAGGGTATCGCCGCGCTTGTCACACAGGTTCTTGAAGGAGCCCATGTAGCCGATTGGCGCATCCAGCCAGACGTAGAAATATTTGCCCGGCGCGTTCGGGATTTCGAAGCCGAAGTATGGCGCATCGCGGGAGATATCCCACTGCTGCAGACCGGATTCAAACCACTCCTGCATCTTGTTCGCCACCTGCTCCTGCAGCGCACCACTGCGGGTCCACGCCTGCAGCATTTCGCTGAACGACGGCAGGTCGAAGAAGAAGTGCTCGGAGTCACGCATCACCGGCGTGGCGCCGGAAACCACGGATTTCGGCTCGATAAGCTCGGTCGGGCTGTAGGTCGCGCCACACACTTCGCAGTTATCGCCGTACTGGTCCGGGGATTTACATTTCGGACAGGTGCCTTTGACGAAACGGTCCGGCAGGAACATGCCTTTTTCCGGATCGTACAGCTGAGAGATGGTGCGGTTTTTAATGAAACCGTTCTCTTTCAGACGGGTGTAGATCAGCTCTGACAGCTCGCGGTTCTCGTCGCTGTGCGTGGAGTGATAGTTGTCATAGCTGATGTCAAAGCCAGCAAAATCGGTCTGATGCTCCTGACTCATTTCGGCGATCATCTGTTCCGGGGAAATTCCCAGCTGCTGCGCTTTCAGCATGATTGGGGTGCCGTGGGCATCGTCCGCACAGATGAAGTTCACCTCGTGGCCGCGCATTCGCTGGTAACGGACCCAGACATCAGCCTGGATATGCTCCAGCATGTGGCCGAGGTGGATTGAGCCGTTGGCGTACGGCAGGGCGCACGTTACCAGAATTTTTTTCGCGACTTGAGTCATAGTAGGCATTACTTCTTTTAACTGTGAAAAGGGTTTTCGATATTACCAAAAGGGGCATTATTAAGTAAGCACAAACCACGGCCTTTCAGGTAAACTTGTTCATCTAAGGTCTTATTCACAAGAACAAAGGAGTCGGGATGAGTTCTCAATCCCAGGCCAAATCACCGGAAGCCTTACGAGCAATGGTCGCCGGGACGCTGGCTAATTTTCAGCATCCAACCCTGAAGCACAATCTCACGACGCTGAAAGCGCTTCATCATGTCGCATGGCTGGACGATACGCTGCACATTGAGCTGCAGATGCCGTTCGTCTGGACCAGCGCCTTTGATGCCCTGAAAGAGCAAACCAGTTCTGAGCTGCTGCGCATTACTGGCGCAAAAGCAATTGACTGGAAGCTAAGCCACAGCATCGCCACGCTCAAGCGCGTGAAAAATCAGCCGGGCGTTAACGGCGTGAAGAACATCATCGCCGTCAGTTCTGGCAAGGGTGGGGTGGGTAAATCGTCGACCGCCGTGAACCTGGCGCTTGCTCTGGCGGCAGAAGGGGCGAAAGTCGGCATTCTGGATGCTGATATTTATGGCCCGTCCATTCCGAACATGCTGGGTGCTGAAAACCAGCGTCCAACTTCGCCGGACGGTACCCACATGGCGCCGATCGTGGCGCACGGTCTGGCGACCAACTCCATTGGTTACCTGGTCACGGACGATAACGCAATGGTCTGGCGCGGCCCGATGGCCAGCAAAGCGTTGCTGCAAATGTTGCAGGAGACAATGTGGCCTGACCTCGATTATCTGGTGCTGGACATGCCGCCGGGCACCGGTGATATCCAGCTGACGCTGGCGCAGAACATTCCGGTCACCGGCGCCGTCGTGGTCACCACGCCGCAGGATATCGCGCTGATCGACGCCAAAAAAGGCATCGTGATGTTCGAGAAGGTGGAGGTGCCGGTACTCGGCATCGTCGAAAACATGAGCATGCACATTTGCAGCAACTGTGGACACCATGAGCCGATCTTCGGTACCGGCGGTGCGGAGAAGCTGGCGGCGCAATATCACACCCAGCTGCTGGGGCAACTGCCGTTGCATATCACACTGCGTGAAGATCTGGATAGCGGTAAGCCGACGGTGGTCAGCCGTCCTGATAGCGAATTCACGGAAATCTATCGTCAGCTGGCGGGGCGCGTTGCGGCGCAACTGTACTGGCAGGGGGACGTGATCCCGAGTGAGATCGCCTTCCGCGCGGTATAACGCCTCTGCGCGTCAGTGCCGGGTGGCGGCTTCGCCTTACCCGGCCTACCTCGATTTTGTAGGTCAGGTAAGCGTAGCGCCACCTGACTTTACCCAAGCCGATAGTGCATCAAATAATACTCTCCTTCCGGAGAATCCCCCGTCGCCTCAATGTGCCAGCCGTGGCGCTGGTAAAACGCAACTGCCCGCTCATTCTTCACCAGACACTTCAGCGCGCCTGTACTGGTAAACGTCCTCTGTACTTGTTCCAGTAACAAACGGCCAACTCCCAGACGCTGATACTGCGGGTCGACAAACAGATTGTGCAAAAAGTTATCATTTTCCCAGACGGAGGCAAACCCTACCCGGTGACCGTCGTGAATCGCAACCCAGATCTGCTCGTCACGCGTTGCGGCGTCAAAATCCTCAAGCTGCCATTCAGAATTGTCCAGCCATGGCCAGGCCACGCGTCGTGCATGCAGGTACAGCGTGCGCAGAAATGGCCGGTCGTCCTCCTGCCAGGGCCGGATCATCGTATCAGCGGTGATAGAAAATATCTCCGTTATAGGCTTTGTAGATTTTGCCATCAGCATCGCCAATCAGAACATAATTTTCACCCATGTAGGTCCAGTGCGTACCGGCATCGGGCGCGGGAAGGTTACGTAGCTGGTACTGTTTGATGGTGTACTCTGGCGTCTGATACTGCGCGGGCGCGGTATCGCCAATCTTAAATTTGGTGAAGTCGGCGATGAACTCCTGCTCTTCATAAGCCTTAATGCCGGAAGGCGCGGCGGCCGTTTGCGGGGCTGCGAATGCGGAGCCCGCCAGAGACAGTAATACACCCAGAAGCACCAATTTACGCTTAGCCATTTTTTCTCCAGTGATATCGTTATGGATACGCTTGTCTGCGGGGGACAGTGCGGCAGACAGCCCATTTTAAGTATCAAAACAGGGTGTGTTTGAAAAAAAATGTAACAAAAGTGAACGGTTTTGTGTAGTGCCAGCGGTTGTGAGTATTTTTGATATGAATGCGTGCTGACGGGAATAATTCATTGTAACTATCGTTTTGCTGAATTAATTCTGAAAATACATTGTTGCCATAATTTTATAAACTGTAGATCGTGCTTTTTTTTGCCACAGGCATTAAGATTTTCAGGAAGATTATATTTTAATTAATTGCCCGTCACAGATCGGGCAATTCGTGTCTTCACTTTTACATTACGTTTTAGTATTCCCTTGAAAAGAAACTTATTTCAAGCGTGGGTTAGCGCAGGGCTGCGCCCCGTCGGGCGTTCGCTACGAGCAGGGATGATAAGTATATATAAATGAAAAACACAACAGCATTATCTGTAATATTCTTAGCAATAAGTCAGTTGGCGGGGTGCGTAATTTCTCCCGGCCAAACGTTAAGTTCCGCAGGCAAAAAAATAATTGCGCCGGCTGATCTCAATAATAGTTTAGATAAACAAATCGAAATTTATCCACTTACGCCCGGATTAATTGAGAAACTACGTCCCGCAGCAGCTAAATCTCAGGCAAATCCTAATCTTGATGAGCAGGTCAAAAACTGGGAATACCGTATTGGAATCGGTGACATCCTGACGGTCACCGTCTGGGATCACCCGGAGCTGACTACGCCCGCGGGACAGTATCGTAGCGCAAGCGATACGGGAAACTGGGTCAATGCCGATGGCACGCTCTTTTATCCTTACGTGGGTAAACTGCACGTGGCGGGAAAAACGGTTTCCAGAGTGCGCGAGGAGATCACCGCGCGGCTGGATAACGTCATTGAAAGCCCTCAGGTCGACGTCAGCGTTGCCGCTTTCCGTTCGCAAAAAGCCTACGTTACGGGAGAAGTGGCGAAATCTGGCCAGCAGGCCATCACCAACATTCCGCTGACGGTTATGGATGCCGTTAATGCCGCAGGTGGGCTTACTGCTGATGCGGACTGGCGGAACGTGGTGCTGACTCACAACGGTCAGGATTCCCGAATTTCCCTTTATGCCCTGATGCAGCATGGCGATTTAACCCAGAATAAGCTGCTCAACCCTGGCGACATCTTGTTTATTCCCCGCAACGATGCGCTGAAAGTATTCGTGATGGGCGAAGTTGTTAAACAGAGCACGCTGAAGATGGATCGCAGCGGCATGACGTTGGCCGAAGCGCTCGGCAATGCCGGTGGCCTGGACCAGAATATGGCTGATGCGACGGGTATTTTTGTTATCCGCTCGGTACGCGAGTCCGGGAAAATTGCGAATATCTATCAACTGAATGCAAAAGACGCTTCGGCCATGGTGCTGGGCACCGAGTTTCAGCTTGAGCCTTACGACATTGTCTATGTCACCACTGCTCCACTCTCCCGCTGGAATCGCGTAATAACACAGCTTGTTCCGACAATCAGCGGGGTGCATGACCTCACCGAAACGGTTCGTTATATCAGATCGTGGCCGCAATAATGTTCGAATCAATACTCGTGGTATGTACCGGAAATGTCTGCCGTTCTCCGATTGGAGAACGGCTTTTGCGCCAGCACTTGCCCGACAGACACATCACCTCGGCGGGAATACTCGGCCTTGAGGGGTATCCGGCGGATGAGTGCGCCCAGGACGTGGCCTGGCGGCATGGGATCTCCCTCGACGGTCATGTGGCGCGCAGGCTGACACGCAGGCTGATGCAGGGATCCGATCTCATCCTGGTTATGGAGCCGGAACATCTTCGCTTCATTGCAGCCATGGCACCGGAAAACAGGGGGAAGTCGCTGCTTTTTGGGCAGTGGCTGGAGCCGCAGGATATCCCAGACCCCTATCGTAAAAGCCGTGAAGCGTTTGAATATGTGTTCGGGCTATTGGGTAAAGCCAGCCAGGAATGGGCACGTCGTTTAGGACAGAAAGGAATAAAGCATTAATGTCGTCTTACACAACAGACAGTTATGGTGCAGGGGCACCCGAACAAAATGAAATCGATCTCGTTCGTTTGCTCGGCGAAATGATCGACCACCGCACGATGATATTGTGCGTGACTTTCCTTTTCACTTTATGCGCGGGCCTCTATGCCTGGGTTACGCCACCTGTTTATCAGGCGGATGCTATGGTGCAAATAGAAAGCAAACAGGATAACGGCCTGCTCAAAGGCTTGAGCCAGCTGGGCACCGATATTTCGCCGGATGTTGCCCCTGAAATTTTACTGTTGAAATCTCGCATGATCCTCGGCGAGACCGTCGACAAATTAGATCTGACGTATCAGGCAAAGCAGCGCGTTTTGCCTGTGGTGGGGCGTCTCTGGCAGCGTCTGCAAGGGCGTGGCCAGGGCAACATAACGTTAGGCGAACTCCAGATCCCGCAGGTGGAGGGCAAAGCGCAAGAACTCACGCTGACCGTACAGGAAGCGGGAAGGTATCACCTGACGGGCGAAAACATTGAGGCAGACGGCCAGGTTGGTAAAACGCTGGTTACGCAAGGGATCGTGCTGCGGGTGACCTCGATTGAGGCGACGCCAGGCACACAGTTTTCGCTTAAGTCGTTGACGCGCCTGGAGACGATCAATGCACTGAAGAAGCGTCTGACGGTTGTGGAATCGGAGAAACAGAGCGGTATTGTGACCTTAACCCTGACGGGTGAAGATCCTGACAAAATCGCCCGGGTGCTGAATGCGATTGCTGAAAATTATCTACAGCAAAATATCGCGCGCCAGGAGGCTCAGGATTCGCGTAGTCTGGATTTTTTACAGGAGCAGTTACCGAAAATCAGAGCGGACCTGGATCAGGCTGAAGCGCGGCTGAATGCCTACCGGGCGCAGCGCGACTCTGTGGATCTGTCTTTAGAGGCAAAATCCGTCCTGGATCAGGTTGTGAACGTTGAGAATCAGCTAAATGAGCTGACGTTCCGGGAGGCAGAAATTTCCCAGCTCTTTAAAAAGAGTCACCCTACCTACCGTGCATTGCATGAAAAAAGACAAACCCTTGTGCGGGAACGGGATCGTCTTAATAACCGTGTGTCCTCGATGCCCTCCACGCAGCAGGAGATTTTACGCCTGAGCCGCGATGTTGAGTCGGGCCGCACGATTTATTTACAGCTTTTGACGCGTCAGCAGGAGCTGAATATTTCCCGCTCCAGCGCTGTCGGGAACGTGAGGATCATTGATGAGGCGGTTACACTCCCGGATCCGATAAAACCGCGAAAAGCGCTAATCATTGCGCTTGGCGTGCTGTTCGGGCTCATCCTTTCAATGGGGACCGTACTGGTACGTCAGGCGTTCAAACGTGGGATCACGCTTTCCGAACAGCTGGAAGCGCAGGGGATGCCGGTTCTGGCGACGTTACCACGTTCACAGTGGCTTTGGAGTAAAACGCATTTGCGCAGAAAAAATCCGTTTTCTCGTCGCTGGACACACAAAACCTCGGATGTACCTTTCCTGCCAGTCGATCGACCTGCTGATATGTTTGTTGAAGCGGTACGCGGGCTGCGAACCAGTCTGCATTTCACCATGATGGAGGCTGAGAATCGCATTGTGATGATTTCTGGCCCCACGCAGGACTGCGGAAAAACGCTGGTGGCGACGAACCTGGCGGCCATTGCCGGGCAGAGCGGTCAGCGTGCGCTGTTTATTGATGCGGATATGCGCCAGGGTTATGTGCATAATATTTTTGGCCTGGAGAACCGCCACGGATTATCCTTCCTGCTGGAAGGGAAGCGCGACTTTGGGGAGGTCATTCAGCATGCTGAAAAAGGGGGAATTGACGTCATCACCTGCGGCCCGGAACCCCTGCGTCCGTTAGAAATGCTGTTAAGCGAACGGTTCATTGACATCATGTCCTGGGTTAACGAGCAATATGACATTGTCATCATCGATACACCCCCAGTTCTTGCCGTCAATGATGCCGCGCTGGTTGCCAGAGCAGCCGGAACAACGCTAATGGTTGCCCGTTACGATAAAACCAGCGTGAAAGAGATGGAGAATACCGTTAAACGTCTACAGCACGTTGGCGTGAAGGTCAGCGGCACAATCCTCAACGATATTGTTAAATCCGCAGCGCTGTTTTACAGCTCGGGGTATAGCCAGTATGACTACGGTTATGCTTCGAGGAAAAAAGGATAGGGGCGTCAGGACGGGAAAATAAACCCTCTCCCGGATGGGAGAGGGAAAAGCATTACTTCGCCATCACTTCCTGCGCGGTACGCTCAACCAGAGACAGCAGGACTTTAACGTCCTCCAGCGTCACGGTTGGGTTCAGCAGGGTCAGCTTCAGGCAGGTGACGCCGTTATGCTCGGTCACCCCGACGTTTGCGCGGCCGGATTCCAGCAGCGCATCGCCAATTTTCTGGTTCAGCAGGGCGATACCGGCGTCAGCCATCTGGGTCTGCGGACGGAAGCGGAACAGCACGCTTGCCAGCTGGGGTTGCATAACCAGTTCCAGAGCAGACTGCTCTTTTACGTAAGCCGCAACCTGCTGTGCCAGCGTCACGCCGTGATCGATAATTGCCGCATATTGCTCCTGACCCAGCGCTTCCAGGCTCATCCACAGTTTCAGCGCGTCGAAACGACGGGTGGTTTGCAGAGATTTGGAAACCAGGTTAGGCACGCCCGCTTCTTCATCGAACTCAGAGTTCAGGTAAGCCGCCTGATAGCGCATCAGCTCATAATGACGTGCTTCTTTCAGCAAGAAGGCACCGCAGCTGATGGTCTGGAAGAACTGCTTGTGGAAGTCCAGCGTCACGGAATCCACCAGCTCGATGCCGTCCAGGTAGTGACGATACTGCTCGGACATCAGCAGCGCGCCGCCCCAGGCCGCATCAACATGTACCCAGATATTCTGTTTCGCAGCCAGCTCGGCAATGGCACGCAGCGGATCGATAGCACCCGCATCCGTCGTGCCGGCCGTGGCCACAATCGCCAGGATCTGTTCGCCGTTCGCGTTGCACTGTTCGATTTTCGCCGCCAGATCGGTGAGATCCATGCGGGAGAATTCATCAGTTTTCACCTGCACCACGGACTGGTAGCCCAGGCCCATCAGCGCCATGTTTTTCTGCACGGAGAAGTGGGCGTTTTCAGAGCACAGCACGCGAATTTTGCGCAGATCGCCCACCAGACCGTCCTGCTGTACCGAGTGGCCCTGACGCGCGAAGAACGCATCACGCGCCAGCATCAGGCCCATCAGGTTACTCTGGGTGCCGCCGCTGGTGAAGACGCCTGCGTCGCCAGCCTGATAACCCACGCGGGTACGCAGCCATTCGATCAGCTTGATCTCAATAATGGTTGCGGACGGGCTTTGATCCCAGGAGTCCATACTCTGGTTGGTGGCGTTAATCAGCACTTCCGCCGCCTGGCTTACGACCAGGCTTGGGCAGTGCAGGTGCGCCACGCACTGCGGGTGATGAACGGACAAACTGTCTTTCAGGAAGAACTCCACGGCGCGTTCAATCGCCGCTTCGTTGCCCAGCCCTTTCGGGTTGAAATCCAGCTTAATACGGTCGCGCAGCTCCGCGACCGTTTTGCCCTGGTACATCTCAGGCTGTTTCAGCCACTGCATCACAGCCTGAGTGCTTTGTTCAATCGCCTGCTGGTAAGCTTCAATGCTCTGGGCAGAGGAGAACAAAATTGGGTTTGAATCAGACATCGTAATCAACAACTCCGGTTACGCCGGGCGAACGCCCGCAGCAAGCAGTGCCTGCTCGAATTTATCCAGGAAGACTTTCAGCTCGTCATCGCTGATCAGCAGTGACGGCAGCAGACGCAGAACGATACCGTTACGGCCGCCACGCTCCAGAATCAGGCCTGCTTCGAAGCACTTCTTCTGGATCAGTGCAGACAGCTCGCCATCGCCCGGGAAGCAACCCATGTGGTCGGCGGCTTCATGTGGCTTAACGATTTCAATACCGATCATCATGCCCAGACCGCGAACGTGGCCGATAACCGGATAGCGTTTCGCCATCTCTTTCAGCTGGCCTTTCAGCCATTCGCCCTGTGCGGCCACTTTGCCCGCGATATTCTGGTCTTTCAGGATCTTCAGCGTCGTCAGACCTGTTGCCATCGCCAGCTGGTTGCCGCGGAAGGTACCGGTGTGGTGACCAGGCGCCCACGCATCGAACTGCTTCTTGATACCGAGCACAGCCAGTGGCAGACCGCCGCCAACTGCTTTGGACATCACGATGATGTCAGGCTCAATGCCTGCGTGTTCGAAGGCAAAGAATTTACCGGTACGGGCAAAGCCAGCCTGAACTTCGTCGAGGATCAGCAGAATGCCGTGTTCCTGAGTCACTTTACGGATGCGCTGCAACCACTCAGCCGGAGCCGGGTTCACGCCGCCTTCGCCCTGAACAGCTTCCAGGATCACCGCGGCAGGTTTACGCACGCCGCTTTCAACGTCGTTGATCAGGTTATCGAAGTAGTAGGTCAGCGCCTTCACGCCCGCTTCACCACCGATACCCAGTGGGCAGCGGTACTCGTGTGGGTAAGGCATGAACTGGACTTCTGGCATCATACCGTCAACCGCTTCTTTCGGAGACAGGTTACCGGTGACGGACAGTGCACCGTGGGTCATACCGTGGTAACCACCAGAGAAACTGATGATACCGCTGCGACCGGTTACTTTTTTCGCCAGCTTCAGCGCCGCTTCAACGGCGTCAGCCCCGGACGGGCCAGTGAATTGCAGACAGTACTCTTTGCCCTGACCAGGCAACAGAGAGAGGAGGTATTCTGAAAACGCGTCTTTCAACGGCGTAGTCAGATCCAGGGTATGTAACGGCAAGCCGCTGGTAATGACATTTTGGATGCTTTGCAGCACATCAGGATGATTGTGGCCAAGCGCGAGGGTGCCTGCGCCTGCTAAACAGTCAAGGTATTCTTTATTATCTGCATCGGTGATCCACACGCCTTCTGCTTTCGTGATCGCTAAAGGCAGTTTGCGCGGATAACTCCTGACGTTAGATTCAAACTCGGCCTGACGGGCCAGATAGGTTTCGTTGCTTTTGTGGGCATCTACGGTGTCAATACGGACTTTATCCGTCATCATATCACTCCTACAACCGCCGCTTCGTTATGAGCAACGATTGAATAAAAAGTTAAAAAACAGATGGGGCCTGAAAAAAACGCCGCCAATATAGAGCCTTTTGTCACCGGGCTCAATGGTTAATTTGTTTACTGTTTTGTGACACAGGGCACAGGGGAGGGGATAACCTCATTTTCCGGCAAAAATATGCAGATTATTCTTAATAAAAACAGTGGCTTATATATGGATTGTCAGCATTGTAAAATCAGATGAAAGAGTGTGGCAAATTGTGCGCCTGGCAGGCTAAAAGGAGGCGGAGAGCCTCCTTAGACTGTTTATTTTTGGGTAACGCGTAAAACGCCGTGTTCACGTCCCTTTGTTTTATTCCATGACGCGTCCGTAATACCGTTTTCATCCAGGCTTATCGATATCACAAAACCGTTACCATGGATCTCATAGAAATTCGCATTCAGACGTTTAACGCTGGCTTTTTTGCCGTTCACGGTAGCGCTAAAAAAGCCGTTAGAAAGGGTAGCGTTAACCGTATCCGACGAGAACGAGGCTTCGCGAAGGGGATCGTGAACGGATGCCGTTGGTTCGTGTTGTGCCGCGTTTTCCGCTTTGGTTTTGCTGATATCGCAAGATCCATCGCCAGCGCTAATTTGCGTGCATCCCGAGCGCTCTAACTGAGCACGATAGTGTGCGCTAATGGCGTGTGCAGGCGAAATACACCCAGCAAGTACGGCAGCGCTTAACACTAGCATCATTGATTTTTTCATTTTATCACCTTAAAAACGACACAAATAATAAGAAACGTACATAATGCCGATCCAGACCCCGACCGAAATAAGCAATAGATACAGGGCAGCTGAAATAAAAATGTGTTTGAGCATGTTATTGGCCATCATCATACTTTCCATCAGCGAAGTACTGTCGCCCTGAAAAGCTTCCTCTATTATGAATGTAGTCGAGTTACGTGTTTTTCTTAAAAGCCAATCCCGATGCCTGCGCCCATAGCAAGATCATTATTTGTAGAATCGCTTACGCCAGCTTTAACGATGGTGTTGCTACCAACGTGGAAGGATGCACCCACACTAACAGCTTGCTCGTCTTTAAAGCTACCTACACCAGCAGAGAACATGACAGCCTGATCTTTCTCTACTTGAGGCATAGAGGCGATAGCTACAGCGCTAGCAGCACCTGAACGGGCTTCTTTCTTATTGCTGTCAACTTCATCTTTCAGGCTCTTGAATTGAGAGTTAGTGTTAGCTTGCGCTTGTGCGAACACTTGTTGAGCAGCTTTCAGATCTTTAGCTTGTGCTGTAGTTTGGGTATTGAGTGACTTAACCAGATTGATAGTTTTAGTATCAACTTCTTTCTTAGTGATGGTAGTTGTGATTCCGTTAGAGCCAGCTTTACCTGCATCCCCTTTATCACCTTTAGCGCCAGTGTCGCCCTTATCACCTTTGATGGAATCTCCTTTATCTCCTTTCTCACCCTTAACACCTGGAGCACCATCTTTCCCAGCTATACCTTGTGCGCCTGTATCACCTTTTAAACCTTGCGCACCAGTTGCACCTGCAGCGCCTGTAGCACCCGTTGCCCCGTCTTTACCGTCAACACCATCTTTACCATTCACACCGTCTTTAGGTGGTGTTTGGTTCTCTAAAGCGGTGATCCGTTGATCATGGTTAATCAATACAGAACCTTGTAACGCGCTTTCATCTTGCAATGATTTAATATCGGAACCATTGTTAACAACACCTTGTAAAGCAGTGTCTGCTTTGTTTTTAATGTCATCAATCAAAATATTTTGTTTGTTGTCGGTGGAGATCTGATCAGCTTTGTTATCAGCTACTTTCTGATTCAAAGTAGAGTTAAATTGTGCATTAGCATTAACACCAGCTTGAGCAGCATCAGCTTTATTTACAGCAGTGTTAGCAGTATCTTGCGCATTATTGATAGCAATGTTTGCCTTCTCAACATCCCCTTGCAGATTATAGATTTGTCCGTCTTGTTGAGTGTTGCTAGCCTTGATGTTATCAAGGTTATATGCGGTGTTGTTAGTCCCTTGAACCTGAATAAAAGTACCTGAATTGGTAACATTATCGTTAAGAGTTACATTTACATCAGCAGCTTTAGCTACGTTCATTGTACCAGCAAAAAGAGCACCGATAATAGCGACAGCGATGACGGTTTGTCTAACAGGTTTCATTTGAAATGACTCACAGTGTTTGGCAGATAAAATATACGCTAGCGATATTGCTAACGTTTGTTTAAGCAGAGCTGAATGGGTAAGTTTAAGTGTGTCGAATTTTATAGTTGTATTTAATATTTATGTTGGTAACGGAGCGAAACTATAGATATTTCGCGGCGAGAAATATTGATTTTGATCATGTTTCTTATTAATGATAAGAATGATGAGAAATAATGCTCTTGCATTGTTTCTTCTTTAAAATCAATTTGTTGTGATACGCTTGCGAGGTGGCTTAATTTAACCTTATGATTTTTATGAAATTTTATTTTAACACTTATGCGGTTTTTATTTAAGAGATGGAAATTAAGGTTTACACGGGGGTTTTCAAATGAAAATTACGACCTTTAAAGCTGAAAGTAAACATTATCGAGTGGGTGTGTTTAAATAAAGGGCAAGGTATTCTTCCGTAAGATTTTCAATGTAGACATTAAATAAAGATATTTTTAATGTGAATTCAATGTTAGTTATTTATTCAGTACAAATAATACCGGAAAATGAACAATAGAATTTCTCATTTTTTGTGTAACCTGAACCCGTCTGTACCTTATAAGGCAGTGAGATAAAGGGAAAATGGTTGTCAGCAGGCTCAATCGCGGGTACACTAAATAACAAAGTATTGTTTAAGCTTTTGTTTTATAGATGATTTGACTCGGGGTGCCCTTCTTTGTGAAGGCTGAGAAATACCCGTATTACCTGATCTGGATAATGCCAGCGTAGGGAAGTCAGATGCCTACCCGGTCATCGCTTCTTTCCGCACGGCAGGAGCGAAACCATGCAGCCTGACCTGCTCGACTCACACGTTTTACATCAATTCCGAACCCGTTCCCCGCTCACGCACTGTATGACCAACGATGTCGTGCAGACCTTCACCGCCAACGTTCTGCTCGCGCTCGGTGCTTCCCCGGCAATGGTGATCGAAGCCGAGGAAGCGGAACAGTTTGCCGCGCTTGCCGATGCCCTGCTCGTCAACGTTGGCACCCTCACCGCGCCGCGCGCCCAGTCGATGCGTCGGGCTATTGAGAGCGCGGTAGCCGCGGGCACACCCTGGGTTCTGGACCCCGTCGCGGTTGGCGCGCTGGCGTTCCGCACCCGTTTTTGCCAGCAAATATTATCCCTTAAACCTGCGGCCATTCGTGGCAACGCCTCCGAAATCCTCGCCCTTGCCGGAATGAGTGCGGGCGGACGTGGGGTCGATTCCACCGATACGGCAGCGAGCGCGTTGACCGCTGCGCAGGTGCTAGCCCGCCAGACCCACGCCGTTGTAGTCGTCACAGGGGAAGTGGATCACATCACCGACGGCCAGCGAACCCGTACGGTCGCGGGGGGCGACCCGCTGATGACCCGCGTGGTAGGAACTGGCTGTGCGCTCTCGGCGGTCGTCGCCGCCTGCTGCTCGCTGCCTGGCGACAGGCTTGATAACGCGGCGGCAGCCTGCGGCTTTATGAAGCGCGCAGGGTCAGTTGCCCTGACTCAAAGCCGGGGGCCCGGCAGCTTTGTCTCCGCGTTTCTGGACGCGCTTTACGCGCTGGAGGAACAGGTATGACGCGCATTAATGCCCTGACTATTGCGGGAACCGATCCCAGCGGCGGAGCGGGGATCCAGGCAGACCTGAAAACCTTCTCTGCGCTCGGCGCATACGGGTGCTCGGTTATCACCGCGCTGGTTGCGCAAAACACGCGCGGCGTACAGTCGGTGTATCGCATTGACCCGGATTTTGTCGCCGCGCAGCTGGATTCGGTATTCAGCGACGTACGTATCGACACCACCAAGATCGGCATGCTGGCAGAGGCGGACATTGTTGAAGCGGTCGCTGAACGTCTCAAACACTACCAGATAAAAAACGTGGTGCTTGATACCGTGATGCTGGCCAAAAGCGGCGATCCGCTGCTCTCCGCCTCGGCTGTCGACACTCTGCGTAAAAAGCTGCTGCCGCAGGTTGCGCTGATCACGCCAAACCTGCCTGAAGCCGCCGCGCTGCTGGATGCGCCACACGCGCAAAACGAACGTGAGATGAAAGAGCAGGGGAATGCGCTGCTGGCGATGGGGTGTCGCGCGGTGCTGATGAAAGGCGGCCATCTTGATGATGCAGAAAGCCCGGACTGGCTTTTCACCCACGATGGCACGCAACGTTTCACCGCGCCACGCGTCCAGACCAAAAACACCCACGGCACGGGCTGTACGCTCTCGGCGGCGCTGGCGGCGCTGCGTCCTCGTCACGCCACATGGGCGGATACGGTGCAGGAGGCGAAGGTCTGGCTCTCGGGCGCGCTGGCAAAAGCCGATTCTCTGGAAGTGGGTCACGGTATTGGTCCGGTTCACCATTTTCATGCATGGTGGTAAGCCGTATACTGGCATGAAACTCATGCCAGAGAAAAACAGAGATGGAACAAGCGCATACCCGGTTAATTGCTCAACTCAAGGAACGAATTGCCGCACCGGACAACACGCCGCTGTATCTGAAATTTGCCGAAACGGTCAAGAACGCGGTGCGCAGCGGTGTGCTCGCGCACGGTAATATTTTGCCCGGCGAGCGCGATCTGAGCCAGCTGGCCGGTGTGTCGCGTATTACGGTGCGTAAAGCCATGCAGGCGCTGGAAGAGGCTGGCGTCGTTACCCGCGCGCGTGGATACGGGACGCAAATCAACAATATCTTTGAATATTCGCTGAAAGAGGCGCGCGGCTTTTCTCAGCAGGTGGTGCTGCGTGGCAAAACGCCCAACACCCTGTGGGTCAATAAACGCATCGTGAAGTGCCCGGAAGAGATCGCCCGCCATCTTTCCCTTGCGCCGGAAAGCGATGTGTTTTTACTTAAGCGCATCCGTTACGTGGATGACGATGCGGTATCGATAGAGGAGTCCTGGGTACCGGTAGGATTAATTCCCAACCCGGACGACATTGGCGTCTCGCTTTATGATTACTTCCGCAGCCAGAATATCTTTCCGCAGCGCACCCGTTCCCGCGTCAGCGCCCGGATGCCGGACAGCGAGTTTCAGGCGCATATCAAGATGGACGATAAGATACCGGTGCTGGTGATCAAGCAAGTCGCGCTCGATCAACAGCAGCGGCCAATTGAGTACAGCATCAGCTACTGCCGCAGCGACCTATACGTCTTTGTGTGCGAGGAGTAGGGCCTCGCGCGTGGGGGCGCAGTCTCCACCGCGATGGCTGACTACCCAGGCGGCCACGGCATTGCCAAGCTGTACCGACTCTGGCAGTGACCATCCCGCAGCCAGCCCGGCAAGGGTACCTCCCGCATGGCTGTCACCGGCACCGATGGTATCGACGACGGTAGCAGGAAACGCCGGAACGTGTCCGGAAGCGTCAGCGTCGTACCAGACCGCCCCGTCTTTATCATGGCGTACGATTAGCGCAGCGCCAAACCGTTGCTGCCACTGAGTGCCGAGCTGTTCCACGTTCACGCCAAGCCATTCGGCGGCAAGTTCCGCCTCCTGCCGATTGAGCGAGACAACCGGTTTACGGGCCATAATCCGCGCCATCAGCGGGTCGGGAATATCCGCGATGCGCGGACCGAAATCGATAAAGAGCGTCACATCCTGAAGACGTTCCACCCAGGCCGTCAGCAGCTCGCCGCTGGGCGACGCCAGCTGGTAGCCGGACAAATAGACCAGGCTTTTCTCCGGCACGCTCAACCCATCCAGCCAGCGTTGCTGCCACTGATTCTCCACACCGCTAAACGACATGAAGGTCCGTTCACCATCAGGCTCCACCAGCGCCAGGCACCAGCCGTTATCGCCCGTTTCCGCTTCCACGGCGCTGTGCAGATCCTGCTTCGCCATGGCATTACGGATAATATCGGCCCACACGCCGTGGCCAACGGGAAGCGCGTTTTGCGCTGCAATGCCGAGCCGCTTGAGGGCGATGGCGATATTCAGCGCGCAGCCGCCAATATTCACTCCCTGTTGCTTCAGCTCGATATCACACCCGCGCCAGGGCAGGGCGTAGGCGTCGGCAATCACGTCGATGACCGCCGCGCCGAGCACCGTTACGGGGCGCGTAGCGTGAAGGGTTTCGAGACGGCGGGCAAAAGCACTCATACGCCCTCCCTTTGCTCCCGGAAGTGCAGCAGTTTTTCGCAGTAGCGTCCGAAATCAAGCTGGTTTACGGCATCAAGTTCGCTTTTAAGCGCCGGATCAATGGCCTGTACACCGTGCAGCGCGCCACAGATGGCCGTTGCCATCGCGCCGATAGTGTCAGTATCACCGCCCAGGTTAGCGCATAACACCGCGCAGCGGTTCGGATCGGTGCCCGCGAGTTCGACCATCGCAATCGCCGCCGGAACGGACTCCAGTGTGCTCGTGCCCGCGCCAATAAGCTGATAGATCTGCTCGCTGGCGGTCTCCGTACCGTTGGCTTCGCGCACGGTTTTCAGGGCCAGCTCAATACGAGCGGAAAGCGATGCGCTGAAGGTGGTGGTGTTCGCCTCCTGCGCCGCACGGGCAATACCCGGCAGGGCATCGGCGATGTTCTGCCAGCGCTCGCCGTCGATAGCGCGTGAAACCGCCCACGCGATCACCACCGCACCGGCGATGGCGAGATCCGATTTATGGGTCGGGCTGGAGGCTAACGCAACCTGTTCAACAAAATGTGCCAGACGCGTGGCCGGTAGCAGGCATCCCAGCGGGGAGGCGCGCATCGCCGCCCCGTTGGTGACGCCGTTATTTTCCAGCTCGCTCACCGGCTTGCCGTCACGGATGGCGTTCAGGGCAATTTTGGAGGTCGGGCCGAGCACATTCTTATTGAACGCGTCAAAATCCAGCGCCCAGTCCAGAATATGCTTACCGATAACGTCAGGATTAATTTCCCCGTCGCATTCGATAATCGCGTCGGCCAGGCACAGCGCCATCGACGTATCATCCGTAAATTCGGCCTGATTAAAGTAGCAGGCGGCATTATTCTCAGCCGGGCCGGGTAAGAAACGGTCGATCCAGCCGAAGTGCGCTTTCACCCGCTTGCGCGGCCACAGTTCAGACGGCATCCCCATCGCATCCCCTAACGCCTGCCCGTAAAGAGCACCGAGAATACGGTCTTGTTTCATTTAACTTCCCCTCGTGTCAGCGCGGTATCGCCATCAACCACCTCAATTGCGGTGATCTCTTTATCCGATTCGCGGAAAAACAGCATAAACAGCACGGCAATCACTACAATCATGATTGCACCAAACGTCCACATTCCGGCCCAGTTGAAGGTCAGCCCATTCACCGGCTCTTTATAGGCGAACATTTTTTCCATCATCACGCCGCCGAGACGGTAACCCAGCAGGCTACCAAAGCCCTGACAGCACAGCGTGATCAAGCCCTGCGCCGCGTTGCGCATATGCACGGGCGCTTTTTTATCCACGTAGATGTACGCGGTGACGTAATAGAAGTCATAGCTTACGCCGTGCAGCAGAATGCCGAGGAACAGCAGGGCGTAGGTGAAGTATTGTTCGGCGCCGCCGTAAACAAAGAAGCCGTAGCGAATGGCGGCGGTGATCAGCCCCAGCAGCAAGACCTTCTTAATACCAAAGCGTTTGGTAAAGAACGGCAGAGCGAGCATGAAGAAGATTTCAGAGAACTGGCCGAGGGTCATCCAGCCGGTGGCGTTTTTCATCCCCACTTCGGTGAGATAGCCGTTGGCAAAGATGTAGTAGAAAGCCAGCGGCATGGCGAACAGGAATGAGCAGAAGAAGAACACCAGGAAGTTTTTATCGCGCAGCAGGATCAGCGCATCCAGCCCCAGCATCACTTTGATATCCAGCTTGCCGGTGCTCTTCGGCGGGGTATTCGGCAGGAAAAGTGCGAAGACGCCGAGCAGAAGGGAGCTGGCAGCGGTCATCAGCAGCGGGATATTGGTGTCAGAGATGTCGCTATAGCCCATCATCTGCGGCAGGAAGCCGCACGCCAGGCCGGAGGCAATCCAGCCGATGGTGCCCATCACGCGGATGCGCGGGAAATCAGCCTCCACGTCATCGACGTTCGCAAAAGCGATGCTGTTCGTCAGCGCGATGGTCGGCATATAGGTCAGGGAGTAGGCCAGCAGCAGCGGGAAGAAGGTGCTGAACTGGGTTTGCTGTGCTGCGAAATACATCAGAATCGCGCCAGCGAACATCAGCACGGCCAGCACTTTCTGGGCGGCGAAGAAACGGTCGGTCAGCGAGCCGACCAGGATAGGAGAGAGGATCGCGGCAATAGCGGTACAGGCATAGGACCAGCCAATTTCCCCAGCGGAAAACCCGCTCTTGCTCAGCCACAGCCACAGCGGCACAAACCACGCGCCCCAGATAAACCATTCAACAAACATCATGAATGACAGTTGGACTTTCGTTTTCATTTTTTAATCCTGCATGTCAGAGGTACGCATGTAACATACCATGTGATAATACCTTTTAAATACCTTTAAGGCGATTGTTTGATCAGTGTAACAAAAATGTTGTACATGAAACGAGCCAGCAGATTGTGCTTAAAAAAGTTGCAAATGGTGGAAAATAGGTTAAGTCGGTACCAGGCTTAGTCTGCCTGCAAAAACGTGGGCTTGGATCACACGCTCCGACATCATGTCGGACATACGGGAGCATCACTATGACTGATATTGCGCAGCTGCTTGGCAAAGACGCCGACAGCCTTTTACAGCATCGTTGTATGACCATTCCAGCCGACCAGCTTTATCTGCCTGGCCATGATTACGTAGACCGCGTCATGGTCGACAACAACCGTCCTCCTGCCGTACTGCGAAACATGCAGACGCTTTATAATACCGGCCGCCTGGGCGGAACCGGGTACCTCTCTATTCTGCCCGTTGACCAGGGCGTTGAACACTCTGCGGGGGCATCGTTTGCCGCGAACCCGCTCTATTTTGATCCGAAAAATATCGTCGAGCTGGCGATTGAGGCGGGCTGTAACTGCGTGGCCTCCACCTACGGCGTGCTGGCCTCCGTGTCGCGTCGCTATGCCCACCGCATTCCGTTCCTCGTTAAGCTGAACCACAACGAAACCCTGAGCTACCCAACCGAATACGACCAGACGCTCTACGCCAGCGTCGAGCAGGCGTTCAATATGGGTGCGGTGGCGGTCGGGGCAACCATCTATTTCGGTTCTGAACAGTCGCGTCGTCAGATAGAAGAGATCTCCGCGGCGTTCGAGCGCGCCCACGAGCTGGGCATGGTAACCGTGCTGTGGGCCTATCTGCGTAACGGCTCGTTCAAAAAAGACGGTGTGGATTACCACGTGTCTGCGGATCTGACCGGTCAGGCAAACCACCTTGCGGCGACCATCGGCGCGGACATCGTGAAGCAGAAAATGGCCGAGAATAACGGCGGCTATAAAGCGGTGAACTTTGGCTATACCGACGACCGCGTCTACAGCAAGCTGACTAGCGACAACCCGATCGATCTGGTGCGCTACCAGCTGGCGAACTGCTATATGGGCCGCGCCGGGCTGATTAACTCCGGCGGTGCGGCAGGCGGTGAAACCGATCTGACCGACGCGGTGCGCACGGCGGTGATTAACAAACGCGCGGGCGGCATGGGGCTGATCCTCGGCCGTAAGGCGTTCAAAAAATCTATGGCCGACGGCGTGAAGCTGATCAACGCGGTTCAGGACGTCTATCTGGACAGTAAGGTCACGATCGCTTAAGTCTTTTCCCCTCACCCTAACCCTCTCCCCAACGGGGAGAGGGGACTGTTCAGTGCATACGGGAAGAGGGCCGCCACCCGGCAACACATCAGCGCAAAAGCTGACAGTCCGGCGGCAACCGGCACTGCAACGCCCCGGGCAACACCTCAATGCGGAATCGCTCGCCGCTGAGCGGCTCTCCGTCGAGGTTAAAGGTCATGCCGTGTGGGGCGATCACTTCAAACCACGCGGATTTCCCGTCGATGATATTGGGGCTCTCCTCTGGCTGCGTCAGCGTCGTAAACAGCGCCGGCAGCAGCCCGTCACCGGTAAAAATGCGCAGCTGTAATTGACCGTCATTAATCAGCGCTTCCGGGCAAAGCTGCTGTCCGCCGCCTGCCTGACGCCCATTGCCGATACCAATCACCAGCGCGTCGCCCTGCCAGTGGAAGTTTTCACCTTGGATTTCACAGCTGTCGGGCTTGAGGGTGTCCATGCGCATCAGGCCGTGGATCAAATATGATACGCCGCCCAGCGCCGCCTTGAGTTTTTCGGGCGTTTCGCTGGTAATGCGCGTGCCGAAACCGCCGGTCGCCATATTAATAAAGCAGGTTTTTTCATTCACCTGAGCAATATCGACGGCGGTAGCCTTACCGAGAATGGCCAGCTGTAGCGCTTTGCCTACATCCTCCGGAATACCGGCGCTGGTGGCAAAATCGTTGGCGGTACCGAGCGGTAAAATCCCCATCGCCGGGCGCGCTGCGGCGTTGAGGTCAATGAGCGCACCGGCGATCTCGTTGATCGTTCCGTCGCCGCCGCCGGAAATGATGGTCTGAACACCTAACCTGATGCCCTCGTCGATGTAGCGCGCCGCATCGCCTTTTTCAAACGTTACTCGCACGTGTATGCATGCTCCGTCTTCACGCAATTCGGTAATCGCCTGGCGCAGCAGATCGTTGCCTGCACTCTTGCCGTTAAGAATTAATAAACTGTCTGGATAGGTTGCCATCCGGGTTGCTCCCTTTTTTAGCTATAGAAAGAGTGTATCCCAGAGAGGGAAAAAGCGGGTAAGAACAGGATGAAAGGCAAAAAATAAGCCCGCGTAAGGGCTTTGAAATCGACTAAAGAACCCCGTAGCGCTTACAGTGCATACTACTGCCGCTCAATTGACTATTGTGGTCAACGTTTGAGGTGTGACATTGGCCTTGCCTCGATTTTGAGCTGCTTACGCCAGACCCGATTATGTAGCGTTAGCGCAATGGAGCGGTAAAAAATCGATGAATTCATCCACATAATGTTCAAAAAGAAACATCCCAGCCCCAGCAAAGAGGTTATTTGCGGTGTGTAGTTCTCAACAGGGCCGAATAAAAGCGAAATCCCCGTCCAGATGAAATAAATGATGCTCATTATGCCTGTCAGCGTAATGACGAAAATATGCAGTTTATATCCAGGTAAAGAACCTCGTGTAGTCAGAAACATCGTGCTCATCACTACCAGACAATACACAATCGCTGCAATGAATACTCCCATCATAACCTTAAATTCGGGTAAGCCGAGCCAGCGAAACAGCAACAACCAGAGGGACACTTGCAGCATGGCGTAGCAAAAAATAGCCAGTAACGTGCTCACTGCCAAAGGAATTCCTGTCATATGGACGCCCACAGGAACGCCGAACCGATCTTTTAACTGTTCTTTTAATGTTTCAAGCTGGTTGAGATCATCGGTCGCCATTTTACTTTTAACCAAAGCACTTAAAGCAAGGCTATCTTTAATGTATTTCATCATGGACGGGTCAATAACTTCCTGTAAATGAAAAAGACTGAATTAAACCAAAAATGTATTTACCCGTTTGTGCAACATTCTGTGGATTTCTGATATTTCCTGAGATGGCACTTCCAACGAAGGCAGAAGAATTTGAAATGGTATTCAGCAACTCACGCTGTAAGAGCAACTGCAACGCTTATGACGGATAACGTTTGGGATACACTCCTGCCTTCATTGCTGCTTTTACACCTGAATTCGAGATGCCGGGATTGCGGATACGAATAATCTCCTCTGTTAATCGCGTACGGTCGGCCCGGCTCATTTTTTGTAATAAGGAGAGCAAACTCTCAGACGATGAACGGTTAAGAAGGCGATATGTTAATGCAGCGCTTTTTAAACCCGCAGCAGCCCCGGCAAGAGAAATCGCATCCAGGGCTGTGTTGGTTGCTGTATACCACTCCTGGGAGTCCATCCACGCAACGTAGTCATCATGATTCATCGCAATCAACGATAGTCGGCTAAGCCCATTTGCACATTGAATTCCAGTTGCTACACCACCGGCTAAAATCACAGCGGCTATAGCACCGGAAGACCCTGCAGTGAGAGGTATAGCCATACCGGCCCCTGCCGCAAGTACAACAGTAAGAATTGCGGCTCCGCAGGAAATTGCCGTTGAACCAATTTCAGTCGCCAGGGAAGGGGACTGAATCGTAGCCGTTGTTGCGTGAACGGGGTTAACTTGTGAGGCATTTACTTTGGTTATGACTACATGACTAACCGAGCTTGCGTTTGGTGTCGCAATCCTTCTTGATGGCCGTACTAGCCACTGACGTGTACCGTCTGAGTAGATAATCCCGGCCTGGCTAAAATTTCTGCTGCAGTCCAGTTGACCTGCAAGTGCTGTGAAATTTATATCGCCGCCAGAGGCAAGACCAGGACTGCGTGCGAGTTCGTAATCTGGAAGATCCTTTGAAAGTTGTCCTGTGAATGTCACTTCATCTCTCCGTCCGTGTGAAACGTTGATTGTTAATAAATCAAGAGTAAAGGTCCTGTTAACACTTAAAATTAGGAATGTTCCGAATAGTGTTCATCCCTCTCAAATCCATTAAAAATGTGATTAGGATCCTTTGTTCGTTCGATTTGCTTAGATGATACGCCTAATGCTGACACAAACCTTTCCCGGGTCAATGCAACGCCATATTTATCAGGGGGAAAAATCTCAGGAGTTAACAAAAAAATAAGCCCGCGTAAGGGAGATTACGCAGGCTAAGGAGGTGGTTCCTGGTACAGCTAGCATTTATGGGTTATGTTTTTCAGCGGGGGGATAATACCCGTATTGAACGAAGCGGTATGTGATCCGATTCTAAGAATTATCCCAGCGTGAAAAAATCCCGTTGATTGACTATTTGCCGTGCGGATTTCGGGTATTTTCACCTTCAAAATTGCGCATCAGCAGCGCAAACTCCAGCTCTACTTCTTCAGGAACCGGCAGCCAGACCACATGGCCGTCGCCAGGTGCGACCTCAATCGCCTCACCTTTTTTGTTTTCCAGATGCTCCAGGCGGAAGTTCATGTTGCCCTGCGGCGTCATCAGCTCCAGGCTGTCGCCTTTAGTGAATTTGTTTTTTACGGCGACAGCGGCCAGCGGGCCTTTACGCTCGCCGGTGAAGTCGCCTACAAACTGCTGGCGTTCGGAAATCGAATAGCCATGCTCGTAGTTCTGGTAGTCGTCGTGGGTATGTCGACGCAGGAAACCTTCGGTATAACCGCGATGCGCCAGACCTTCCAGCGTTTCCAGCAGGCTGGTGTCGAACGGTTTACCGGCGGCGGCATCGTCGATGGCTTTGCGATACACCTGCGCGGTACGAGCGCAGTAGTAATAGGACTTGGTGCGGCCTTCGATTTTTAGGGAGTGCACGCCCATCTGGGTTAAACGCTCCACGTGCGCGATGGCGCGCAGATCCTTCGAGTTCATGATATAGGTGCCGTGCTCGTCTTCGAAGGCGGTCATGTACTCACCCGGACGTTTGGCTTCTTCGATCATAAACACGCTGTCGGTAGGCGCGCCGATACCCAGCGTTGGCTCAACGTTGGTGACCGGGATCGGCTCGTGTTTATGCACGATGTTACCGATGTCATCCTCTTTGCCTTCCTGAACGTTATATTCCCAGCGGCAGGCGTTGGTGCAGGTGCCCTGGTTCGGGTCACGCTTGTTGATATAGCCAGAGAGCAGGCAGCGGCCGGAGTAGGCCATGCACAGCGCGCCGTGAACGAAGATTTCGATCTCCATATCCGGCACCTGGGTGCGGATCTCTTCGATCTCTTCGAGAGACAGCTCGCGAGACAGAATGACGCGGGTCAGCCCCATCTGCTTCCAGAATTTCACCGTTGCCCAGTTGACGGCGTTAGCCTGCACCGAGAGGTGAATGTCCATATCAGGGAAGTTCTCCCGAACCAGCATGATTAAACCCGGGTCCGACATGATCAGCGCGTCCGGCCCCATCTCCACGACCGGCTTAAGGTCACGAATGAACGTTTTCAGCTTGGCGTTGTGCGGCGCGATGTTCACCACCACGTAGAATTTTTTGCCCAGGGCATGCGCTTCATTGATGCCGAGCTGAAGATTCTCGTGGTTGAATTCGTTGTTACGCACGCGCAGCGAATAGCGCGGCTGGCCCGCGTAGACGGCGTCGGCGCCATAGGCGAAAGCGTAACGCATATTTTGCAGCGTTCCCGCCGGGGAAAGGAGTTCCGGTTTAAACATGTTTGTTCTCGTTCTGATGACAGGTCAGATCCGCGTGCACCAGGTGCAGCGGTAAGGGGAGATCCCCCACTTTAAGGGCGGGCATTGTAGCGCTGCGGGGCGGGGAGGTAAAGTTCTTGTGCCGGGTGACGGCTTCGCCTTACCCGGCCTGGATTGTCCCGCAACTGACTAGGCAATCCTGCACGCATCCGCTTCCCAGCGATACCCCACGCCGTACACCGCGCGAATAAACGACTGGTCGGCGTCCAGCGCCTCCAGCTTACGGCGCAGGTTTTTGATGTGGCTGTCGATGGTGCGGTCGGTCACCACGCGGTAATCGTCATACAGATGGTTGAGCAGCTGCTCGCGGGAAAACACTTTTCCCGGCTCGTGGGAGAGGGTTTTCAGCAGGCGGAACTCCGCTGGGGTGAGATCCAATAGTTTGCTGCGCCAGCTCGCCTGGAAGCGGCTTTCGTCGACGATCAGCGGGCTTTGTGCATCCAGCACCTGCAATTCACGCTGCGGCTTGCAGCGGCGGAGGATGGTTTTCACGCGAGCGACCACCTCCCGCGGGCTGTAAGGCTTGCAGATGTAATCGTCGGCGCCGATTTCGAGCCCCAGCAGGCGGTCGATCTCTTCGATTTTGGCCGTCACCATCACGATGGGCACATCGGAGAAACGACGAATTTCCCGGCACAGGGTCAGGCCGTCAGTACCCGGCAGCATCAGATCCAGCAGGATCAGATCCGGCGGCGTCTGGCGCACGTAGGGCAGCACCTGGTCGCCGTGGCTGATAAGCGTTGGCGCATAGCTCGCGGCACGTAAATAGTCGATCAGCAGTTGCCCAAGTTTAGGCTCGTCTTCCACGATCAAAATACGCGGTGTGTTGTCGTCAATCGGTAACTCGGTCATGCTTCCCTCGATAAATCCCGTTCCAGAGGTAACTCTACTGTAATGCTAACCCCGCCAAAAGGCGAATGGGCGGCGCGGATGGTGCCACCATGCGCCTCCACAATGTTTACGCAAATCGCCAGCCCAAGGCCGGAGCCCCCGCTGGCGCGGTTGCGTGAACCTTCGGTGCGATAGAAGCGCTCGAACAGTTTTTCCAGCTGCGCATCCTTCACGCCAGGGGCGGAGTCCGCAAAGGTCAGGGCAAAGCGCCCGTTCTCCTGCTTGCCGGAGATATGCAACCCGCCGCCGCTGTCGGTGTAGCGCAGGCTGTTTTCCAGCAGGTTGTTAAACAGCTGCATCAGCCGGTCTTTGTCGCCAAACACCACCGCGCTGTCCGGCAGGGAGAGGTCGATTTTCAGGTCGCGGCTGGCAAAGCGCTCACGGAACGCGCCGCTGATCACTTCCAGAATGTTAATCACGTCCACCGGCGCTTTCTGGTAGGCCAGCGCGCCTTCGTCAGACATGGAGAGCTGGTGGAGGTCATCCACCAGCTTGGTGAGTGTACCCACCTCCGCCTGCAGAGAGGCCACCGATTCGGGCGTAAACTGGCGCACGCCGTCCTGAATGGCCTCCAGCTCGCCGCGCAGCACCGCCAGTGGGGTGCGCAGCTCGTGCGAAATGTCGGCCATAAAGTCGCGGCGCATCTGCTGGTTTTTCTCCAGCGTGCTGGCGAGCTGGTTGAAGTCCTGCGCCAGCTTGCCCAGTTCATCCTGACTGCGGGTGTCCACGCGGGTCGAGAAATCACCCGCCGCCAGCTTATGCGTGCCTTCCACCAGGCGTTTAACCGGCGCCAGCAGGCCGCGCGCCAGCGGGAAGGTGGCGAGCGCCGCAAGCAGGGTAGAAAGCGCGACAATCAGCCAACTGGTCTGGCGCTGCTGGCGGTCAAAGTTGATGTCGGTGTTGCGCGTCAGCCGCTCGACCGGCGAGGCAATAACCCAGCCCACCGTGGCGCCGTTCGAGGTAATGGCGCGCTTTGTACCGTCCGGCGGTACCGGCGAGCGCGGGCCAACGAGCACGTGCATCTCCTGATCGATCACCCAGAACTGGGTGCGCCAGCCGTGCGGCGGCATGCCCGGCCCCGGGCGGTCGTCGTCATTATCGTGCTCCAGCGAGCGCAGAATTTGAAATATAAAACGATCGTTATTGCGCAGAAAACGCCAGTTACCGTGCAGGCTATACTGTTCCCCCAGCGCGTCGCTTAAGCCCTGTAAACGCTGTTCGTTACCGTGCTTGATGTAGTCAATAAAGCCGCGCTCAAAGCTGACCCGCACCGCCCAGTGCATGGTAATCAGCAGGACGATACAGGTGGCGAAAATCGCTACAAAAAGCTTACCGGTGATCCCCGGACGCCAGAATTTCATGGTGCACTCCTTTTGCCGCGTCGGATCACAACGTTTTTGGTCGTGTCATTCGGTACTCTGGCAAAGATAAAAGCGGGCAGGGCGATAATTACCGCCATGCTGAGGTAAGTGTATAAAAAGACCTGATGCGCGACGGGGGTGTCGGCGCTGAGATGGTGCTGACCGTACATGCCGAGCAGCAATCCGGCGACCGTGACCCCCACGCTCATGGAGAGCTGCATAATCATCGACAGCAGGCTGTTACCACTGCTCGCCAGTTCGTCCGGCAGATCTTTCAGCGTCAGGGTGTTCATCGACGAGAAGCGCATGGAGTTGATGATCCCCTGGCAGAACAGCACCAGCGGCAGGATGTAGTACCAGCCCAGCAGCGCCACGGCCATAAACAGCAGACTAACCAGCGCCAGCCCGAGCGTGGCGGCCACCAGCACCCGGCGATAGCCAAAGCGGTTTACCACCTGCACCACAATACGCTTCATCCCCATGCTGCCGAGCACCATCGGGATCATCATCAGCCCGGCATGGAACGGCGAGAAGCCCATCCCAATCTGTAAAAATACCGGCGTCATAAACGGCAACATGCCGCTGCCGATGCGTCCGGCAAAGCTGCCGAACAGACCAAGACGGTAGGTGGGATTCTTGAACAGGTTCAGGCTAAACAGCGCGTTAGCGTTGCCTCTGGCATGCCACAGATACCAGAGAATGGCGGTGACACCCAGCGCTACCAGCAGGGCGAGCGACAGGGAGGAGATCCCCAGCCCTTTTTGCCCGTCGAGCGCCAGGGTGAGCGTCGCCATGCCAGCTGCCAGCAGGATGAAGCCAAAGAAATCAAAGCGCCGGGTCTGCATTTTATAGTTCGGCATCAGCGTCAGGGTGGCAATCGCGCCGATAATACCGACCGGCAGGTTGATCAGGAAGATCCAGTGCCAGGAGGCATACTCCACCAGAATACCGCCCAGCGCCGGGCCCAGCAGCGGGCCGACTTGACCGGGCAGGGTGACGAAGGTCATCGCCGCCATATACTGCGCGCGCGGAACAATTTTCATCACCGTTAACCGCCCGACGGGCACCATCATCGCGCCGCCGACGCCCTGTAGCACGCGCGCCATCACCAGCTGGTCGAGGGTATTGGCCTGGGCGCAAAACAGCGACCCGGTGGTAAACAGCACAATGGCGGTGAAGAAGATGTTCCGTACGCCCACTTTATCCGCCAGCCAGCCGCTGGCGGGCAGCATCACGGCGACCGTCAGCACGTAGGCGACAATCACCATATGCATGTGCAGCGGGCTCTCCCCCAGGCTTTTCGCCATTGAGGGGAGGGCTGTGTTCACGATGGTCGTGTCCAGCGACTGCATAAAGAAGCCGAACGCGACGATCCACAATTGCCAGCGAACGTTACTGGGTAGGTCGGTCATTTACTCGGTCACCGTGGTTCTCTTTTTACGCGAAAAACGCAGCCGCAGGCGGTCAAAGAACAGATAGACTACCGGCGTGGTGTAGAGCGTCAGCAACTGGCTCATTACCAGGCCGCCAACGATCGTGATCCCCAGCGGCTGGCGCAGTTCAGAGCCGTCACCGCCGGATATGACCAGCGGCAGTGCGCCGAACAGCGCGGCCAGCGTAGTCATCATGATCGGGCGAAAACGCAGCAGACAGGCCTGGAATATCGCCTCGTCCGGCGTCAGGTTGCCGTTACGCTGGGCATCCAGGGCAAAGTCGACCATCATTATCGCGTTTTTCTTCACAATACCTATTAATAGCATGATCCCAATGAGCGCGATGAGGCTGAATGGAGCACCGAACAGCTCCAGCGCCAGCAGCGCCCCCACGCCCGCAGAGGGAAGCGTGGAGAGAATGGTCAACGGGTGCACGTAGCTTTCATACAGCACGCCCAGCACGATGTACACCGTGGCAATGGCCGCCAGGATCAAAATGACCTGCGAGTTCATGGTGTCCTGGAACACCTGCGCCGTACCGGCAAAGCTGCCGCGCACGGAGGAGGGCACCCCGAGCTGGGTCATGGCGCGGTTAATGGCATCGCTGGCCTCAGACAGCGACGAGCCGGTTGGCAGGTTAAACGACACGGTCGAGGCGGCGGAAAGCCCCTGGTGGTTCACCGACAGCGGCGCGTTCGACGGCTGCCAGCTGGCGAAGTACGACAGCGGGATCGCCTTGCCGTCATCATTGATCACAAACATCTTGTCCAGCGCGCTGATGTCCTGGGTGTAGCGCGGATCAACTTCCATTACCACCTTGTACTGGTTCATCGGCTGATAGATGGTGGAGACTTCACGCTGCCCGAAGGCGTTGTTAAGCAGGCTGTTGGCCGCCTCCACGTTAATGCCCAGGCGGGCCATAGTTTCACGATCGTAGGTGAGCGCCATCTCCGCGCCGTTGTTCTGGCTGTCGGAGTTCACGTCCGCCAGCTGCGGCAGCGCGGCCAGCGCTTTACGGATCTTCGGCTCCCACTCGCGCAGGGCGGCTAAGTCATCCGAGAGCAGGGTGTACTGATAGCTGGCGTTAGCCTGTCGTCCGCCGACGCGGATATCCTGAACGGCCATCAAAAACAGGTTTGCCCCCGGCTCTTTGGCGAGCTTCACCCGCAAGCGGTCAATGATCTGCTGCGCCGTTTCGTGACGTTCACCGCGCGGCTTAAGGGTAATAAACATCATCCCGCTGTTAACGCGCGAGCCGCCGGTAAAGCCGGTAACGTTGTCTACGGCCGGATCTTCCCGGATGATTTTCATAAAGTCCTGAAGCTTGCCGCGCATCGCCTGGAACGAAATGCTCTGGTCTGCCTGAATACCGCCCATCAGCACGCCGGTATCCTGCTCCGGGAAGAAGGTTTTCGGGATGGTGATATACATCCAGACGTTGAGCCCGATGGTGGCGATAAGCACCAGCCCGACAATACGCGTGTGGTTCAGCACCCATTTCAGCGATTTGCCGTAGCCGGACTGCATCGCCATCAGGACGTGGCCAAAGCCTTTCCTGCGCGGCTGTGAGTGTGGTTGGCTGCGCTTTAGCATCCAGCCGCACATCATCGGCGTTAGCGTCAGCGAAATCACCAGTGAGATACCAATGGCGACGGAGAGCGTGACGGCAAATTCGCGCAGCAGTCGCCCCGGCAGGCCGCCCATCAGCAGCAGCGGCAGGAACACCGCCACCAGCGACAGGCTCATGGACAGGACCGTGAAGCCCACTTCGCGCGTCCCCTGAAGCGCCGCCTGGAGCGGCTTCATGCCCGCTTCCAGATGACGCGAGATATTCTCCAGCACCACGATGGCGTCATCCACCACAAACCCGGTAGCAATCGTCAGCGCCATCAGCGACAGGTTGTTAAGGCTAAACCCGCACAGGTACATGGCGGCAAAGGTGCCTATCAGCGATACCGGGACCGCTACCGCCGGGATCAGCGTGGCGCGCCCCGAGCGCAGGAACAGGAACACCACCAGAATTACCAGCGCGACGGAGATGATCAGCGTTTGCTCTACCTCTTCAAGCGAGGCGCGGATGGTGGGGGAGCGGTCCTGCGCAATCTGGAGATCGATGGCCGCCGGAATGGTTTCCTGAAGCTCCGGCAGCCGCGCGCGGATGCTGTTCACCGTCTGAATGATGTTGGCTTCCGGCAGCTTGCGGATCATCAGCAAAATCGCCGGTTTGGCATTGGTCATCCCGGCGTTACGCACGTCCTGCACCGAATCGGTGACGCTGGCGACGTCGCTCAGGCGCACCGCCGCGCCGTTGTTGTAGTGAATAATCAACGGCTGATACTCGGCGGCGGTTTTCAGCTCGTCGTTGGTCTGGATCTGCCAGCGGTGGCTGCTGTCCTCGATCGCACCCTGCGGCTTACGCACGTTGGCGTTGCTGATGGCGGATCGCACGTCGTCCAGCGACACGCCCTGATTAAACAGCGCCTGCGGATTCAGCCCCACGCGCACGGCGGGCAAGGAGCTGCCGCCGACGTCCACGTCGCCCACGCCGTCAATCTGGGCGATGGTTTGCGCCAGCTGGGTGGAGGCAAAATCGTACAGCTCGCCCTGGGAGTAGGTCTCTGACGTAAGCGTCAGGATCATGATCGGCGCATCGGACGGGTTGGCCTTGCGGTAGGTTGGACGGCTCGGCATGCCGCTCGGCAGCAGGCTTTGGGCGGCGTTAATCGCAGCCTGCACGTCGCGCGCCGCACCGTTGATATCCCGGTCGAAGTTAAATTCCAGAATGATGCGCGTGCTGCCCAGCGAACTGCTGGAGGTCATCTCGTTAACCCCGGCAATTCGCCCAAGCGATCGCTCAAGCGGCGTCGCCACCGATGAGGCCATGGTTTCCGGCGAGGCACCCGGCAGCGAGGCGCTGACCATGATCACCGGGAAATCGACCTGCGGTAGCGGGGCCACCGGCAGCAGCCGGAAGCCGAGCACGCCGCACAGAGTGATAGCGACGGAGAGTAAAATCGTCGCTACAGGACGGTAAATGAAGAGGGCGAAAAACTTCACTTACGCCTCCTCTTCACGTTTCGGGAAGCGGCTTTTTGTCCACAGGGCCAGACGGTCAAACAGCAGGTAGATAACCGGCGTGGTAAACAGCGTCAGCACCTGGCTCACGAGCAGACCGCCGACCATGCCGATGCCCAGCGGACGGCGCAGTTCGGCCCCCACGCCGGTGCTCAGCATCAGCGGCAGTGCGCCCAGCAGGGCGGCGAGAGTGGTCATCAGGATCGGGCGAAAACGCAGCAGGCAGGCCTGGTAAATGGCCTCGCGCGGCGCCATACCCTGCTCGCGCTCGGCGGCCAGCGCAAAGTCGATCATCATGATGGCGTTTTTCTTCACGATGCCGATAAGCAGGATGATGCCGATGATCGCAATCACGTCCAGTTCGCTCCCCGCCAGCATCAGCGCCAGCAGCGCCCCCACGCCCGCTGTCGGCAGGGTGGAGAGGATGGTGATCGGGTGGATGAAACTCTCATACAGCACGCCAAGCACGATATACATCGCCACCACCGCCGCGACAATCAGCCAGACGGTGCTGCCCAGCGCGGCCTGGAACGCCAGCGTACTGCCCTGGAACTGGGTCTGAATATCGGACGGGAAGCTGAGTTCTTTCTCCGCGCCCAGAATGGCCTCCACCGCTTCGCCCAGCGAATACCCGTCCGGCACGTTGAACGAAATGGTGGTGGACGGGAACTGATCGAGATGGTTAATCGACAGCGGGGTGTGGCGCTCTTCCACGCTGGCAATGGCGCTGAGCGGCACAATCCCGCCGTCTTTGCTGGTCAGGCGTATTGAGTCCAGCGCGGCAAGCCCGGGCGTGTTCTCGGTGTTATGTTCCAGCACCACGCGATACTGGTTGGCCTGGGTGTAAATGGTGGAGATCAGCCGCTGACCAAAGGCGTTATACAGGGCGTTATCCACGTCGGACATGGTAATGCCCAGACGGCTGGCGGTGTCGCGGTTGACGTTCACGTACGCCGCCAGCCCTTTATCCTGCCAGTCGCTGCTGACGTCAGAAACCTGCGGCAGTGCTTTCAGCTTATCCACCAGCTGCGGCACCCAGGTGCTGAGTGCATCAAGCGAGGTGGCCTGCAGCGTAAACTGGTACTGCGTGCGGCTCACCTGCGTATCAATGGTTAAATCCTGGATCGGTTGCAGATACAGCTCAATGCCCGGCACGCGCGCCACCGCGCTTTGCAGTCGCTCAATTACCGCGTTGACGCGATCGTCGCGGTCATCGAGCGGTTTAAGGTTAATTTGCAGGCGCGCGCTGTTGAGCGACGGGTTGGTGCCGTCCACGCCCACGTAGGCAGTCAGGCTTTCCACCGCCGGATCTTTCATGATGATCTCAGACACCTGCTGCTGGCGCTGCGCCATGTTGGCGAAGGAGACCGTCTGCGGCGCCTGAAGCGTGCCCTGAATAATGCCGTTGTCCTGAATCGGGAAGAAGCCTTTCGGAATGAAAATCCACAGCATGACGCTGAGCGCCAGGGTGCCGAGCGCCACGCCGAGCGTTGCCCACGGATGGTTCAGGACTTTCGCCAGCACGCGGCCGTAGGCGGCGATAATGCGCTCGAACATCCGCTCGGAGGCGCGCGAGAAGCGGTTTTGCTTGCGCAAGGACTCGTGGCTCAGCATGCGGGCGCACATCATCGGCGTTAGCGTCAGCGACACCACGGCAGAGATCAGAATGGCGACCGCCAGCGTCACGGCAAACTCGCGGAACAGCCGCCCGACGATATCCCCCATAAACAGCAGCGGGATCAGCACCGCAATCAGCGAGAAGGTGAGCGAGATAATGGTAAAGCCAATTTCTCCTGCGCCCTTCAGCGCGGCGGCTAAGGGCTTTTCACCTTTTTCGATATAGCGCGAGATGTTCTCGATGACCACGATGGCATCGTCCACCACGAACCCGGTGGCGATGGTGAGCGCCATCAGCGTCAGGTTATTAATCGAAAAGTCGAGGAACACCATCACCGCAAACGTCCCGACCAGCGAGAGCGGCACGGCGACGGCGGGAATGATGGTTGCCGGAACGTTGCGCAGGAACAGGTAGATGATCATCACCACCAGCGCAATCGCCAGCATCAGCTCGAACTGGGTGTCTGACACCGAGGCGCGAATATTCGTGGTGCGGTCAGAAAGCACTTTCACGCTCACCGATTTTGGCAGGCTTTCCACCAGCTGCGGCAGCATGGTGCGAATGCTGTCGGCGGTATCAATAATGTTCGCGCCCGGCTGGCGCTGAACGTTCATGACAATCGCCTGCTGCTTATTAGCCCACGCCCCGAGCCAGCTGTTTTCCGCGCCTTGTTCGACGGTTGCCACGTCGCCCAGGCGGATCGGCGCGCCGTTTTGATAGGCCACAATCAGCTGGCGGTACTCATCGGCGGACTGCATCTGGTCGTTGGCAGAGAGCGTGACCGCACGGGTTGGGCCGTCCAGCGAGCCCTTCGCTGAGTTGACGTTGGCGCTGCTGATGGCGGTGCGAATGGTTTCGCTGGTTAACCCCAGCGCGGCAATAGCCTGAGCATTGAGCTTAACGCGCACAGCGGGGCGTTGACCGCCCGCCAGCGTCACCAGCCCGACGCCGGTCACCTGCGAAATCTTTTGCGCCACGCGGGTTTCGACCATGTCTTCCACCTGCGTCATCGGCATGGCGGAGGAGGTGACGGCAAGGGTCATGATCGGCGGGTCTGCCGGGTTGACCTTGCTGTAAACCGGTGGATTCGGCAGGTCAGACGGCAGCAGGTTAGTGGCGGCGTTAATCGCGGCCTGCACCTCCTGCTCGGCGACGTCCAGCGACAGCGTGAGCTGGAACTGAAGCGTGACGACCGAGGCGCCGCCTGAGCTCTGGGAGGACATCTGCTTCAGGCCAGACATCTGGCCGAACTGGCGCTCCAGCGGGGCGGTGATGGCGGACGTCACCACATCCGGACTGGCGCCCGGATAGAGGGTGACAACCTGAATGGTCGGGTAGTCCACTTCCGGCAGCGCCGACACGGGCAGAAAACGGTAGCCAATGATCCCGGCCAGCAGGATCGCCACCATCAACAGGGTCGTCGCAACCGGACGTAAGATAAACAGGCGTGATGGCCCACCTGTAGAGCTCGGCGGCATCACCTGCATCAGGCTTTTGCTCCTGTATTCTGCGCTTCCACCACCTCGACCTGCGCCCCTTCGGTCAGCCGGTCAATACCGTCGGTTACGACGCGGTCGCCAGCGGACAGCCCGGCGCTGATCACCACCGTCTGACTGTCCTGGATCCCGGTTTTCACCAGGTGTTTGCTGACCTTGTTTTCGCTATTCAGCACCCAGACAAAGTTGCCTTCACTGCCCATTTGCAGGGCCGCCGTCGGGATCACCACGGCGTTTTCTTCTGTCGCGACCAGCATTCGCGCATTGACGAACTGATTCGGGAACAGGGCATCGTCCTGATTGTTGAAGCGTGCTTTAAGTTTGATGGTGCCGGTGGTGGTATCGATCTGGTTATCCAGGCTCAACAGCGAACCTTCGCTCAGCTTCTGCTTGTTGGTGCGATCCCAGGCTTCAACCACCAGCGCTTTTCCGGCCTTCTGCGCCTGTATCACCGTCGCAATGTCGCTTTCCGGCAGGGTAAAGACGAGATCGATAGGGTGCGTCTGGGTGATCACCACGATGCCCGTGGTATCGCCGCTGGAGATTTGGTTGCCGATATCAACCTGTTTCAGGCCCACGCGGCCGTCAATCGGCGCGGTGATCCGGCTCCAGTCGAGCTGGAGCTGGGCGCTGGCGACCGCGGCTTCGTCGGCCTTGATGGTGCCCTGAGATTCACTGACCAGAGACTGCTGGGTGTCCAGCTCCTGACGCGACACGAGGTTGGTTTTTACCAGCTGCTGATAGCGGGCTAAATCGCGGCGGGCATTGGCGAGGGTGGCTTTGTCTTTCGCGAGCTGCCCCTGCGCCTGCGCCAGGGCCACCTTAAACTGGCTTGGGTCGATTTCCGCCAGCAGATCGCCGGCTTTCACCTGCTGGCCTTCCTGGAAGTGGATGGCCATCAGCTGACCGTCCACGCGGCTACGTACCGTCACGGTGTTGGCGGCGGTAATGGTTCCCAGCCCGGAGAGATAACGAGGCACCGCTTTATTCACCGCCGTTGCCGCCTGCACCGGTGCCAGCGCCGCGCCGCGAATACCGTGGCGCCCGCCGCCCGTTGGACGTTGTGAGGGGCTATTGGCGCCAGCAGGTGCCGTGGAGTTCGCGGACTGGCTGTGCCAGTACCAGGCGGCGGCCAGGACCACCACAATCAGACCAACGGCGATTGCCCAGCGGGATTTGTTACTGCCTTTCATCGTTATACGTTCTCGTCCTGAAACACTTTCGGGGAATGATACTAGTTTAGTCAGGTAACACAGCGGAAAAATGGAGGAAATATGGAAGACTGTCAGGAATGGTCTGAGTGTGGCGCGTTGTTTCGCCGGGCGGCGGCTTCGCCTTACCCGGCCTACAAGATCCTCGAACCGTAGGCCGGGTAAGCGCAGCGCCACCCGGCACAACCCCATTAGCTAAACACCACCTGCGCCCAGCGGGCCAGTCCTGCCGTAACGGAGCCAAAGTCATCGCCGCCGGCAATCGGGATCCCCGGCAGCTGTTCCGCCAGCGCTTTCTTGATCAGCGGGGAACGGGCGCTACCGCCGGTCAGGTAAATCACGTCCGGTTTCTCTTTGCCATTCTCAAGCGCCAGCTGCACCTGCTCCAGAATACGCTGTAGCGGCTGAGCCAGCGCCATTTCCAGCCCTTCTTGGGTGATAGCCGTAGCCAGATCGTCACTGATAAACGGCAGCGTAACCGCATGCTCAGGACGATCGGAAAGGGCGATTTTGCTCTCTTCGGCGGTGCGCACCACGCGGTAGCTCAGGCGCTGACGCCACACCTTATACAGCAGCGCGACCTTCTCTGCATCCTGCGCATCACGCACCAGATCGTTAAGGAAACGCCCATTCGCGGTGCTGTAAAAATCACTCTGGGCAGGGACGTCGTTGATGGCAATCGCATTCCACCATGGCAGGATCGGCAGGGCGATGCCTTTCTCGGTTTGACCGCCCATGCCGAGCAGCGGCATCAGGCTCTTGAATGCCAGGGCGATATCCAGATCGTTACCGCCCACGCGGCAGCCGCTGTGTCCCAGCAGGCTGTTTTCACGATCGCGACGGTGATGCCACTGCGGACCCATCAGCAGTAATGAACAGTCCGTCGTACCACCGCCGATGTCCACCACCAGCACCCGTTTCTCTTCCGTCAGCGTGGCTTCAAAATCCAGTCCCGCCGCAACCGGCTCATACTGGAACACCACGTCACGGAAGCCAGCCCGGTGCGCTGCACGCTCAAGGATCCCCTGCGCCTGCTGGTTGGCTTCGTCGCCGCCCAGCCCCTGGAAGTTGATCGGACGGCCAATCACCGCCTGGGTGATGGCATCCGGCACCTGGGATTGCGCCTGATTGCGGATGTGCAGCATCATCGCGCAGACCAGATCTTCAAACATCGCCACCTGCTGTGGCTTCAGGCCGCTGGCGCCAAGGAAGGATTTCGGCGATTTAACGAAGTAGACCTCTTCCGGGTCTTCAATGTACTGCCCGAGGGAAGAGAGGCCGAACTGCACGCTGGAAGGGGTAACGTCGATATCTTCCTCGCGGTTAAAGCTGACCGCACGGCGCAGCAGCGCCTGGGTTTCCGCCGCCGTGGCCGGAACCTGATGATGGCGGAACAGCCACTCGCTCACCGCTTCACGCGTGGGCGCACAGAGCATTGACGGCAACAGCGTACTGCCGTTTTCCATTTTCAGGAGCTGTGGTTGTCCGTTTTGCATTATCGCAACCGAGCAGTTTGCGGTGCCGTAGTCGAATCCAATAAACACAATAAATCCCCATGCCGGTGAGAAGGGGCGAGACTTTAGCGAAATGTCTGCCAGGCGACAACAGGAATATGAAAGCAAGGCGCAACGCGATCTTTCGGTTTATGCTGAGGTAAATACAAAAGGAGAGACGATGTTCACCCTGAACTGGCAACCGCCCTACGACTGGCAGTGGATGTTTGGCTTTCTTGCCGCGCGTGCGGTCACAGGGGTTGAGACCGTTACGGAGGATTACTACGAACGCAGTTTTGGCTATGCGGAGCATCAGGGCATATTTCGGGTTGCGCCAGACAGCGCAACCCATACGCTGGCGGTGTCGCTCAGCCCTGGCCTGATCCCGGTGGCGGATATTTGCCTGGACCGCATTGCCCGCCTGTTCGATCTTGATTGCGACCCGCTAAGAATTGCGCAGACCCTGGGCGATCTCGGCGCGGCGCGGCCGGGGTTACGTTTGCCGGGCGCGATGGATGCCTACGAGCAGGGCGTGCGCGCCATTCTCGGGCAACTGGTGAGCGTTGCGATGGCGGCAAAACTGGCGTCAAGAGTGGTGGCGCTGTGCGGTGAACCCATCCAGGACGCGCCGGGCTACCTCTGTTTTCCTCCGCCAGAGGTACTGGCCGCGGTGGATCCGCTGGCGTTGAAAGCCCTTGGGATGCCGCTCAAGCGTGCGGAGTCGTTGATTCATCTGGCGCAGTCGGTGGTGGACGGTGAATTCCCGCTGTTCCCGCCTGCGAACGTCGAGGCCGGGATGAAGGCGCTACAGCAGCGCCCCGGCATCGGGCGCTGGACCGCTAATTATCTGGCCTTGCGCGGCTGGCAGGCGAAGGATGTTTTCCTGCCGGATGATTATCTCATTAAACAGCGCTTTGCCGGTATGACGCCCGCGCAGATCCGTCGCTATGCCGAGCGCTGGCAGCCGTGGCGCTCGTATGCGCTGTTACATATCTGGTACACCGACGGCTGGTCGCCGTCAGTTGATGGCGAAATAGCTGGTATTCAGCAGTAGATCGAGCGGCTGCGCTTCCCCGATGGTGTCGCCGTAAATAAAGTCAATGCCGATGCCCGACAGCGTATTCATCATGATCGACTGATGGCATGGCCCGGCAATGGTTTTTATGCCCAGACGCTGGGCGTGGCCCTGAATGATGGTCACCATCATCTCATCCATCAGATTGCCGTGGACGTTGGTCACCACGTCTGCATCCAGCAGCAGATAATCAGCGGTGTTGGCGCTGAGCTGGCTGAAGACGTTCATATCGCGTCCAACCCGGGTCAGCACCACGCGACAGCCAGCCTGACGAAGCTTTTGCAGACCCTGCTGCACGTTTTCATCCGTATTGCTCAGCACATCAACGGCGATCGCCAGATGCAGCAGCCGCGCCGGCAGCGGACCTCTGGTGATCAGGTCAAGCAGCTCATCCACCAGCGTGACGCTGGCTAAACCCGCTTCTGAGAGCGGCAGCGCGACGCCCATCCCTTTGGCCGCCACCTGTGCGGCATAGGTACGGAAAAATTCGCTGAATATACGTCGGTCAAGGGCGTGCAGCAGCTCCGGCTCCGCCAGCCCGGCGCGGAAGGCATGCTCTTCCAGCACTTCCCCCTGGCTGGTCCACAACCGCAGGGAAATCAGCCAGAAGCTACTGCTCTCGGGAATGCGCGGTGAGGCGACGCTGCGGGCGATCATCAGCAGATGATTATCTTTGATCATGTGCCACTGCTCATCCAGCGACATCATGCTGCGCGTGCTGTGGATCCGCTCCTGCTGGGGTTCATAGACGGTGACCACACCGCGCCCGCTGTTTTTCGAGGCGTAACAGGCGATATCGGCCTGAGACATCACTTCCGCTGTCTGATAATTAGCGTCGTCAATCAACGTGATCCCCGCGCTGGCGCCGATGCGGTGCAGGCGTCCTTCCCAGGAAAAATGATAGTTGTTGATGGCGTCGATCAACCGGCCCGCAATATAGCGTGCGCTTTCGACGTTGCAGTCCGGCAGCAGCAGGCCAAACTCGTCGCCGCCCAGACGCGCCAGCACGTCGCTGGAGCGCAGCATGGTCAGCATCAGCGAAGAGAGTTCGCGCAGGAGCGCGTCGCCCGCCGCGTGGCCTGCGGTATCGTTCACCGCTTTAAAACGGTCAAGATCGATAAAGACCAGCGCGTGACGCTGATGGGTCTCCTGTACCGTCTGCAACAGGCGCTTAAGATGGTTTTCAAAACTGACGCGGTTCGCCAGGTGGGTAAGGGCGTCATGGGAAGCGCTGTAGCTCAACTGGCGCAGCATTTTGCGCGACTCGGTGACATCCTGAATCACCAGCACCGAGCCGATAGCGTGCCCCTCCAGGGTGCTGAGCGGGGTAATGCTGTAATGAATGTCGAAACTGCCGCCATTCCGGCAGTTAAGCACCACATCCTGTTCGATATCGGTACGGGACATATCGCCGCTGTGGATGTTTTCCATTAACGGGCCGTTCTCGCCGAAGGTAATGTGCAGCACCTTCAGAACGGGCTGACCCAGCGCTTCGCTTTGCGACCAGCCGCTCATCTTCTCGGCGACCGGGTTCATAAAGGTGATGTTCATGTCGATATCGGTGCACAGCACCGCTTCGCCGATGGAGTCGAGGGTGATATGCAGGCGCTCTTTTTCCTGGAACAGCGCCTCGTTCAACTGCTTCACCTCGGTCATATCCATATTGATCCCTAACAGCCGCTCCACTTCGCCCTGTTTGTTCAGCACCCGGTTCGCCAGCGAACGAATGTGGCGAATGCCATCCTTGACGCGAATGCGAAATTCCAGCTTGAAAGGCACCCTGGCCTGGAGTGACTCACGCAGTACCTGTTCGGCGTGCGGACGATCTTCAGGCACCATGGCCGCATGCCAGAGCTGCCAGGTGGGTTTAATGTGCGGGGGGATCTCGTACAGCTCAAACATCCGTTTATCCCAGCTGATCACGTCCGGCTCGAGATCCCACTCCCAGATCCCGATGCCGCCGGCTTCGTTCGCGAGGGTGATACGCTCCATCAGACGCTTATTCACCCACTCGGTCTGTTTCAGGTCGTTGATGTCTTCAATCTGGGCAATAAAGTAGAGCGGCGTACCGTCGGCATGGCGCACAACGGAAACGGCCAGCAGCGCCCACACCACCTCGCCGCTGCGGGTGTAGTAGCGTTTTTCGAGGCTGTAGCTGTTGATCTCCCCGTTAATCAGCTGTTGCAACTGCTCCAGGTCGGTATTTAAATCTTCCGGCCAGGTTAACTGCTGGAACGTGAGCGACTGAAGCTCAGACTGACTGTAACCGAGGAAATTACACAGCGCCTTGTTGGCCTGAAGCCACTGGCCCTCAATGCCCACCAGCGCCATACCAATCGCGGAATATTCCATCGCATTACGAAAACGTTCTTCGCTTTCCGTAATATGTTTACGCTCGGCCCGGAAGGCATACATCACCATCGTCATAATGTTGGCGGGGAGCAGCATCATCAGGAAGGGAAGCCATGGCGCGTTGAAGGTCACCATCATGTTTGAAGGTGTCATGGAGGGCGGGTTTCGCGCCATCATCAAGGACACCATCATGATTGTGAATAAAAAAATCAGGAATGCTTCCATTCGCGGCAGGCGTACCGCGCTCCACATCAGCAAAACGATGATGCAGGTGAACGGCCACGGCAGCCAGGTGATAGCCGTCCAGCTAAGAACCAGCGTAACGACCAGGGTCACCAGCGTTTCCAGCAGCAGTCTCGGGTTGCGGTGGCGCAGCAGGTAATGCGGTTTAAACAGCAGACCTAACGGTACAAGCGCCAGCGCGCCAATGGCTTCTGAAAGTACCCAAAACAGAAAATTACGCAGCGGCTCCGCGCCTGGCACCAGAAAATGAACCAGAATGCCGCCCACCAGCGGCGGCACCAGGGCGCTGCCGAGGGCAAGGCGTATCCAGTCGTTGAGGTTTTGCAGCGGGTTATACCAGGGGAGCAGCTTACGCAGCAACACCGCACCAACACAGGCCTCAATAATATTGATTGCCGTGTAGGTTAAGTTGATTGATTCCCATGAAAAGAGCATCCACGAGGCAAAAATATTGCCAAAGGAGCAGGCGAGGGCGATGCCGGGCCACATTTTTCCCGCATGGCGGTAAAACGCCACCATCATAATGGAGGTCGGGAACCACAATGGCGCCAGCAGCGTACCGAAGCGAGTCAGCTCAAGGGAAAATAAGGTGAAGATGAACGTGACCAGACCCAGACAGACAAGCCGCAGTAAAGGATGTGGGGTAGTAACCAAAACCCGCTGGTATTGTTTATTCATTACCGCTCTATCCAGGGACGCCGTGTTGTCAGGAGCCAGCTCCGGACGCGTGAAATCATTAATTTGGTTTATGCTAGTACAAACATTTTACAATTCATATGCTGAGTGCTCAGATTTTGACTTCATAGACTTATAAAATAGTTACTCTGCGAAGAAGGGGGATGAAATGGTGAAAATCCGTGCGTAAAAATTTCGCTAAAGGCGTGAAACGGCGCTTTTCAGCCCGCCTCGCATAACCTGCGCATTCGACTGGTATCACGCCCCCGAAATCCCTATAATTGCCGCGTTTGACGCTCCGGCGTCGTCCTTCCTTACATCCAGGTTAATCAGGTCGCTAAATATATGACTGATAAGTCTCATCAGTGCGTCATCATAGGCATCGCCGGCGCATCGGCTTCAGGTAAAAGTCTTATTGCCAGTACGCTTTATCGCGAACTGCGTGAACAAGTGGGTGATGAGCATATCGGTGTTATTCCCGAAGATAGCTATTACAAAGATCAATCCCATCTTTCGATGGAAGAGCGCGTAAAAACCAACTACGACCACCCCAGTGCGATGGATCACAGTCTGCTGTTCCAGCATCTGGAAGCGCTGAAGCGCGGCGAGGCGATTGAGCTGCCCGTCTACAGTTACGTGGAACATACCCGCACCCAGGAAACGATCCGCATTGAGCCCAAGAAGGTGATTATCCTTGAAGGGATTTTGCTGCTCACCGACGCCCGTCTGCGCGAATCAATGAACTTCTCGATTTTCGTCGATACCCCGCTGGATATCTGCCTGATGCGGCGTATTAAACGCGACGTTAACGAACGCGGTCGCTCCATGGACTCCGTGATGGCGCAGTATCAGAAAACCGTTCGTCCGATGTTCCTGCAATTTATTGAGCCTTCTAAACAATACGCCGATATTATTGTGCCTCGCGGCGGTAAAAACCGTATTGCCATTGATATCTTAAAAGCGAAAATCAGTCAGTTTTTTGAATAAGCCGTGTGAATTGTGTACCGTTCAGAGATAACCTGGTTTTGCCCTGACGCCTTAAGGATTCAGGGCGCGATGCACGAAAGGAGAAAGTGCCATGCGTCTTTGTGACCGCGATATAGAAGCCTGGCTGGATGAAGGCCGCCTGTCTATCACCCCGCGTCCGCCGGTTGAGCGTATTAACGGCGTGACCGTCGATGTACGTCTGGGGAATAAGTTCCGCACCTTCAGCGGCCACACGGCACCGTTTATCGACCTCAGCGGGCCGAAAGACGAAGTCAGTGCGGCGCTGGATCGCGTCATGAGTGACGAAATCGTCATCGAAGAAGGAGAGGCGTTTTATCTCCATCCTGGCGAACTGGCGCTGGCGGTGACCTTTGAATCGGTCACGCTGCCTGCGGATCTGGTCGGCTGGCTTGACGGACGCTCTTCTCTGGCGCGTCTGGGCCTGATGGTGCACGTCACCGCGCACCGTATCGATCCGGGCTGGTCTGGCCGTATCGTGCTGGAGTTCTTTAACGCCGGTAAACTGCCGCTGGCGCTTCGCCCGGGAATGATGATCGGTGCGTTGAGCTTCGAACCGCTGACCGGCCCGGCAGACCGTCCTTATAACCGCCGTCAGGACGCAAAATATCGCGACCAGCAGGGTGCGGTTGCCAGCCGTATCGATAAAGACTGATCTGTGAGTTCACTGAGGAAGCCATGAGAAGAGTTCTGACAACGCTGATGATTTTGCTGGTGGTGCTGGTGGCTGGCCTTTCAGCGTTGGTGCTGCTGGTTAACCCGAATGACTTCCGGGCCTACATGGTGCGGCAGGTTGAAGCGCGCAGCGGGTATGAACTCAAGCTGGACGGGCCGCTGCGCTGGCACGTCTGGCCGCAGCTCAGCATTCTCTCCGGACGTATGTCGCTCACCGCGCCGGGCGCCGCGCAGCCGCTTGTTACGGCGGATAACATGCGTCTTGATGTCGCGCTCATCCCGCTCTTATCCCATCAGCTCCAGGTTGAACAGGTGATGCTGAAAGGGGCGGTGATTCAGCTTACGCCACAAACCGAAGCCGTTCGTCAGGCGAATGCTCCGGTCGCACCGCGTGAAAATACTTTGCCTGACGTTCCGTCTGACACTGGCTGGTCTTTCGATATTGGTAATCTGAAAGTTGCTGACAGCGTGCTGGTTTTCCAGCATGAGGATGACGAACAGATCACCGTCCGCAATATCAACCTCAGGATGGAGCAGGACGCCAACCATCACGCGACCATGGAGTTCTCCGGGCGGATCAACCGTAATCAGCGCGATCTCAACCTGTCGATGAATGCGAACGTGAACGCCTCTGACTACCCGCACCAGCTGACGGCGGACGTTCAGCAGGTCAACTGGCAGCTGACCGGCGCGGATTTACCCGCGAAGGGGATCGCCGGCCAGGGCACGATGCAGGCGGTGTGGCACGAAGAGCGCAAACAGCTCGAACTGAACGCGCTCAACCTCCAGGCCAACGACAGTTCCCTGAAGGGGCAGGCGAGCGTCACGCTTGATGAGAAACCCAAGTGGGTGTTGGATCTGCAATTCGACAAGCTGAACCTTGAGAACCTGCTCGCGGCCCAAACGGTGAATGCGACCGATGAGGGTGTCGCGCAGGTAGGGCAAAGCCAGGTCACGCAGTCGCGTCCGGTGATCTCCTCCAGTCTCGATCTGCCTGACTACAATGGTCTGCGCGGATTTACCGCCGACATTCTGCTGAAAGCGAACAGCGTGCGCTGGCGTGGAATTGATTTTACTGACGTCAACAGCCAGATGTTCAACCACAACGGCCTGCTGGTCATCTCTGAGCTCAGCGGAAAAATGGGGGCAGGAAATCTCTCCCTGCCGGGCACGCTGGACGTACGTAAAGACGTTGCCAGCGCCGCGTTCCAGCCGCGTCTGGAAAACGTTGAGATTGGCACCATCCTGAAAGCCTTTAATTACCCGATTTCCCTCACGGGGCAGCTGTCGCTGGCCGGGGATTTCTCCGGCACGAAGATTGATGCGGACGCCTTCCGTCGTAGCTGGAAGGGGCAGGCGCACGTTGAGCTAAAAGATTCGCGCATGGAAGGGCTGAACTTCCAGCAACTGGTGCAGCAGGCGGTAGAGCGCAGCAGCAGCGTGAAGGCGAATGAAAACTACGACAGCGCAACCCGTCTCGACAGCTTTACCAGCGAGCTTGCCCTCGACAACGGTCAGCTCTCGCTCGACGAGATGCAGGGAATCTCGTCCCTGCTGGCGCTGACCGGAAACGGCGCGCTGGATCTGGTGAAAGAGACGGTTGACACCCGCTTCAACGTCCGCGTGAAGGCTGGCTGGGAAGGGGAAGGTCAGCTTGTCGAGTTCCTGAAAGAGACGCCGATACCGCTGCGCGTGTACGGAAAATGGCAGGAACTCAATTACAGTTTGCAGGTCGATCAGATCCTGCGTAAGCATCTTCAGGATGAAGCGAAACGTCGGCTGAATGACTGGGCGGACCGCAATAAAGAGTCTCAGTCTGGTAAGGACGTGAAAAAGTTGCTCGATAAGCTCTGATGCCTGTTGTGCCGGGTGGCGGCTTCGCCTTACCCGGCCTACAAAAGCCAGACACCGTAGGCCGGGTAAGCGAAGCGCCACCCGGCTTTTTTACACCTCAAAATCCATCTCATCTTCACCGCGCAGCGGTATCAGCTGCACCTTCTGCACGCGATGGCTCTCTACCTGCAAGGTTTTGATCATGTAATCCCCCACCTGAACCTCTTCGCCCGGCTGCGGAATACGTTGCAGATATTCCATCAGCAAACCGGCGATGGTGTGGTATTCGCGCTTCTCGTCCAGCGGAAGCGGAACGAACTGCACCAGATCTTCGAGCGGCATATGGCCGTTGGCGGTCCAGCTGCCGTCTGCGTTTTTCTGAATATCGTGGCGTGCATCGATCTCATCCACCTCATTAGGCAGATTACCGGCGATGGTTTCCATCACGTCGCTGAGCGTCACCAGCCCTTCCACAGAACCAAACTCATCAACGACAAACGCGAAGTGGGTACGCGCGTTGCGGAACTGCTCCAGCGCGGAGAGCAGCGGCAGCGCTTCCGGGAAGACCAGCGGCTGGCGCACCAGCGCGCGCAGGTTGAGCGGCTCACCGTGAAGCTGCTGTTGCAGCAGGTCAATCACGTGTACCACGCCCAGCAGCTCTTCTTCCTCTTCTCCGCCAGTCACCACCACGCGGGTGTGCTGGTTTTTATCCAGCAGGGCACGGATCTGCTCTTCCGGTGCCGTCAGGTCAATATGCTCAATGTCGTGGCGGGAGGTCATGATACTGCTGACCGAGCGCTGGTTGAGGTTAAGCACGCGCTCTATCATCCGGCGTTCCTGCGGGTTGAAGATCTGCCCGTCGCTGTGGTCGGCTAGCATCGCAGCGGATTCAGCATCCAGCTCGGCATCCTCTTTTTTGCCGCTCAGCAGACGCATCACCGTATCTGCGGTGCGCTGTCGTAATGTCTGGTTCGCGGAAAGAAAACGGCGGCGGTTGAAAATGGCCAGTTGGTTAAGAAACTCAATAAGCACCGAGAAACCAATGGCTGCGTACAGATATCCTTTCGGGATATGGAAGCCAAAACCATCCGCCACCAGGCTAAAGCCAATCATCAGCAGGAAGCTCAGACAGAGAATGACGATAGTCGGGTGACTGTTCACGAAGCGCGTCAGGGCTTTACTGGCGAGCACCATCAGGGTGATGGCAATGATCACGGCGGCCATCATCACCGCCAGATGGTCAACCATCCCGACGGCAGTAATTACGGAGTCGAGAGAAAAGACGGCATCCAGCACCACTATCTGCGCGACCACCGGCCAGAATTTAGCGCCGCGCCGCTGGGTGGGGTTTTCACTGTCTTTTCCTTCCAGCCGCTCATTAAGCTCAACCGTGGCTTTGAACAGCAGGAACAATCCGCCGAAAAGCATGATCAGGTCGCGGGCGCTAAAGCTCAGACCCTGCACGCTGAATAAGGGTTTGGTGAGCGTGACCAGCCATGATATTGAGGCCAGTAACAGCAGACGCATCACCATGGCGAGCAGAAGACCCGTCACGCGGGCGCGGTCGCGTTGTGAAGGGGGTAATTTATCGGCAAGGATGGCGATAAACACCAGGTTATCAATGCCGAGCACTAATTCGATGACGACCAGCGTCACCAGCCCGGCCCAGATTGATGGATCGGCAATCCATTCCATAGTAAATGCAATACCTTCTGTTATATGACTAATGTCACACTTCGATCATGGATAAAGCAGACGTAAATTGCAATGCCGGGGTGAGATTTCTCTTAATGCTACACTCAGGTAAAACCCATTTGCGGGGCGGTGTAAATAAGGTAATTGCGAAGATTTAATTACAAAAGACGATATTTAGGATATATCGCAATAAATGGTCTGGTGCTCTATTTTGTCAATATAAAGAAAATCCGAAAACCTCAAAACTTTGCTCTTAATATTAATCTTAAAAACGAATATTAGGACGGTTGTCTCCTTGCCTGCTATTAGGTTAGCTGCAACAATTCTTCCAGCATCAAATGTTAAATCTCCTTGTTGCTATTTTTGTTTCAGTCTTTGGTGAAGGTTATACATTATCAATCACCCGTTTAAGGTGGCGGATATATTTCTCAAAAGGCCTGATCCAAGAGGGTGTCTAACCATAACGCATTGTTTAGTCAGTGGATTGGTAACTGAAAGCCAAGGGCGGTAGCGTGCCTGAAAGCGTGTGAATCAGCCTCAATTATTCTGTCAATAGCCAATGGATGAATAAGCTTTTTTTAGGACTGATGCCAGTTATATTGCTAAATGATTAACTGCATTCTGATTGTCACCACGACCCGCGCTTATTTTAATTGCACAGGATAATTACTCTGCCAAAGTGATAAATAATCAATGATGAAATCCAAAATGAAATTGATGCCATTATTGGTGTCTGTGACCTTGATGAGTGGTTGCACGGTCTTTCCCGGCAGCAATATGTCAACAATGGGCAAGGATGTGATTAAACAGCAGGATGCTGATTTTGATCTCGACAAAATGGTGAATGTTTACCCATTAACCCCACGTCTGGTAGAACAATTACGCCCACGTCCGAATGTTGCTCAGCCAAATATGTCTCTGGACCAGGAAATTGCCTCTTACCAGTATCGCGTTGGTCCGGGTGACGTCATTAACGTGACCGTCTGGGATCACCCGGAACTGACCACACCTGCGGGCCAGTACCGTAGCTCAAGCGACACCGGTAACTGGGTACAGTCCGATGGCACCATGTTCTATCCCTACATTGGCAAAGTGCACGTCGCGGGAAAAACGCTTGCTGAGATCCGTAGTGATATTACCGGCCGCCTGGCGCAGTACATTGCTGACCCGCAGGTGGACGTTAATATCGCCGCGTTCCGATCCCAGAAAGCCTATATCTCAGGCCAGGTCAACAAATCCGGCCAGCAGGCTATCACCAACGTCCCGCTCACCGTGCTTGATGCGATCAATGCCGCAGGCGGCTTAACCGACGGTGCTGACTGGCGCAACGTGGTGCTGACCCACAACGGCAAAGAGCAGCGCATTTCGCTTCAGGCGCTGATGCAAAACGGTGACCTGACCCAGAACCGTCTCCTCTATCCGGGCGATATTCTTTACGTGCCGCGCAACGACGATCTGAAAGTGTTCGTGATGGGTGAAGTGAAGAAACAGAGCACCCTCAAGATGGACTTCAGCGGTATGACCCTGACCGAAGCCCTGGGCAACGCGGAAGGTATCGATCTGACCGCCTCCAACGCCAGCGGTATCTTTGTGATCCGTCCGATCAAAGGCGAAAACGCGAAAGGCAAGATTGCCAACATCTACCAGCTGGACATGTCCGACGCGACGTCGCTGGTCATGGCAACGTCGTTCCGTCTCCAGCCATACGATGTGGTCTATGTCACCACCGCGCCGGTTGCCCGCTGGAACCGTCTGATCAACCAGTTGCTGCCTACCATCAGTGGCGTTCGCTACATGACGGATACGGCGAGCGACATTCATACCTGGTAAGCCGCGATGTTTAACAAAATTCTGGTGGTGTGTGTGGGGAACATTTGCCGTTCCCCCACGGCTGAAAGGCTGTTGAAAAATTACCAGCCTGCGTTAACGGTCGACTCCGCAGGGCTGGGCGCGCTGGTCGGAAAAGGTGCCGACGAACGTGCCGCAAGCGTCGCCCTTGAGCATAACCTCTCACTCGACGGGCACGTTGCCCGTCAGGTCTCTGGCCGAATGTGCCGGGAATATGACCTGATCCTCGCGATGGAAAAACGCCACATTCACGCGCTGTGCGATATCGCACCGGAGATGCGCGGCAAGGTGATGCTGTTTGGTCACTGGGATGGTGAGCGCGAAATTCCCGATCCGTATCGCAAGAGCCGCGAGGCCTTTGAGGCGGTATACACCTTACTAGACCAGTCTGCCCGCCAGTGGGCGCAGGCACTGAAAGCTCAGCAGGGATAACAATGACAGAAAAAACAAGACCTTCTGCCGCCCCGACGTCGGGCAGTGATGAAATCGATATCGGTCGCCTGGTCGGGACCGTTATTGAAGCGAAATGGTGGGTGCTGGGTATAACCGCCATCTTTGCCGTGGCGGCGATCGTTTATACGCTGTTCGCGACGCCTATTTACAGCGCCGACGCGCTGGTGCAGATCGAACAAAATACCGGAAACTCGCTGGTTCAGGATATCGGCTCTGCGCTGGCCAACAAGCCGCCGGCATCGGAGGCTGAAATTCAGCTGATCCAGTCGCGCCTGGTATTGGGCAAAACGGTTCACGATCTGGGGCTGGATATCGCGGTCACCAAAAACACCTTCCCGGTGTTTGGCGCAGGCTGGGATCGCCTGATGGGGCGCAGTAACGATACGGTAAAAGTGACCGACTTCGTGATTCCAAAAGGGGCTGGGGACCAAACCTTTACCCTGACCGTGCTGGGACCAAAACAGTATCAGCTGACCAGCGACGCAGGCTTCAGCGCGCGCGGCGAAGTGGGGCAGATGCTGACCAAAGATGGCGTGAGCATCAGGGTTGGTGCCATCCAGGCGCACGAGGGCGGTGAGTTTACGGTCACCAAATTCTCGACGCTCGGAATGATCAACAATCTGCAAAACAACCTGACCGTCACCGAAAACGGTAAGGATACCGGCGTCCTGAGCATGACCTTCACCGGTGAAGACAAGGATCAAATCCGCGACATCCTGAACAGCATCACCCGTAACTACCTTGAGCAGAACGTTGAGCGCAAGTCAGCGGAAGCCGCTAAAAGCCTCGCGTTCCTCAGTAAACAGCTGCCGGAGGTGCGCGCCCGTCTGGATGACGCCGAGAACAAGCTGAACGCATACCGTCAGGATAAAGACTCCGTCGACCTGCCGCTGGAGGCGAAATCGGTTCTCGACTCCATGGTCAATATTGATGCGCAGCTGAACGAGCTGACCTTTAAAGAGGCGGAAATTTCCAAGCTCTATACCAAACGTCACCCGGCGTACCGCACGCTGCTCGAGAAACGTCGTACCCTGGAAGAAGAGAAGGCGAAGCTGAATGACCGCGTGACCGCGATGCCGAAGACGCAGCAGGAAATCGTACGCCTGACGCGTGATGTGGAATCCGGCCAGCAGGTTTACATGCAACTGCTGAACAAGCAGCAGGAGCTGAAAATCACCGAAGCCAGCACCGTGGGCGACGTGCGTATCGTTGACCCGGCGATTACCCAGCCGGGCGTGCTGAAGCCGAAGAAAGCGCTGATTATCCTCGGCAGCATTATTCTCGGCCTGATGCTCTCTATCGTCGGCGTGCTGCTGCGCTCGCTGTTCAACCGCGGTATCGAAAGCCCGCAGGTGCTGGAAGAGAACGGGATCAGCGTGTACGCCAGCATCCCGCTTTCGGAGTGGCAGAAGTCCCGTGACAGCGTCAAAACTGTTAAGGGCGTCAAGCGTTACAAACAGAGCCAGCTGCTGGCCGTGGGTAACCCGACCGACCTGGCGATTGAAGCGGTGCGTAGCCTGCGTACCAGCCTCCACTTCGCCATGATGCAGGCCAAAAACAACGTCCTGATGATGACCGGTGTCAGCCCGTCAATTGGTAAGACCTTCGTCTGTGCCAACCTGGCGGCGGTGGTGAGCCAGACCAACAAGCGCGTGCTGCTGATCGACTGCGACATGCGTAAGGGCTACACCCATGAGCTGCTGGGTACCAACAACGTTAACGGCCTGTCGGAAATCCTGCTGGGTAAAGGGGAGATCAGCGAGAGCGCCAAGCCGACCTCGATTCCGAAATTTGACCTGATCCCGCGTGGCCAGGTACCGCCGAACCCGTCTGAACTGCTGATGAGCGAGCGCTTCACGCAGCTGATCGAGTGGGCAAGCAAAAACTATGACCTGGTGCTGATCGATACCCCACCAATTCTGGCGGTCACCGACGCCGCCGTGGTAGGGCGTCATGCGGGCACCACGCTGATGGTTGCACGCTATGCGGTGAACACCCTGAAGGAAGTGGAAACCAGCCTGAGCCGCTTTGAGCAGAACGGTATTGAGGTGAAAGGGGTCATTCTGAACTCCATCTTCCGCCGTGCGACGGGTTATCAGGATTACGGCTACTACGAGTACGAATACAAGTCTGACTCTAAATAACAAAACACACCCCACACCCCTCACCCTAACCCTCTCCCCTGAGGGGAGAGGGGACTGCCTGGTGCGGTCTTTCACCCTCTCCCTTTCGGGGAGAGGGCCGGGGTGAGGGGCAGGAGGAATACATGAGCACACAACGCCCTTTGATTTCTATCTATATGCCGACATGGAATCGTCAGCAGCTGGCGATCCGCGCGATTAAATCGATCCTGCGTCAGGATTACGATAACTGGGAACTGATTATCGTGGATGACTGTTCCTCCTCTTACGAACAGCTACAAAAGTTTGTCGAAGACCTGAACGACCCGCGCGTGGTGTACACGCATAACGCCATCAACTCCGGGGCGTGCGCGGTGCGCAATCAGGCGATTATGCAGGCGAAAGGGCAGTATCTGACCGGTATCGACGATGATGACGAATGGACGCCAAACCGTCTGTCGATCTTCCTGTCGCACAAAGCGCAGCTGGTGACCCACGCGTTTCTGTATGCCAACGACTATGTCTGTCAGGGCGAGGTCTATTCGCAGCCGGCCAGCCTGCCGCTGTATCCGAAATCACCGTATTCCCGCCGCCTGTTCTACAAGCGCAACATTATCGGCAACCAGGTGTTTACCTGGGCCTGGCGCTTTAAGGAGTGTCTGTTCGATACCGAGCTGAAGGCCGCACAGGACTACGACATTTTCCTGCGGATGGTGGTGGAGTACGGCGAGCCGTGGAAGGTGGAAGAGGCCACGCAGATCCTGCACATCAACCACGGGGAGATGCAGATCACCTCGTCACCGAAAAAATTCTCGGGCTACTTCCATTTTTACCGCAAGCACAAGGACAAGTTTGACCGTGCCAGTCGGAAGTATCAGCTCTTTACCCTCTATCAGATCCGCAATAAGCGCATGAACTGGCGCACGCTGCTGACGCTGCTGTCGGTGCGTAACGGCAAGCGTCTGGCTGACGGGCTTCGGGGGAAATAATGTTTCTGGAAGATTGCCGCGCTAACAGCTGGAGCCTGCGCCCGTGCTGCATGGTTCTGGCCTACCGTATTGCGCACTTTTGCTCGGTGTGGCGCAAAAAAAATGTGCTGAACAATATCTGGGCCGCGCCGGTGCTGGTGCTGTACCGCATCATCACCGAATGCTTTTTTGGCTATGAAATTCAGGCCGCTGCCACCATTGGCCGCCGCTTTACCATTCATCACGGCTATGCGGTCGTCATCAACAAGTTCGTCGTCGCGGGTGATGATTTCACCATTCGCCACGGGGTGACAATCGGCAACCGTGGGCCAGACAGCCTGGCCTGCCCGGTGATTGGCAATAACGTCGAGTTGGGCGCCAACGTGGTGATGATCGGGGAGATTACCGTGGGCAATAACGTGACGGTTGGCGCAGGCAGCGTGGTGCTGGACAGCATTCCGGACAATGCGCTGGTGGTGGGCGAGAAAGCCCGCGTGAAGGTGATTAAATGAACATTCTGCAATTTAACGTACGCCTCGCAGAGGGCGGGGCGGCAGGCGTAGCGCTGGATCTGCATCAGCGCGCGCTGCAAAAAGGATTACAGTCGCGCTTTGTTTACGGTTACGGCAAGGGCGGCAAGAAAAGCGTCAGCCATGATAACTATCCGCAGGTGCTGAAGCAGACGCCACGTCTGACCTCCATCGCCAATATTGCGCTGTTCCGTCTGTTTAACCGCGACCTGTTCGGCAACCTGAATAACCTCTACCGCACCGTCACCCGCACCCGCGGGCCGGTTGTACTGCACTTCCACGTGCTGCACAGCTACTGGCTGAATCTGGAAGAGGTGGTAGCGTTTTGTGGCAAAGTGAAGGCGCACAAGCCGGACACCCGTTTCGTCTGGACGCTACACGACCACTGGAGCGTGACCGGACGCTGCGCCTTTACCGACGGCTGCGAAGGCTGGAAAGATAACTGCCAGAAATGCCCTACGCTCAGCAACTATCCGCCGGTGAAGGTCGATCGCGCGCATCAGCTGGTTGAGGGCAAGCGTCAGCTGTTCCGCGACATGCTCTCGCTCGGCTGCACCTTTATCTCTCCAAGCCAGCACGTGGCAGATGCTTTTAATAGCCTGTACGGAGCAGGGCGCTGCCAGATTATCAACAACGGTATTGATGTGGCGACGGAAGAGATCCTGGCCGAACTGACGCCCGTAGCCATTACCACGGGCAAGCCGAAAATCGCTGTCGTCGCCCATGACCTGCGCTACGACGGCAAAACCAACCAACAGCTGGTGCGCGACATGATGGCGCTCGGCGACAAAATTGAACTGCATACCTTCGGCAAATTCTCGCCGTTCGAAGGCGCTAACGTGGTGAATCACGGGTTTGAAACCGACAAGCGCAAACTGATGAGCGCGCTCAACGGTATGGACGCGCTGGTGTTCAGCTCCCGCGTGGACAACTACCCGCTGATCCTGTGCGAAGCGCTCTCCATTGGCGTGCCGGTCATTGCCACCCACAGCGACGCGGCGCGCGAAGTGCTGGAGAAATCGGGCGGTAAAACCTTCAGTGAGAACGAGGTGCTGCCGCTGGTGCAGCTGTCGAAGGCCGATATCGCGCAGGCTGTTTTTGGCACGGACCTGGAATCGTTCCGCAACCGCAGCCGCAAAGCGTACAGTGGACAACAGATGCTGGAGGAGTATGTCTCGTTCTATCAGAATCTGTAGTTATCTGCTGCTGCCGCTGATCTACCTGCTGGTCAACGTCAAGATTGCCCAGCTCGGTGAAAGCTTCCCAATCACCATCGTCACCTTCCTGCCGGTTCTGCTGTTGCTATACGTTGATAAGCTTAACCTCAAAAAGCTGATGATTGCGCTGGGGATCGGGTTTGGTCTGACGGCGTTTAACTACATCTTTGGTCAGTCGCTGGACGCCAGTAAATATGTCACCTCCACCATGCTGTTTGTTTATATCGTTATCATTATTGGCATGGTGTGGAGTATTCGTTTTAAAACTATCTCTCCGCACAATTATAGGAAAATCCTCAGGTTCTTTTATATTGTCGTCGGGCTGATTGTTATGCTTGCGGCATTGGAGATGGCGCAAATTATTCTCACAGGCGGCAGTAGCCTGATGGAAATAATTTCGAAATATCTTATATACAGTAACAGCTATGTACTGAACTTCATTAAGTTTGGTGGCAAGCGTACCACTGCGCTCTATTTTGAACCGGCGTTTTTTGCTCTGGCATTAATCTCAATTTGGCTCAGCATCAAACAGTTCGGTATCAAAACCCCCAAGACCGATGCTATGATTCTTGCAGGAATCGTTCTGTCAGGGTCGTTCTCAGGGGTAATGACGTTTATTCTGTTTTACCTGCTGGAGTGGGCGTTCCAGTACCTGAACAAAGAGGCGATTAAGAAAAAACTGCCGCTGGCGATCATTTCTCTGACGGTATTTTTAGTGGGCGTAATATTCGCCTTCCCGTACATTTCTGAACGTCTGGGTGATTTGGGAACGGAAGGTTCGTCGTCCTATTATCGCATCATTGGTCCACTGGTGATGGTGGGTTATTCCTTAACCCATATTGATGGCGTAGTAAGATTCGGCTCACTTTACGAATATGTTGCATCATTCGGAATCTTTAACGGTGCGGATGTCGGTAAAACCATAGACAATGGTCTGTATCTGTTAATTATCTATTTTTCCTGGTTCGCCGTACTGTTGACACTGTGGTATCTGTTTAAAGTTTTCAAAATGATGATTAACGCGTTTGGTGATAACCAGAACTTTCGTGTGCAACTTTATCTGTTCACACCTGTGTCGTTGTTTTTTACCGGGTCAATATTTAGCCCGGAATATGCATTCTTAATTGTATGTCCGTTTATTTTGCGCAAAGCGTTGAATATTACGAGCGTATGACGAAATGAGGTGATTTATGTTTCTTAGCGTCATTACTGTCGCCTTTCGTAACCACGAAGGGGTGGTAAAAACCTGGCGCTCGCTGCGCAACCTGGCGCGCGATCCGAGCCTCACCTTTGAGTGGATTGTGGTCGATGGCGGCTCGAACGACGGCACGGCGGAGTTCCTGGAAAAACTTAACGGTGAGTTCAACTTACGTTACATCAGCGAGAAAGATAAAGGCATTTACGATGCCATGAATAAAGGCATCAACATGGCGCAGGGGCGCTACGCCATCTTCCTCAATTCCGGCGACGTGTTCCATGAAGATGTGGCGCTGTTTGCACGCCAGCTGGCGCGCCAGAAAGAAGATGCCATGTTTATCGGTGATGCGCTGCTTGATTTCGGCGAGGGGAAAAAAGTGCTGCGCGGCGCGAAACCAGGCTGGTATATCTACCACAGCCTGCCGGCAAGCCATCAGGCTATTTTCTTCCCGATGAGTGGCCTGAAAAAGCAGCCTTACGATTTGCAATATAAAGTGTCATCAGATTATGCCCTGGCCGCCAGCCTGTACAAATCTGGCTACCCGTTCCGTCGAATTAAAGGACTGGTATCCGAATTTTCAATGGGCGGCGTGTCAACCTCGAATAATCTGGAATTGTGCCAGGATGCCAAAAACGTGCAGCGTAAAATATTACGCGTACCGGGGTTCTGGGCGGAATTATCTTATTTCTTACGTCTGAAAACGACGGGTAAAGCGAAAGCCTTATATAACAAAGCCTGAGATATAAGGAAACGTAATGCAGGAATTAAATGGATTCTCCGTGCCGAAAGGTTTTCGGGGCGGGAGCGGTATTAAAGTTCAACTGTGGTGGGCTGTACAGGCAACGTTATTTGCCTGGTCGCCGCAAATACTGTACCGCTGGCGCGCATTTTTACTGCGTCTGTTTGGCGCAAAAATAGGAAAAAACGTAGTCATTCGTCCTTCGGTGAAAATTACTTACCCCTGGAAATTAACGCTTGGGGATTACGCCTGGGTTGGGGATGACGCGGTGTTATATACCCTTGGCGAGATTACGATTGGCGCAAATTCGGTGGTTTCACAGAAGTGTTATTTGTGCACCGGCAGCCACGATTTTATGAGCCCGCATTTTGATATTACCGCTTCGCCTGTTGTGATCGGTGAAAAATGCTGGCTGGCAACAGACGTCTTTGTTGCACCCGGTGTTTCTGTTGGCGATGGCACGGTAGTCGGTGCCCGCAGCAGCGTTTTTAAATCGCTACCGGCAAATAAAATTTGCCGTGGCAACCCCGCAGTGGTGATACGCGAACGCGTTGAAACTGATTAAATTCATAAGTAGAGGAATATAAACATGTCTAAAGTCGCTCTCATCACCGGCGTTACCGGGCAGGATGGTTCTTACCTGGCAGAGTTACTGCTGGAAAAAGGGTATGAAGTACACGGTATTAAACGTCGTGCGTCTTCATTTAACACCGAACGTGTCGATCATATTTATCAGGATCCTCACGCGGCGAACCCGAAATTCCACCTGCACTACGGCGACCTGACCGATACCTCCAACCTGACCCGCATCCTGCAGGAAGTACAGCCGGATGAAGTCTACAACCTGGGCGCGATGAGCCACGTTGCGGTTTCCTTCGAATCCCCGGAATACACCGCTGACGTGGACGCCATGGGTACCCTGCGTCTGCTGGAAGCGATTCGCTTCCTGGGTCTTGAGAAGAAAACCCGTTTCTATCAGGCATCTACCTCTGAGCTGTACGGCCTGGTGCAGGAAATTCCACAGAAAGAGACCACGCCGTTCTACCCACGTTCTCCGTACGCGGTAGCGAAACTGTACGCTTACTGGATCACTGTGAACTACCGTGAATCCTACGGCATGTACGCCTGTAACGGCATTCTGTTCAACCACGAATCCCCACGTCGTGGCGAAACCTTCGTGACCCGTAAAATTACCCGCGCTATCGCCAACATCGCTCAGGGTCTGGAATCCTGCCTGCACCTCGGCAACATGGACTCCCTGCGTGACTGGGGCCATGCGAAAGACTACGTGAAAATGCAGTGGATGATGCTGCAGCAGGAACAGCCAGAAGACTTCGTGATCGCGACCGGCGTGCAGTACTCCGTACGTCAGTTCGTTGAGATGGCTGCGGCACAGCTGGGCATCAAGCTGCGCTTCGAAGGCACCGGCGTGGAAGAGAAGGGTATCGTTGTTTCCGTGACCGGCCACGACGCACCGGGCGTGAAGCCAGGCGACGTGATTGTTCAGGTGGATCCGCGTTACTTCCGTCCTGCTGAAGTGGAAACCCTGCTGGGCGACCCAACCAAAGCGCACGAGAAGCTGGGCTGGAAACCAGAAACCACCCTGCAAGAAATGGTATCCGAGATGGTGGCCAAAGATCTTGAAGCAGCGAAAAAACACTCCCTGCTCAAGTCCCATGGCTACGAGGTTGCCATCGCGCTGGAGTCCTGAGAATGACAAAACAACGTATTTTTGTCGCCGGTCATCGCGGAATGGTGGGTTCCGCGATTGTTCGCCAGCTGGAACAGCGCGGCGACGTTGAGGTGATTGTTCGCACCCGCGACGAGTTGAACCTGCTTGACAGCAAAGCGGTGCAGGACTTCTTCGCCAGCGAACGTATCGACCAGGTGTACCTGGCGGCGGCAAAGGTGGGCGGCATTGTCGCTAACAACACCTATCCGGCGGATTTCATCTACGAGAACATGATGATTGAGAGCAACATCATTCACGCGGCGCATCTGCACAACGTGAATAAGCTGCTGTTCCTCGGCTCATCCTGTATCTACCCGAAAATGGCGAAGCAGCCGATCGCCGAGAGCGAACTGTTGCAGGGCACGCTTGAAGCCACCAACGAGCCGTATGCGATTGCCAAAATTGCCGGGATCAAGCTGTGTGAATCCTACAACCGTCAGTATAACCGCGACTATCGCTCGGTGATGCCGACCAACCTGTACGGACCGCACGACAACTTCCACCCGAGCAATTCGCACGTGATCCCGGCGCTGCTGCGTCGTTTCCACGAGGCGACTGCCGAAAACGCCCCGGACGTGGTGGTGTGGGGCAGCGGTACGCCAATGCGCGAGTTCCTTCATGTGGACGACATGGCTGCGGCCAGCATTCACGTCATGGAGCTGGATCGCGAGGTGTGGCAGGAAAACACCGAGCCGATGCTGTCGCACATTAACGTCGGGACCGGCGTGGACTGCACCATTCGCGAGCTGGCGCAGACCATCGCGCAGGTGGTGGGCTACAAAGGACGCGTGGTGTTTGATGCCACCAAACCGGACGGCACGCCGCGCAAGCTGCTGGACGTGACCCGTCTGCATCAGCTGGGCTGGTATCACGAGGTCTCACTGGAGCAGGGGCTGGCCAGCACCTACCAGTGGTTCCTGGAAAACCAGCACCGCTTCCGGGGGTAATGATGTTTTTAAGTCAGGAAGATTTTGCCACGGTGGTGCGTTCCACTCCGCTCATCTCAATTGATTTGATCGTGGAGAACGAACGCGGCGAGTTCTTGCTGGGGAAACGAACCAATCGTCCTGCACAGGGCTTCTGGTTCGTGCCCGGCGGGCGCGTGCAGAAGGATGAGACGCTAAGCGATGCGTTTGAGCGTCTCACTCTGGCGGAACTGGGCCTGCAACTGCCGATGGCAGCGGGCCAGTTTTACGGGGTCTGGCAGCACTTCTATGACGATAACTTTTCGGGCACCGGGTTCACCACGCACTATGTCGTGCTGGGGTTCCGCCTGAAGGTGAGTGAGGCAGACCTGCGTCTGCCTGATTCTCAGCATGACGATTACCGCTGGTTAACGCCAGAGGCGCTGCTGGCAAGCGACAACGTCCATGACAACAGTCGGGCGTACTTCCTTGCGGAACGTCAGGCCGAGGTGCCAGGCCTATGAAAATCCTCGTCTACGGAATTAACTACTCGCCGGAGCTTACCGGTATCGGGAAATACACCGGCGAGATGGTCGAGTGGATGGCGAGCCAGGGACATGACGTGCGGGTGATTACCGCCCCGCCGTATTACCCGGAGTGGAAGGTAGGCGAACGCTATTCCAGCTGGCGCTACCGCCGCGAAGAGGGGGCTGCGACCGTCTGGCGCTGCCCGCTCTACGTGCCAAAACAGCCCTCGACGCTGAAACGTTTAATTCATCTGGGCAGCTTTGCCCTGAGCAGTTTTTTCCCGCTGATGGCGCAACGTCGCTGGAAGCCGGATCGCATCATCGGCGTGGTGCCGACGCTGTTCTGCACGCCAGGCATGCGCCTGCTGGGCAAACTCTCCGGCGCGCGCACCCTGCTGCACATTCAGGATTATGAAGTGGACGCCATGCTCGGACTGGGGATGGCCGGGAAAGGCAAGGGCGGCAAGGTGGCGAAGCTCGCCAGCGCCTTTGAGCGCAGCGGACTGCACAACGTGGATTACGTCTCGACCATCTCGCGCTCGATGATGAACAAGGCGCAGGAGAAGGGTGTCCCGGCGGAGAAGGTGATCTTCTTTCCGAACTGGTCCGAAGTGGCGCGTTTCCGCGATGTGACAGACCGGGATGCGCAGGCGTTACGCGCGCAGCTCGGTTTGCCTGAAGATCAAAAAATCATTCTTTACTCAGGCAACATCGGTGAAAAACAGGGGCTGGAGAGCGTGATTGACGCCGCGCTTCAGCTGAGCGAACACCCGTGGATGTTCGTGATAGTCGGGCAGGGCGGCGGTAAAGCGCGGCTGGAAAAAATGGCCAGCGAGCGCGGACTGACCAACATCCGCTTCTTCCCGCTTCAGTCTTATGACGCGCTGCCCGCGCTGCTGAAAATGGCGGATTGCCATCTGGTGGTACAAAAACGCGGCGCGGCGGATGCGGTGCTGCCGTCCAAGCTGACCAACATTCTGGCAGTGGGCGGAAATGCGGTGATTACGGCAGAAGCCGCAACAGAATTAGGCCAGCTGTGCAACAGCTACCCGGGCATTGCCGTTTGCGTAGAGCCAGAATCGGTTCCTGCGCTGGTGACCGGAATTGAGCAGGCACTCGCCATGCCAAAAGAGAACACGGTGGCACGTGAATATGCCGAACGCACGCTCGAGAAAGAGAACGTGCTGAGCCAATTTATTGCAGATATACGGGGATAAATCATGAGTCAAACCACTTTGTATCCGGTCGTAATGGCGGGTGGATCCGGGAGCCGGTTGTGGCCACTGTCCCGCGTGCTTTATCCAAAACAATTTCTGTGCCTGAAGGGCGACCTCACCATGCTGCAAACGACGGTTAACCGTCTGCACGGCGTGGAGTGTGAAAGCCCGGTGGTGATCTGTAACGAGCAGCACCGCTTTATCGTTGCCGAGCAGCTGCGCCAGCTGAATAAACTGACCGAAAATATCATTCTGGAGCCTGCCGGACGCAACACCGCGCCTGCTATTGCTCTTGCGGCGCTGGCGGCAAAACGCAGCAGCCCGGACTGCGACCCGCTGATGCTGGTGCTGGCGGCTGACCACGTTATTCAGCAGGAAGACGCCTTCCGCGACGCGGTTCGCGCGGCGATTCCTTACGCTGAGAACGGCAAGCTGGTGACCTTCGGCATCGTGCCGGATCTCCCGGAAACCGGCTATGGCTACATTCGCCGCGGCAGCGTTACGCCTGGTGAAGGCGACAGCGTGGCCTTTGACGTGGCGCAGTTTGTCGAAAAACCGAATCTGGAAACCGCCCAGGCCTACGTGGCCAGCGGTGAATACTACTGGAACAGCGGTATGTTCCTGTTCCGCGCCGGTCGCTACCTGGAAGAGCTGGAAAAATATCGCCCCGATATCTTACATGCCTGCGAAAAAGCGATGGCGGTGGTGGATCCGGATCTCGATTTTATCCGCGTGGACGAAGAAGCCTTCCTCGCCTGTCCGGAAGAGTCCATTGACTATGCGGTGATGGAACGTACGGCAGATGCGGTAGTGGTGCCGATGGATGCGGGCTGGAGCGACGTTGGCTCCTGGTCGTCACTGTGGGAGATTAGCGCGCATACCCCGGAGGGTAACGTCCATCACGGTGATGTGATCAGCCACAAAACGGAAAACAGCTACGTCTACGCCGAATCTGGCCTTGTCACCACGGTAGGGGTGAAAGATCTGGTGGTCGTGCAGACCAAAGACGCGGTGCTGATTGCCGACCGTAATGCCGTGCAGGACGTTAAAAAAGTGGTGGAGAAGATCAAGGCTGATGGCCGCCACGAACACCATATTCACCGTGAAGTCTACCGCCCGTGGGGCAAATATGACTCCATCGACGCTGGCGAGCGTTACCAGGTGAAACGCATCACCGTGAAGCCTGGAGAAGGGCTGTCGGTGCAGATGCACCATCACCGCGCCGAACACTGGGTAGTGGTGGCGGGAACCGCCAAAGTGACCATCAACGGTGAAGTGAAGCTGCTCGGTGAAAACGAATCCATTTATATTCCGCTGGGTGCCACGCACTGCCTGGAAAACCCGGGGAAAATTCCACTCGACTTAATTGAGGTGCGTTCCGGTTCGTATCTGGAAGAGGACGATATCGTGCGCTTCCAGGACCGCTACGGGCGGGTGTAGCGCCGTCTTAACGCCGGATGGCGCTTCGCTTATCCGGCCTACGAATGAATAAAAAACAATTAAGCCTGTTAACGGGCGGGCCAACTGTTGCCTGAAAAAGGGGTCATCATGGAAAAATTAACCTGTTTTAAAGCCTACGATATTCGCGGCAAGCTGGGCGAAGAGCTGAACGAAGACATTGCGTGGCGCATCGGCCGCGCGTACGGCGAATACCTGAAACCACAAACTATCGTGCTGGGCGGCGACGTGCGTCTCACCAGCGAATCCCTGAAGCTGGCGCTGGCGAAAGGGCTACAGGACGCGGGCGTCGACGTGCTGGACATTGGACTTTCCGGTACCGAAGAGATCTATTTTGCCACCTTCCACCTGGGCGTGGACGGCGGTATCGAAGTGACGGCCAGCCATAACCCGATGGACTACAACGGCATGAAGCTGGTGCGCAAGGGCGCGCGTCCTATCAGCGGCGACACCGGTCTGCGCGACGTGCAGCGTCTGGCCGAGGCCAACGACTTCCCGCCGGTGAACGAAGCGAAGCGCGGCAGCTATAAGCAGATCAACCTGCAAAAAGAGTACATCGACCACCTGCTGGGCTACATCAACGTGGCGAACCTCAAACCGCTGAAGCTGGTGATTAACTCCGGCAACGGCGCGGCAGGCCCGGTTGTCGATGCACTTGAAGCCCGCTTTAAGGCGCTGAACGTGCCGGTGACCTTCGTCAAAGTGCACAACACGCCTGACGGAAACTTCCCGAACGGTATTCCTAACCCGCTGCTGCCGGAGTGCCGCGACGACACCCGCAACGCGGTGATTGAGCACGGCGCCGATATGGGTATCGCCTTTGACGGCGATTTCGACCGCTGCTTCCTGTTCGACGAGAAAGGGCAGTTTATCGAAGGCTACTACATTGTCGGCCTGCTGGCGGAAGCGTTCCTTGAGAAAAACCCGGGGGCGAAGATCATTCATGATCCGCGCCTCTCCTGGAACACCGTCGACGTGGTGAAGGCCGCGGGTGGCGAGCCGGTGATGTCTAAAACCGGCCACGCGTTTATCAAAGAGCGTATGCGCGAGGAAGACGCCATCTACGGCGGCGAGATGAGCGCCCACCACTATTTCCGTGATTTTGCCTACTGCGACAGCGGGATGATCCCGTGGCTGCTGGTGACTGAGCTGCTGTGCCTGAAAGGACAGAGCCTGGGCGAACTGGTGCGCGACCGCATGGCGGCCTTCCCGGCGAGCGGGGAGATCAACAGCAAACTGGCACAGCCAGCCGAGGCCATCGCCCGCGTCGAACAGCACTTTGCCATTCATGCGCTGGAGATTGACCGTACCGACGGTATCAGCATGGCGTTCCCGCAGTGGCGCTTCAACCTGCGCTCCTCCAACACTGAGCCGGTGGTGCGCCTGAACGTTGAGTCCCGCGCCGATACCGCGCTGATGGAAGCCCGAACGAAGGACATTCTGGCGCTGTTGAATCAGTAAAAAGAAAACCTTACCCCTCACCCTAACCCTCTCCCCAAAGGGGAGAGGGAACTTGAACACCCTCTCCCCTTTGGGGAGAGGGCCGGGGTGAGGGGCGAGGGGAAAGGTTTAGAACTAAAGGAACAACGATGACAAATCTAAAAAAGCGCGAGCGAGCGAGAACGAATGCATCGTTAATCTCTATGGTGCAGCGTTTTTCTGATATCACCATCATGGTCGGCGGACTGTGGGCGGTGTGTTGGGTCAGCGGGCAGCCGTTCTTATACATGCACTTGCTGATGGCGTTGATTGCGCTGGTGGTGTTTCAGATGATCGGCGGCATGACCGATTTCTATCGTTCATGGCGCGGCGTCAAAATGACCACCGAACTGATGCTGCTGCTCCAGAACTGGACCTTAAGCCTGATTTTCAGCGCAGGCCTGGTGGCGTTCAGCCATGATTTTGATAATCGGCTTGTGACCTATCTCTGCTGGTATCTGTTAACCAGCGTTGGCATGGTGGTTTGCCGCTCGCTGATCCGCTTTGGCGCGGGCTGGCTGCGCAACCGCGGCTATAACCGCCGCTTCGTTGCCGTGGCGGGCGATCTGCCGGTCGGCCGGGTGTTGCTCGACGGCTTCCGCAAAGAGCCGTGGTTAGGCTTTGAAGTGGTCGGTATTTATCACGACGCGAAGCCCGGCGGCGTACCATCTGACTGGGCGGGCAACTACGAACAGCTTATCGACGACGCGAAGGCCGGCAAAATTCATAACGTCTATATCGCCATGCAGATGAAAGATGAATCCCGCATCAAGACACTGATGCGCGAGCTGGCCGATACCACCTGCTCGGTGATCCTCATCCCTGACGTGTTTACCTTCAATATTCTTCACTCCCGTATTGAAGAGGTGAACGGGGTACCGGTTGTTCCGTTGTATGACACGCCGCTGTCGGGGATTAACCGCGTGCTGAAGCGCGTGGAAGATATCGTACTTTCGTCCCTGATCCTGCTGCTCATCTCCCCGGTGCTGTGCTGCATTGCGCTGGCGGTGAAGCTCAGCTCTCCGGGGCCGATCATCTTCCGTCAGACCCGCTACGGCATGGACGGTAAGCCGATCATGGTGTGGAAATTCCGCTCCATGAAGGTGATGGAGAACGACAAGGTGGTGACCCAGGCGACGCAGAACGATCCGCGCGTCACCCGCGTGGGTAACTTCCTGCGCCGTACCTCGCTCGATGAGCTGCCGCAGTTCATCAACGTGTTCACCGGCGGGATGTCCATCGTCGGGCCTCGTCCTCACGCCGTGGCCCATAACGAGCAGTACCGTACCCTGATTGAAGGCTACATGCTGCGCCATAAGGTGAAGCCAGGCATCACCGGCTGGGCGCAGATCAACGGCTGGCGCGGCGAGACCGACACACTGGAAAAAATGGAAAAACGCATCGAGTTCGATCTGGAGTACATCCGTGAGTGGAGCCTCTGGTTCGATATCAAGATTGTTTTTCTGACCATTTTCAAAGGCTTCGTGAACAAAGCGGCGTACTAAGATGAGCTTACGAGAAAAAACCATCAGCGGCGCAAAATGGTCAGCCATGGCCACCATCGTCATCATTGGCCTCGGCCTGGTGCAGATGACGGTGCTGGCGCGCATTATCGATAACCACCAGTTTGGTCTGCTGACCGTCTCGCTGGTGATTATCGCCCTGGCCGATACGCTGTCGGACTTTGGTATCGCCAACTCCATTATCCAGCGCAAAGAGATCAGCCATCTGGAGCTGACCACCCTCTACTGGCTGAACGTTGGGCTGGGTATCTTCGTCTTTGTGCTGGTGTTCCTGCTGAGCGATGTGATTGCCGGCGTGCTGCATAACCCGGACCTGGCGCCGCTGATGCGCACCCTGTCGTTTGCTTTCGTGGTGATCCCGCACGGGCAGCAGTTCCGCGCGCTGATGCAGAAAGAGCTGGAGTTCAACAAGATCGGCATGATTGAAACCAGCGCCGTGCTGGCGGGCTTTACCTTCACCGTTGTCAGCGCCCATTTCTGGCCACTGGCGATGACCGCCATTCTCGGCTACCTCGTTAACTCTGCCGTGCGCACGCTGCTGTTTGGCTTCTTTGGCCGCAAGATTTATCGCCCGGGACTGCATTTTTCGCTGGCGTCTGTTTCATCCAACCTGCGCTTCGGCGCGTGGCTGACGGCAGACAGCATTATCAACTATGTGAATACTAACCTCTCTACGCTGGTGTTGGCGCGCATTCTGGGCGCGAGCGTCGCGGGCGGCTACAACCTGGCGTATAACGTCGCGGTTGTCCCACCGATGAAGCTCAACCCAATCATTACCCGCGTGCTGTTCCCGGCGTTCGCCAAAATTCAGGACGATACCGAGAAGCTGCGCGTGAACTTTTACAAGCTGCTCTCCGTGGTGGGGATCATCAACTTCCCGGTACTGCTGGGGCTGATGGTGGTCGCCAGCAATTTCGTACCGCTGGTGTTTGGCGGGAAGTGGAACAGCATCATCCCGATCCTGCAACTGCTGTGCGTTGTGGGGCTGCTGCGCTCGGTGGGGAACCCGATTGGTTCTCTGCTGATGGCGAAGGCGCGCGTGGATATCAGCTTCAAGTTCAACGTGTTTAAAACCTTCCTGTTTATTCCGGCAATTATTGTGGGCGGGCACATGGCGGGTGCCATTGGCGTGACGCTCGGCTTCCTGCTGGTGCAGATCGTCAATACCGTGCTGAGCTACTTCGTGATGATCAAACCGGTGCTGGGCTCCAGCTACCGTCAGTACATTCTCAGCCTGTGGCTGCCGTTTTATCTCTCCTTACCGACTCTGGCGGTGAGCTACGGCCTGGGCGTGGTGCTCAACGGGCATCTGCCGCTGGCGGCGCTGCTTGCGGTGCAGGTCGCGACAGGCGCGCTGGCATTCGGCGTGATGATTGTGCTGTCACGCAATGCGCTGGTGGTTGAGATAAAGCGCCAGTTTTGCCGTAACGAAAAAATGAAAACGCTGCTTCGCGCAGGCTAATTTTACGAGGCCATTATGAAATTACTTATTCTTGGCAACCATACCTGCGGCAACCGTGGCGACAGCGCCATCCTGCGCGGTTTATTGGATGCAATTAACACCCTTAAGCCTGAGACAGAAGTGGATGTGATGAGCCGTTATCCGGTCAGCTCATCCTGGTTACTGAACCGCCCGGTGATGGGCGACCCGCTCTACAGCCAGATGAAACAGCACAACAACGCTGCGGGCGTGATGGGGCGCGTGAAGAAAGTACTGCGTCGCCGCTACCAGCATCAGGTGCTGCTTTCTCGCGTAACCGACACCGGCAAGCTGCGCAACATCGCCATCGCGCAGGGCTTTACCGATTTCGTGCGTCTGCTGTCCGGCTATGACGCCATTATTCAGGTGGGCGGCTCGTTCTTCGTCGACCTGTACGGCGTGCCGCAGTTTGAGCATGCACTCTGCACCTTCATGGCGAAAAAACCGCTGTTTATGATCGGCCACAGCGTCGGGCCGTTCCAGGATCCGCAGTTCAACCAGCTGGCGAACTATGTCTTCGGCCACTGTGACGCGCTGATCCTGCGCGAATCGGTCAGCCTCGACATGATGAAGCGTAGCGAAATCGACACCACCAAAGTGGAGCACGGCGTAGACACCGCCTGGCTGGTGGATCATCAGGATGACAGCTTCCAGGCCAGCTACGCGGTACAGCACTGGCTGGACGTGGCGGCAAAACAGAAAACCGTCGCCATTACCCTGCGTGAACTTGCGCCGTTCGATAAACGCCTCGGCACGACTCAGGCGGCGTATGAAAAAGCCTTTGCCGAGGTGGTGAACCGCGTGCTGGACAGCGGTTACCAGGTGCTGGCGCTCTCCACCTGTACCGGTATCGACAGCTACAACAAAGATGACCGCATGGTGGCGCTCAACCTGCGCAACCTGGTAAACGACCCGTCCCGCTACCACGTGGTGATGGACGAGCTGAACGACCTGGAGATGGGCAAGCTGCTCTCCGCCTGCGACCTGACCGTGGGCACGCGTCTGCACTCGGCCATTATCTCGATGAACTTCGGCACGCCAGCCATCGCCATCAACTACGAACACAAGTCCGCGGGCATTATGCAGCAGCTCGGTATGCCGGAAATGGCCGTCGATATTCGTCATCTGCTGGACGGTTCGCTGGGTGCGATGGTGGGCGACACGCTCGGCCAGCTGCCTGCGATCAACGAACGTCTGGCGGTGGCGGTGAAAGCCGAACGCGAAAAAGGTATTGGCATGGTGAAATCCGTCCTCGACCGCGTCCGGGAGGGGAAATGAAGGTTGGTTTCTTCTTACTGAAATTTCCGCTGTCGTCTGAAACCTTTGTGCTGAACCAAATCACCGCGTTTATCGATATGGGGTATGACGTGGAGATTATCGCCCTGCAAAAGGGCGATACGCAAAACACCCATGCGGCGTATACCCAGTATGGGCTGGAGGCGAAAACCCGCTGGTTGCAGGACGAACCCGCCGGACGGATGAACAAACTGCGCCATCGCGCTGGCCAGACGCTGCGCGGCCTTCATCGCGCCTCGACGTGGCGGGCGCTGAATATGTCGCGCTATGGGGCGGAGGCCCGCAACCTGATCTTATCCGCCATTTGCGGGCAAACGGCCCAGCCGTACCGGGCCGATGTCTTTATCGCTCACTTTGGCCCGGCTGGCGTCACGGCGGCAAAACTGCGTGAGCTGGGGGTGATTGACGGCAAAATCGCCACCATTTTCCACGGTATCGATATCTCCAGTCGTGAAGTGCTGAACCACTACACCCCGGAATATCAGCAGCTGTTTCGCCGTGGTGACATGATGCTGCCGATAAGCAACCTGTGGGCCGGACGCCTGAAAACCATGGGGTGCCCGAGCGAGAAAATCGCCGTTTCACGCATGGGCGTGGACATGGAACGCTTCACCCAGCGACCGGTCAAGGTGCCGGGCAAGCCGCTGCAAATTATCTCTGTTGCCCGCCTGACCGAAAAGAAAGGGCTGCACGTAGCCATCGAAGCCTGTCGCCAGCTGAAGGCGCGCGGCGTGGACTTCCACTACCGCATCCTGGGCATCGGGCCGTGGGAGCGTCGCCTGCGCACGCTGATTGAACAGTATCAGCTGGAAGACGTGGTCGAGATGCCGGGCTTCAAGCCGAGCCACGAAGTGAAAGCCATGCTCGATGAGGCGGATGTGTTCCTGCTGCCTTCCGTAACCGGCGCTGACGGCGATATGGAAGGCATTCCCGTGGCGCTGATGGAGGCGATGGCCGTCGGCATTCCGGTGGTCTCGACGTTACACAGCGGCATCCCGGAGCTGATCACCTCGGAGCATTCCGGCTGGCTGGTCCCTGAAAACAATGCGCTGGCGCTGGCGGACCGTCTGGCCGCGTTCAGCGATATCGATCAGCAGACGCTGATCCCTGTGCTGCAAAATGCGCGGCAAAAAGTTGAAGCAGAATTCAATCAGCAGGTGATTAATCGCCAGTTAGCGAGCCTGCTGCAAACGCTGTAACGCTGAGGTTGTATGCTGAAAAAGATTACCCGACGCCGATTTGTCTCTTCTTTATCCGTCCTGGCTGCTATGCCGCTGCTGTCACCCCGCGCTGTGCGGGCGGCAACCGGGAAGACGGTTTCTGTCGATCGTTACAACAATAACGACTGGATCGCCGCCTTCAGGCAGGCATTTGCCGAGGGCGATACCGTTGTTGTTCCCGCCGGGTTAACCTGTGAAAACATCAATACCGGCATTTTCATTCCTGATGGCAAAACCCTGCTGATCCGCGGTGCGCTGAAGGGCAACGGCCGCGGGCGGTTTGTGCTTCAGGAGGGCTGCAAGGTCATTGGGGAAGGAGAAGGGCGCACGCATAACATCACGCTGGACGTGCGTGGCTCCGACTGTGTCATTAAAGGGCTGGCGATGAGCGGCTTCGGCCCCGTCACCCAGATCTACATCGGCGGTAAAAAGCGGCGAGTGATGCGCAACCTGCTCATCGATAACATCACCGTGACGCAGGCCAACTACGCGATCCTGCGTCAGGGGTTCCACAATCAGGTGGACGGTGCGCGCATTACCAACAGTAAATTCAGCCGCTTGCAGGGTGACGCGATTGAGTGGAACGTGGCGATTAACGACCGCAACATCCTGATCTCTGACCACGTGATCGATAACATCAACTGCACCAACGGCAAGATCAACTGGGGCATAGGCATTGGGCTGGCCGGCAGTACGTACGACAATGAATATCCGGAACAGCAGACCGTTAAAAACTTCGTGGTGGCAAATATCACCGGCAGCAACTGTCGGCAGCTGGTGCATGTTGAAAACGGTAAACACTTTGTGATCCGTAATATCAAGGCCAGCAATATTACCCCTGACTTCAGTAAAAAGGCCGGAATTGATAACGCGACAGTAGCTATTTATGGCTGTGATAATTTCGTTATTGATAATGTCGATATGGTCAACAGCGCCGGAATGCTAATTGGCTATGGCGTGATCAAGGGCGATTATCTGTCGATACCGCAGAACTTCAAACTTAACGATATACGCCTGGATAACCAACAGCTTGCCTATAAGCTGCGCGGGATACAGATTTCCTCCGGCAATGCCACGTCGTTTGTTGCCATCACCAATGTCAACATGCAGCGAGCAACGCTTGAGCTGCATAACAAACCTCAGCACCTTTTCTTACGTAATATCAACGTGATGCAGGAGTCAACGACGGGACCGGCTCTGAAGATGAACTTCGATTTGCGCAAAGACGTGCGCGGGAAGTTTATGGCTAAAAACGAGACGTTGCTGTCGCTTGCGAACATAAAAGCGGTTAATGAAAAGGGGCAGAGCTCGGTGGATATTGATCGCGTTGATCAACACGTGGTGAATACGGAACGGTTGAATTTTGCGCTGCCGCACAGGTAATCATCCAGACTATTTTGCGACAATTCCTGGAACGAAATCGCGATCTATTCAGATTACAACTACTGTAATTTGTGGTGGGGTGACCTAGGATTACTTCATATTTACGGCAAAACATGCTGGCGAAAACAGGTTTAAAAGCTATAATTCGTCAACCATTTTAAGGTGGAAGATATAATGATTAATTTGAAAGCAGTCATACCGGTAGCGGGTCTGGGCATGCATATGTTGCCAGCCACGAAGGCAATTCCTAAAGAGATGCTGCCGATCGTTGACAAGCCGATGATTCAGTACATCGTCGACGAGATTGTTGCTGCAGGGATCAAAGAAATCGTTCTGGTGACGCACTCTTCGAAGAATGCGGTAGAGAACCACTTCGACACCTCTTATGAACTCGAAGCGTTGCTTGAGCAGCGCGTTAAGCGTCAGCTTCTGGCGGAAGTTCAGTCTATCTGCCCTCCTGGCGTGACCATCATGAACGTGCGTCAGGCGCAGCCGCTGGGTCTGGGCCACTCGATCCTGTGCGCGCGTCCGGTCGTAGGCGATAACCCGTTTATCGTGGTACTGCCCGATATCATCATTGATACCGCTTCTGCCGATCCGCTGCGTTACAACCTGGCGGCAATGGTGGCACGCTTTAACGAAACGGGTCGCAGCCAGGTGCTGGCGAAACGTATGAAGGGTGATCTCTCTGAGTACTCTGTTATTCAGACTAAAGAGCCGCTGGAGTCGGAAGGGCAGGTGAGCCGTATTGTTGAGTTTATTGAAAAACCCGATCAGCCGCAGACCCTGGACTCCGACCTGATGGCAGTCGGCCGTTATGTGCTGAATGCCGATATCTGGGCTGAGCTGGAAAAAACCGAGCCGGGCGCCTGGGACCGTATCCAGCTGACCGATGCGATTGCCGAGCTGGGGAAAAAGCAATCCGTTGATGCCATGCTGATGACCGGTGACAGCTATGACTGCGGTAAGAAAATGGGGTATATGCAGGCGTTTGTGAACTATGGCCTGCGTAACCTGAAGGAAGGGGCGAAGTTCAGAAGCCGGATTGAGAAGTTGCTGGCTAACGACTGATAGTCCTTCCGCAGTCTGAAAGACTTTATGCGCGGCAGCCATCATTTTGTTATGTTGTTACATAAACAAAATGATGGCTGCCGCTTTTTGTTATTAATTCCTGTGATAACAGAGAGTTACCTGCTTCAAATCTGGACTGATTTGTAACGATTTGTGCTTGTTTCCGAGTCCATTTAGGACGACAATTAACGCCAGTTTTTTGTCTGTAATCAGACCTCAAAATCCTTTATTCAACATTCGCTCAGTGCACTGGTAGCTGTTAAGCCAGGGGCGGTAGCGTGCCTTTTTTACACACAATCTAGTATTGAGCAAAGCAGGAGAAGCAGGATGTTACTTCCAGTGGTGATCGCAGGAGGAACAGGGAGTCGACTATGGCCGATGTCTCGCGAGTTGCAGCCTAAGCAATTCCTTTCATTCCATCAGGGCGGATCGATGCTGCAAAATACGATTTCACGCCTCGACGGTCTGGATGTGACCGATCCGATTGTTATCTGCAATGAAGATCACCGTTTTCTGGTGGCCGAGCAGTTGAGACAAATGCATAAGCTCGCCGGGAATATCATTCTTGAACCTGTTGGGCGCAATACGGCACCGGCTATTACTCTGGCTGCCCTCCATGCACTGGAAACTGGTGAAGATCCTGTCATGCTCATTCTGGCTGCCGATCACTTGATTGCCGACACAGCCACATTCCATTCCGTCATTACCAACGCCATTCCTTTTGCAGAACAAGGCAAATTGGTTACCTTCGGTATCGTGCCTACGCAGCCAGAAACTGGCTACGGCTACATTCAGCGTGGTGAAGAACAACATGCCGATCAGTCTACCGCCTGGAAAATCAAGCGCTTTGTTGAAAAACCGGATCAGGCGACCGCTATCTCTTACCTCGAAAGTAAAGAGTATCTCTGGAACAGCGGTATGTTTATGTTCCGGGCCTCTTCCTATCTGAACGAAGTTGCGAAATTTTGTCCGTCGATCCTTGATGCATGCAAAAATGCCATGCAGCAGCCCGTCAGCGATCTCGATTTTATCAAACTCGATAAAGAGACATTCACCTGTTGTCCGTCTGATTCCATCGACTATGCGGTGATGGAACATACAGACCTGGGCATTGTGACGGCGATGGATGCAGGGTGGAACGACGTGGGCTCGTGGTCAGCGCTATGGGAAACCTCGTCGCATGATGCTAATGGCAACGCGCTGATTGGCGATGTTTTCACCCATCAGACCCGCGATTGTTATATCCGCAGCGAAGGGAAATTAACCGCAGCGTTAGGGTTGGACGACCTTATTATTGTTAATACCAAAGATGCGCTGCTGGTTTCCCATAAGGATAATGTCCAGGATGTGAAAGTTGTTGTTGAGCATCTAAAAGCCCATTCACGTGCTGAATGTCGCGAACATACCACGCGTTATATGCCCTGGGGCCATGTCGAAACGCTTGTTCGGGATACGCGTTACCGGGTTAACCGTGTAACCATTATTCCTGGTGGTGAGCTCTCGCTTCAGCTGCATCATCATCGTATTGAGCACTGGGTTGTGCTGACCGGAACGGCGCTAATTGGTGTCGAAGGGAACGAAATTTATCTCACTGAAAATGAATCAACGACAATCCCTGTGGGAAAAAAACATAAGCTCTCGAATCCAGGAAAAATAAATCTGGAAATTCTGGAAATTCAGTTTGGTAGTTATTTGGGTGAAGATGACGTACTAAGGATTTCATAATGGAAAATAACAATAATAAATTAAGTTGTTTTAAGGCCTATGATATTCGGGGGAAATTAGGTGAAGAGCTTAATGAGGATATTGCCTGGCGTATTGGTCGCGCTTATGCGCAATGTCTGGAACCAAAACAGGTTGTTGTCGGCGGCGACGTTCGTCTGACAAGTGAGTCTCTGAAGCTGGCTCTCGCGGAAGGCTTGATGGCGGGCGGCTGTGATGTGCTTGATATTGGACTTTCTGGCACAGAAGAGATTTACTTCGCCACCTTCCATCTGGGCGTTGATGGCGGTATAGAAGTAACGGCCAGCCATAATCCGATTGACTATAACGGGATGAAGCTGGTTCGCAGCGGTGCCCGGCCGATCAGCGGTGACACGGGTTTGAAAGAGATCCAGCTCCTCGCGGAAATAAATGATTTCGCCCCATCTCAGCGTATGGGAAGCTATAAAAAGATTAACGTTCTTAATGAGTATGTTGATCATTTACTGGGCTATATCAATCTCGACAATTTCCGCATTAAACCGATTAAGTTAGTCATCAACTCCGGTAATGGTACCGCGGGGCACGTTATTGATGAAATTGAAAAGCGTTTCAAAACGGCCGGCATTCCTGTCGATTTTATAAAAGTTCATAACGATCCGGATGGTACTTTCCCGCACGGTATTCCAAATCCACTTCTGCCAGAAGCACGCCAGGATACCGCCAATGCGGTTGTTACAGCTGAAGCTGATATGGGTATCGCGTTTGACGGAGATTTTGATCGCTGCTTCCTGTTTGACGAGAAAGCCAATTTTATCGAAGGTTACTATATCGTTGGACTCTTAGCAGAAGCCTTCCTGAATAAAGAGCGTGGCGCGAAAATCATCCACGACCCGCGACTGACCTGGAATACGGTTGATATTGTCGAGCGCGCGGGCGGGATCCCTGTGATGTCTAAAACCGGTCATGCTTTTATTAAAGAGCGTATGCGCAAAGAGAATGCGGTATACGGCGGTGAAATGAGCGCTCACCATTATTTCCGTGAGTTTGCTTATTGTGACAGCGGCATGATTCCATGGTTGCTGGTTGCTGAACTGGTAATAACATCCGGACGCTCTCTTGGCTCGCTGGTGGAATCACGTATCGCACGCTTCCCTGTATCTGGTGAAATTAATCGCAAAGTGGTCCATGCTTCTGCGTTAATTGATGAGATTGAAAACCGCTACTCCTCCCTGGCTGTGGATATTGACTACACGGATGGACTGAGCATGTCTTTCCCGGGCTGGCGCTTTAACATTCGCACCTCCAATACCGAACCGCTGCTGCGTCTAAATGTGGAAGCAGATGCCGATCTGGGTTTAATGGAAGCGAAACGAGATGAGCTGTTAGGGCTGATAAAAAGCTAATTTCTAAGTTGCCTAATCGCGTGGGAAAATATTAATGTTAGAAGTCTTATTAGCGGCAATCGTAGGTTTAATTTTCTTTTTTGTTTTCCTCGCTCTGCACCTACGCATCAGGTTGTTAATGGTGCTGGTATGTAGCATTCCGCAGCTCTATCTGGTGCAATTAGGTGGAGCCGATGTTCCAATGGCATTTCTGCTTCCGGCATTGCTCCTGCCTGAATTTATTATTAATGCAAACCGGTTCTTAGCAAAAGCAACGAATATTATGCTTCTTGGCCTGATACTCATCAGCACCCTGAGCCTTGCGTGGTCGGTTGAGAAATCGATGGGTATTCGTGATATTGCCTATTTGTGTGAATTTATCGTCATCTCAAACGCCGTCTACGTTTTAGCGGTGAAAGATCGAGTTGCATTGTATAAAACTATCAACGTTATGTTGTTTTTTGTTTGCTTGCAGGCGATTACGGTCATCACCTTTAGATTTAATGAGTCACTCGAATTGGCGGTAGTGTTGTCCCCTATAAGTAAATATACGATGGGAATGAATACGCTTCAGAGCTTATTAGATGGAGCCAGGAATAACTTCTACGATCCGGTTAAAGCGGGTGGGGTTTTGTTCGTTAATGCTAATGCTGCTGCCTGTTATGCAGGAATCTCATCCTTTATGGCTTGGGGCATTTACAAGGCGTTGAAATCAAAAATCACGCTTATGATGGCTATTCTGCTCTGGGCAACCGTATTTTTTACCGGCTCCAAAGCGGGCGTCCTTTTCGCGATACTTATCCCGGCATTTATTTTCTATCTGAAACTTCAGCGTTCGACACGCGTCATTTTGAGTTCAGTAGGCGCCTCGTTTGCCATAGTATTAATCGCTATAAGCGTTGTTTTCAGCATTACCGAACAAAGCGTTTTTTTAAAAGAATCCACGGATACGGCTGAAACACGTTACGAGATATGGAACTATGCATTTGACGCATTTTTAAATAATCCACTGATGGGGCAGGGCTACGGTGGTTGGGAAGCCGATTACAGTAAGCACACTGATTATTTCCTTCCGCCACACAACACGCTTATTTATCTTTGGTCTAAGTCAGGAATTATTGCTTCAATGCTGGGGCTAGGTTTTATCCTTTGCAGCATTGGGGTTGCTTTGAGAGCAATACGAAGTACAAATAATGAACAAAAAAACATCGGCTTTTCCTTCCTGATGGTGCTTTCCTGGCTTTTTGCTCACGGATTTGGCGAAAACTTTGGCTTAATAGGTGAGCAACACCAGATGATCGTGTTAGCCGTAATGCTTGGGCTTTGCCTGGCAGCAAATTTACCAATTAATCGGCATAATAGGGTACAGGAATGAAGACGGTCGGTATTTTCAGAAACCAGCTTTTTAAGGGTTCGGAAGTTTTTATTCAGCAGCAGGCTGAAGCATTACAGTGTTTTGATAAATGCTATATCGGCAGACGCCTTATCGGGACGAAACCAGAAGGCTCAGTCGCATGTGTATTGAATGAACATGGAAATGTTTACGGTAAACTCGCAGAAATGGTGAATGCGATCACCACGTCGCAGCTGCCTTATCAGTCTGTTTTAAAATCACAGCCCTTAGACCTCATTCATGCACACTTTGCGATCGATGGACTTTATGCTTTAAAGCTGGCGCAGAAGAAAGGTATTCCTTTGGTGACAACACTTCATGGATTTGATGTGACGGTCAGTAATAAGGATTTACTGGCGTCACGGTCACCCGCCTGGATTAATTATCTTCTTCATCAACATAAAGTAAAAAGTCAGGGTGATAAGTTTATTTGTGTTTCAGATTTCATTGCCCGCCAGGCTCTGCAACACGGTTTCCCGGAAAGCAAAATCATTCAGCACTATATTGGTATTGATGTGAATAAATATCAGCCGCGTGCAAAAGAGGACGATCAAGGCATTATCCTTCATGTTGCAAGGCTGGTAGAGAAAAAAGGGACAGCCGTTTTAATCAATGCAGTCAAGCAGGTAAAGTTATTAAATCCTGATGTTAAGCTTGTGATTATAGGAGAAGGGCCGTTATTGGATGGGCTGAAGGCTCAGGTCACATCCCTTGGTCTGGATCAAACCGTTACTTTTACAGGCGCGTTGCCCCACGTCGATGTTATGGCATGGATGCGTAAAGCTAGCATGTTGGTTTTACCGAGCATTACAGCGAAAACCGGTGATGCTGAAGGGTTGGGTATGGTTCTTCTTGAAGCGGCAGTGACCGGTGTTCCTGTCATCGGTACTCAGCATGGTGGGATACCAGAGGCGATTATAGATGAGCAAACTGGATTTTTAGTTAAAGAGCGAGATGACAAGCAGCTTGCAGATCGTATCTCATACTTATCTAATAATGAAAATATAAGATTTATTATGGGGACTAATGCGCGTGAATTTGTTAATCAAAAGTTTAACTTATCTCAACAAACAACAAAACTAGAAGATATATATCAAAAACTTTTATAATAGGCTGCGCATGAAACATAATATTCTTATTGTTTGCCGCTCGTTACCCATTCATACACTTGGTGGTATGGAGCTTATTACATTAGATTTAGTATCAGAGTTGGCCAAAAATTCAAATAACGACGTTACTGTTCTAACAACTGATATTGAACCAGAAAAAAAACAACAGAATGAAAACTTCGCTGTTAGCTATGTCGCTGGCAGTCCCTCAGGTAAATATAGTCGTTATTGGTGGAGTCGAAGTTCTTTAGAAGCACGAAAAATAATTCTTGAGAAAAATATTGATTCGGTAATTAGTGTGAGCTCTGGAGCTTACGAGATTGTTAAGCTCAAAAAAGAGTTTCCAAATGTTAAATTTATTTTCCAGGCTCACGGAACTTCGTTAGGCGAAATAGTATCGAAGTTTAGATCGAAAAATATTAAATCAATAATAGGTAGTGTCAGAAACTTCTCCTGGATTGTAAAAGATATCCTGAGTTATAACCGATTCGACAAAATTGTAGCTGTTGGAGGTCATGTATATAAGCAGCTAACATCAGGTATTTTGTCACATTTTTTTGAAAAAAATAAATGTGTGTGCATCAATAATGGTGTGGATAATGCCCTATTTGGATATGACGAAAATCGACGTCTTTTGAAAAGAAGTGAGCATGATATCGAAACCAACATAAAGGTTTTCCTTTCAGTTTCACGTTTACATAAGCAAAAGGGCGTTCTAAGTGCTATTAAACTATTTAATGAATATAGAAACTTAAACAAACACTCGTTTCTAATAATTGTTGGTGATGGGCCTCATCGAAAACAAATACAAGAGTATGTACACTCTCTGGGTATAGCTGATTCGGTTTTATTAGTAGGTAATAAAACAAGAGTGCAAATAAGCGAGTACCTTTCGGCTTCAGATTGTCTTTTATTCTTAAGCGATCGTATTGAAGTCGGTCTAACCTTGAATATGCTTGAGGCGTTGACTTCAGGCTTACCTATTGTCGTTGGTAATAATTTTAAAACCACGATTGATAATCCTGGTGCTTTAAATAACTTGATTTTTTCAACTAATGTAAATGAAATAGATTGTAAAATTCAAGAGGGGCTTGAAAAAAGGAGCTCTTTTGTTACTAACGATTATAGCTTAAGTACAATGGCTAATAAATATCAAACATTGCTCGATAGAATGATGAGTAACAAATCACAATGAAAAAAGCCATTAGCCAGCTGCTTGGCGGCAATATGCTTTCGAAGGTCCTTGGTTTGGTCAGGGAAGTTTTGATGGCAAAATTTTTTGGTACAGGAGATATCAACGGGGCTTACCGTATTGCGCAAACGGGAACCCTAGTACCAATAAACTTTATGACCAGTGACAGCCTTAATTCAGCATTCATCCCATTATATAAAAAATATCTCACCGAGAATGAATTTCGTGCATCGACTTTCAAGCTCTGTATGTTTATTTTTTTCGCTCTGATATCTGTATTTATATTTATTGTGCTGTTTTTTTTATCAGACTATTGGGTCGGTATCATGGCTCCCGGAATTGGCGGGAATGCGCGTGAGATGTCGACTGAGTTACTTAAGATAATGGCAATTTGTTGTCCTTTCTATCTTTTTTCAGCGTTGATAAATTATTTGTCGATGGCACATGGAGATTATAAACCCATATCTATGCGGGCCTCCATTCAGAATGTCGGCATGCTGTTGGGAGTGGTTGCTGCATATTATTATAATAATTATCTATTACTTGCATGGGGTTTTACAGGTAGCTATATAATTTTTAGTATCTGGGCGCTTATCCGTGCAAGAAAGGGCACTATTCTAGCCCTCCCTGGTCGTTTTGATGCGGCCGAAGTCAAATTGGTAATGAAGAGTTTTTGGATAACGCTTCGGCCCTTGCTTATACTACCTCTAATATTGCAAGGTAATATTACTCTGGAAAGGGCACTAGCATCATTAATCAGTATTGATGTAGTGTCCGGACTCGATTATGCCCGGTTTATTACTGACACTGTTGTTTTTATTTTGTCTGTGCCAATAGCATTTGCTGGATTATCTGAATGGTCATCGCAGAAGCCAGAAGTTGTTCGAGATAAGATAAGGTTTATTTATAATTGGCTGGCACTGCTTGTTATAAACATGTCTTTTTTCATTTTTTTCTATGCAAAAGACATCGTTATTCTACTGTTTATGCGTGGTGCATTTGATCAGCACTCCGTAACGGTAACAACTGATATTATTCAAGGAATGTGCATAGGCCTTTGGGCTCAGGTGATAGGTTATATATTCATTAAGGCATTGAGCGCACATCTCAATAATAAGAAAGTATTGGTTGTGATGATGGTTGCATTGCTGAGTAATGCGGTTGTCAACCTGGCGACGTATAAAATGTGGGGTGCATTTGGGTTAGGGCTAGGGAATTCGATATACAGTTTAATGATGTTTATCCTTAGCGCGTGTTACTTAAGAATTGCAAAAGATCTTTTTCCTGTGTTAATTAAAATTTCTTTGGGGTTAATTCTTTATACATCTATTATCTTGACTCTTGGGCATTACATTATTCAACCTGATAATGTTATTTTCCGACTCTTGATTAATGGCGCAATATTTGTGATGTTTAGTCTGTTATGGGCAATGTTATTCCCATTGTACCGAAATGGTATTAAAGGGATTTTCCAAAAAAAGGGACTGAGATAGCGTATTTTTATGAACAAAAATAAAGATATAAAAGACATCGTCGTCTTATCCACGGCAGACTGGGACAACCCATTCTGGACAAATAAACAGCATGTTGCCTTAGAGCTGGCAAACCGTGGACACCGTGTTCTTTACATAGAGTCTCTGGGACTGCGCCGACCTAGTGTAAATAAGAAAGACCTTTCGCGTATCTTCCGCCGGGTTCTTAAAGCGATTAAAGCACCTCGAAAAGTGCGCGACAATGTCTGGGTATGGTCACCAATTTCCATCCCATTTAATAACTACGCTATTGTGCGTAAGCTTAATAAACTGATTTTGAGCAGCGCGCTCAAATTCTGGTGCTGGCGTTTAAAATTCAAAGACGAAACGCTATGGACCTATAACCCGTTGACCACGCGTTTTCTGGAGCCGGGTGATTTCGGTTATGTTGTTTATCATTGTGTCGACGAAATTAAAGCTCAGCCTGGAATGCCGGTAGAGATTCTTCAGGATGCAGAGGAAGAGCTTGTACGTCGCGCAGACATTACCTTTGTCACTTCTCTGACGCTTCTGAAGTCAAGAAAGCATTGGAGCGATGAGGTCTATTACTTCTCTAACGTAGCTGACTATAATCACTTTTCAAAAGCGTTGGATGATCAACTGCCCGTTCCTGCCGACCTGAACGCGATCCCGGAGCCAAGAATTGGCTTTATTGGCGCTATAAGCGGCTATAAGGTGAATTTCTCTCTCCTGGAAGCGATTGCAGAAGCTCATCCTGAGTGGTCGCTAGTGATGATTGGCGATGTTGGCGAGGGAGATCCGAACACTGATGCGACTCAACTTACCCGTCACAAAAATATTCATTTAATTGGGCCAAGGGCGTACCAGCAGTTGCCTGGTTACCTGAAGGGCTTTGCCGCAACTTTGCTGCCTAATAATTTGAATGAATATACTGCTTCAATGTTCCCTATGAAGTTCTTTGAGTATCTGGCGGCAGGGAAGGCAGTGGTGAGTGTCGATTTAGCGTCCTTGTGTGACTTTAAAGACTATTTTCGCGTTGCCCACACCCCCGTTGAGTTTATTTCAGCTCTGGAAGATATTACCTCTGGCGATCGGATTTCTGTGGAGAAATGTCAGGAGCTTGCCCGAGAATATACTTACCAGTCACGCACTGAAAAAATGTTTAAGCTAATTGATGAGAAGCGCAATGAAAGTAGCAATCGTTCATGAGTGGTTCAGTTCCTATGCGGGTTCTGAAAAAGTGGTTGAGCAAATTTTACGTTGTTATCCCGATGCGGATATTTTCGCTGTATGTGATTTCTTAAAGCCAAAAGAAAAACATTTTCTTAATAATAAAAAAGTCACTACAACATTTATTCAGCGTTTGCCATTTGCAGCAAAAAAATTCCAGTCTTATCTGCCGTTGATGCCGTTGGCTATCGAACAGCTTGATATGTCTGCTTATGACGTAGTTATTTCAAGTAGTCATGCTGTTTCCAAAGGGGTGATCACTGGCCCTGACCAAATTCATGTGTCGTATGTCCATTCTCCTATCCGTTACGCGTGGGATTTCCAGCACCAGTATCTGCGGGAATCCGGCCTGAACAAAGGTCTGAAAGGGTGGCTTGCTAAGTATCTCCTGCATAAGATTCGTATTTGGGATTACCGTACCGCTGCGGGCGTTAATCATTTTATTGGTAACTCACGGTTTATTGCGCGCCGCATTAACAAGGTTTATGGCAGACAAGCAGACGTCATCTATCCGCCGGTGAATACGGATAAGTTCGAATTCAGTGACAAAAAAGAGGATTTCTATCTGGCTGCTTGTCGCATGGTGCCTTATAAGCGTGTTGATCTTATTGTTAGTGCGTTTGCCAAAATGCCTGATAAAAAGTTAGTGGTTATCGGTGATGGTTCTGAGATGGATAAGATCAAACAGCTGGCGATGGATAATATCACGCTACTCGGCTATCAGGATGACGCTGCAATGGTCGACTATATGAAGCGTGCTAAAGCTTACGTATTTGCTGCAGAAGAGGATTTTGGTATCTCGCCTGTAGAAGCACAAGCAAGCGGTACGCCGGTCATTACTTTCGGTAAAGGCGGGTGCCTCGAAACGGTAAAACCCCTTGGTAGCGATAAACCGACTGGGCTGTTCTTCTTTGAACAAACCGCAGACGCCATATGCGAAGCAGTGAATACCTTTGAAAAATACGCCGATGAAATTAAGCCAGAAGACTGTCGCGAACATGCTTTAACATTTTCAGAGCAGCGTTTCCGTGACGAGATTAGTCAGTATGTCGATAGTGCCTGGGCTCAATACTCTGAGTCGCTGATCAATACTCAGGCTGCGCGAGTACAGAACAGTTATACTCATCCGGAAAAATAATGACCACGGCATAAATCAGCCGATTTATGTCAGGATTTAAACAATGAAAATCAGCGTATTTAAAGATCAAAAGAAAGAATTTATTTGCCGTGGGGCCTTAATTGCATCGGATTTATTTTGGCTTAATGTTTCTTTGGGGCTTTCCTTTTTAACCGTTATGTTTTTTATTGGCGACCTGAATACCTTTATGCCAATTCTACAAATTGATGTGAGGGTGTTGTCACACTTTATTCTGACAGTAATGTGTGTTTTTTGGTTTGGCGTCCGCTTACGTCATTATGCACAAAAGAAACCCTTCTGGTCTGAACTTAAAGAAACACTGCGTACTATTGTCATCTTTTCGATCTTCGATCTTGCATTAGTGGCATTTTCTAAATGGCACTTTTCTCGCTATATTTGGGCCTACTGTTGGCTATATGCCATCATTATGGTTCCGTTATCGCGTGAATTTACAAAAATCATTCTTAACAAATTTGGCTACTGGAAAAAGCGCACCGTTATTTTAGGTACCGGACGAAATGCGCGTGAAGCCTATTATGCTTTACAAAGCCATGAGGTGTCTGGTTTCAAAATTGATGCGTTTTGTGATTTTGATGCGACAGCCGATATTATGGAAGAGTGTCCGATCGTTAAAGATGAAGAGACATTGCTTACTCATTATAATTCGTTTTCAACTCAGTTCGTAGTCGCGTGCGATTTTGACGAAAAGGATAAATTTGAAAACTGGTTACGATTCCTTGCGAAACATAAGTGCCGTAACGTTATAATTATTCCTTCTCTGAGAGGATTTCCTTTATACGGCACTAGTATGTCATTTATATTTAGCCACGAAGTATTACTTCTTCAGGTTCACAATAATCTGTCTAAACTGACCTCGCGCTTTATTAAGCGTACCTTCGATATCGTCTGCACCTTAGGCATTCTTCTTGTTACATCGCCACTGCTGGTTTACCTGTGGTATAAAGTTTCCCGTGATGGTGGGCCGGCTATCTATGCTCATACGAGAATTGGGCGCCGTGGTGAGAAATTTGACTGTTATAAGTTTCGCTCTATGAATATCAATTCAAAAGAGATCCTTGCAGAATTACTTGAGAAAGATCCTGAAGCTCGTGCTGAATGGGAAAAAGATTTTAAGTTGAAAAACGATCCGCGTATTACTGCCATTGGTCACTTCATTCGTAAAACGAGTCTTGATGAGTTACCTCAGTTATTTAACGTACTTAAAGGTGAGATGAGCCTGGTCGGCCCGCGTCCGGTCATCCACGAAGAGCTGGAACGCTATGCCGATGACGTTGAATATTATCTGATGGTAAAGCCAGGCATGACTGGCCTGTGGCAGGTGAGTGGACGTAACGATGTTGACTACACCACGCGTGTTTATTTTGACTCCTGGTATGTCAAAAACTGGTCTTTGTGGAATGATATCGTCATTCTCTTCAAAACCGTCAATGTGGTTCTGTTGAGAAAAGGCGCTTACTGAATTAAGCACATTGGATATGGCCTCTAATACGGAGTTTTAATGAAAGCCTTTGTTTTTGTTAATGATAACGGCGCTGCTTTTAGCCGTTATAAAAAAAATGAGATCCCTGCGCAGTTCGTGTACGGCGTATCCAAATTAGAAAAGATGGGCTTTGAGGTAATGGTCGGTCGGGGGAATTTACTTAATGATCTTATTTCATTTTGGAAGTTCAAACCAGATTTGTTCTTTATGCCTTTTATTAAAAGAAAAACGATGCTTTTTTATATTCTGGCACGTTTTTTTTTATTTAAAACAAAGTTTGCGGGTTGGATGCATCTCGATGTTTTCGCCCCTCCAGTGTCTCGATTAAAGAAAGTAATACATTCATTGCTTCTGCCATTTTTAAAGTGTTATGTAAGAAAAATTGATGCGATTTTCTTTCTTTCGGAAAAGTCACGCGATGAAATCAAGGCCTCAAGGGGACTTCATTCTCATCAATGTCACTTTATACCATGGGGAGGGGATGCAACTTTCTATGCACCTTTTATTAATGGATTACATAACGAGAATATAATTTCGACAGGGCGTGAAAATAGGGATCTGCCGTCTGTAATGTCATCGGTAAAAAATAGCGACGTTACAATTGATATCTATACCAGCGATTTAAATTTGCCTGATAGCTATGCAAATGTAAATGGCGACATTAGGATAAATAAAGGTCGCTGGGCATATACAGACTTGCTTGAGAAAGTAAGTGCATCAAAGAGTATGATTATCCCTATTAAAACAGATAAGATCAATTATTGTGTCGGATTGTCTTCATTGATTGAGGCTATCGCTTTAGGCGTGCCAGTTATTGCTACATACAACCCTTACTGGTATGTCGATATTGAGAAAGAGAAGTGCGGTATTTATATTAAAGATAATTCATTAATTCAATGGACGCGCGCTCTAGAAAAGTTAAATAGGGATCCCGAATTGGTTGCTCAAATGTCTAAAAATGCATTGAAAACATTCGTAGAAAAATGTGACTTTGTCCGTACGGAAGAGATGCTTGCAATGCATATAGATAATATACTCAAAAAAAAGTGATCCTTTAAAAGCTTATAAAGAATTGTATGAGTCAGTTGAGTATAGAGCTCCTCTGAATAACTAACAGAAAGTGAAAACTATGAAAATTCTTGTCACTGGTGGTGCTGGTTTTATTGGTTCAGCCGTGGTTCGGCATATTATAAATAATACTCAGGATTCAGTATGCGTTGTTGATTGTTTAACCTATGCAGGTAATGTTGAGTCCCTGGCACCAGTTGAAAAAAATTCGCGATACTCATTCTCTCTAACTGATATTACTAATGCGAAAGCTGTTGCGGATATTTTCAATTCCTTCCAGCCTGATATCGTGATGCATTTGGCTGCTGAAAGTCATGTTGACCGTTCTATCGACGGACCCGCGGCCTTCATCCAGACTAACGTAATAGGTACATTCATTCTTCTTGAAGCATCGCGTCAGTATTACGCATCACTTGATGATGATAGGAAGAAGGTTTACCGCTTCCATCACATCTCTACTGATGAAGTTTTTGGCGATCTTCACGATGCTGACGGATTATTCACTGAAGAAACACCTTATGCGCCAAGTAGCCCTTACTCGGCCTCTAAGGCGGGTAGCGATCATTTAGTTCGCGCCTGGAATCGTACCTATGGTTTACCAACGGTGATTACCAACTGTTCTAACAACTATGGCCCCTACCATTTTCCAGAGAAGTTAATTCCACTCATTATTCTTAATGCTTTGTCGGGAAAACCGCTCCCGGTCTATGGGAACGGCGAGCAGATCCGCGATTGGCTGTATGTTGATGATCACGCCCGCGCACTGTACAAAGTGGCTACAGAGGGCAAGATCGGTGATACATATTGCATTGGTGGTCATAATGAACGTAAAAATATTGATGTTGTAAAAACTATTTGCGCAATTCTTGATAAAATCATCGATAAAAAACCAAACGGTATTGTCAATTTTGCAGAGCTTATAACTTTTGTTGCCGATCGTCCTGGACATGATCTTCGTTATGCCATTGATGCAACTAAAATGAAAAATGATCTCGGCTGGGAGCCTCTAGAAACCTTTGAAAGCGGGATCGAAAAAACTATTCAATGGTATCTTAATAATGAAGGTTGGTGGCAGCGTGTTCTTGATGGCTCTTACGCTGGTGAACGTCTTGGCCTGAACAAATAATCGAGGTATAGCGTTATGAAAGGAATTGTTTTAGCTGGCGGTTCAGGTACACGCCTGTACCCGATTACACAAGGTGTGTCTAAGCAACTGCTCCCTATATATGACAAGCCTATGATTTTTTACCCAGTATCGGTACTCATGCTTGCCGGTATTCGGGATATCCTCATTATCACCACACCTGAAGATATGCCTGCTTTCCAGCGCTTAATGAAAGATGGCTCGCAGTTTGGTGTTAATTTCACCTACGCCGTGCAGCCCTCACCAGATGGCCTGGCACAGGCATTTACTATCGGTGAAAAGTTTATTGGCGACGAGCCTTGCGCATTAGTGTTGGGTGATAATATTTTCTTTGGTCAAAGTTTCGGTATGAAGTTGAATGCGGCGGCAAAGAAAACGTCAGGGGCAACTGTGTTTGGTTACCAGGTTCAGGATCCGGAGCGCTTTGGTGTTGTCGAGTTCGATGAACATTTCAAAGCATTATCTATTGAGGAAAAACCCCTCAAGCCTAAATCAAACTGGGCAGTCACTGGACTCTATTTCTATGACAATAATGTTGTCGACATGGTTAAGGAAATTAAGCCCTCTGCTCGCGGTGAGCTTGAAATCACAACTCTAAATCAGATGTATCTTGACCGGGGTGAGCTTGAGGTGGAGTTATTAGGTCGTGGATTTGCCTGGCTCGATACAGGTACTCATGATAGCTTGATTGAAGCTTCTCAGTTCATTCATACCATTGAAAAACGGCAGGGTATGAAAGTGGCATGCCTTGAAGAAATTGCATTCCGTAATAAATGGCTCAATTCGGACGAAATAGCTGTTCAGGCCGATCTGCTTCAGAAAACATCTTATGGTCAATATTTGAAAATGTTGATTGGACAATAAACCGGCATGCCAATGAAAATTTTACTTGTAGGAAAAAACGGGCAGGTTGGATGGGAATTACAACGTTCTCTTTCCACTCTTGGAGAAGTCATCGCAGTAGATTATTTCGACAAGCATTTATGTGGTGACTTGACTGACCTCCCTGGCATCGCACAAACCGTACGATTGGTGAAACCTGACGTTATCGTTAACGCAGCAGCGCATACCGCTGTGGACAGAGCCGAACAAGAACGTAACCTGTCTGAGTTGCTCAATCAGAAAGGGGTTGCGGTTCTCGCTGAGGAGTCAGCGAAATTAGGTGCGCTCCTAATTCATTACTCTACAGATTATGTGTTTGATGGTGAGGGCGAACATTATCGGCTGGAAGATGAGGCGCCAGCACCGTTAAATGTCTACGGTGAGACTAAATTAGCAGGCGAGTTGGAAATTACGCGCCTTAATCCCCGACATCTCATATTCCGCACCAGCTGGGTTTATGCCACTCGTGGTAATAATTTTGCGAAAACCATGCTGCGTTTAGCTCGTGAGAAAGAGAGGTTGTCCGTTATCAACGACCAGCATGGCGCTCCGACAAGTGCTGAATTATTGGCTGATTGTACTGCACTGGCAATTCGAGAAGAGCAGAATAATAAATCTGTTGTTGGTAAATACCATTTAGTCGCAAGCGGGGAAACGACCTGGTTTGATTATGCAAATTTTGTTTTCGAAACGGCTAAAGCTCAGGGTGAGCCTCTTCTTATCCAGGAAGTTAACGGCATTTCTACCAGTGAGTATCCTACACCTGCTACTCGTCCGTTGAATTCGCGCCTCTCAAATCAGAAATTCCAGCGTGTGTTTAATGTGACACTTCCAGACTGGAAACAAGGTGTTGAACGTGTGGTAATAGAAGTTTTGGGGAAATAAAGAGTTAATAATGAAAGTCATTGATACTGAAATTCCTGATGTAAAAATTATCGAGCCGGTCACTTTTGGTGATGAACGGGGTTTCTTTATGGAAACCTGGCAACAAAAGAAATTTTGTGAATTGGTATGCGAACGTAACTTCGTACAGGATAACCACTCAAAATCTGCAAGGAATATTTTGAGAGGTTTACATTACCAGACTCAAAATCCACAAGGAAAATTGGTACGTGTTGTCAGCGGAGAAGTCTTTGATGTTGCTGTTGATATGCGAAAATCATCAGCCACGTTTGGGCGCTGGACAGGTATTATGCTTTCCGCTGAAAACAAACGTCAACTTTGGATCCCTGAGGGATTTGCTCACGGTTTTTACGTCTTGTCTGAAAGCGCTGAGTTTGTCTATAAGTGCACTGATTATTATAACCCTTTGTCTGAACATTCCCTATTGTGGAATGATGATTCTGTGGGAATCAAGTGGCCGCTTATTGATGGTAAGTTACCTCTGCTTTCATCTAAAGACAGTTTAGGCAAAACGTTTGCCGATTCTATCTATTTTGATTAATCGGCACTCGGTTTGATTATCTCGCTACCGTTAGCGCACCAAAGGCTATCCATAAGTAACTGGCTTGAGTTAACATCATATATACATTCAAACTGCATCGTATGGCAGTGATTATCCCCAAGACAGGAGTATGTAATGTCCAAGCAACAGATCGGCGTTGTCGGTATGGCAGTGATGGGGCGCAACCTGGCGCTCAACATCGAAAGCCGTGGTTATACCGTTTCCGTTTTCAACCGCTCCCGTGATAAGACTGAAGAAGTCATCGCTGAGAATCCAGGCAAGAAACTGGTTCCTTTCTATACGGTTAAAGAGTTCGTTGAGTCTCTGGAAACACCTCGTCGTATCCTGTTAATGGTGAAAGCGGGCGCAGGTACCGACGCTGCTATCGATTCCCTGAAACCCTATCTGGATAAAGGCGACATCATTATTGATGGCGGCAACACCTTCTTCCACGACACCATTCGTCGTAACCGTGAACTGTCTGCTGAAGGCTTCAACTTCATTGGTACCGGCGTATCCGGCGGTGAAGAGGGCGCTCTGAAAGGCCCATCAATCATGCCTGGCGGTCAGAAAGAAGCGTACGAACTGGTTGCGCCTATTCTGACTAAAATCGCAGCCGTAGCTGAAGACGGCGAGCCGTGCGTGACCTATATCGGTCCTGATGGCGCTGGTCATTACGTGAAAATGGTCCACAACGGCATTGAATACGGCGATATGCAGCTGATTGCTGAAGCCTACTCTCTTCTGAAAGGCGGCCTGAACCTCTCTAACGAGGAGCTCGCAGAGACCTTTACCGAGTGGAACAAAGGCGAGCTGAACAGCTACCTGATCGACATCACCAAAGATATCTTCACCAAGAAAGATGAAGTAGGTAAATACCTGGTTGATGTGATTCTGGATGAAGCTGCGAACAAAGGTACCGGTAAATGGACCAGCCAAAGCTCTCTGGATCTGGGTGAGCCATTATCCCTGATCACCGAATCCGTATTTGCACGTTATATCTCTTCTCTGAAAGAGCAGCGTGTTGCAGCGTCTAAAGTGCTGTCTGGTCCTCAGGCCAAACCAGCCGGTGATAAAGCAGAGTTCGTTGAGAAAGTCCGCCGTGCTCTCTACCTGGGTAAAATCGTTTCTTATGCGCAGGGCTTCTCCCAGCTTCGCGCGGCATCTGACGAGAACAACTGGGACCTGAACTACGGTGAGATTGCGAAGATCTTCCGTGCTGGCTGTATCATTCGCGCACAGTTCCTGCAAAAAATCACCGATGCCTATGCAGAAAATGCAGGTATCGCAAACCTTCTGCTGGCACCTTACTTCAAGCAGATTGCTGACGAATATCAGCAGGCACTGCGTGATGTTGTTGCGTACGCGGTGCAGAATGGTATCCCGGTTCCTACCTTCTCCGCTGCGGTGGCGTACTACGACAGCTATCGTGCTGCCGTTCTGCCAGCGAACCTGATTCAGGCACAGCGTGACTACTTCGGTGCGCATACCTATAAGCGTACGGATAAAGAAGGTGTGTTCCACACCGAATGGCTGGATTAATCTGATTTAACTCAGTCTGATAGCATGGCCCGGTGAGTCTCACCGGGCTTTTTTTATCGCTTTCAGGCCCATGTTGACTTACTTTCCCCAGCCCACTCCTTTTATTGCCGCATAAATCACTACGTTTATCCCTTTCTGAAGCAAGGCATTCGTCTTGACAGTCCCTCAACTTAAGAGGTAAAAACCTCAACAGTTGTTTATTGCGGTGGTGTGCTTACGCCTCCAGAAACTCAAACTTGAAGAAGTTAAACGAATGAAAATAACTATCTCCGGAACAGGCTATGTTGGTCTCTCAAACGGTATCCTGATTGCACAAAACCATGAAGTGGTTGCATTGGATATCGTGCAGGCAAAAGTGGACATGCTTAACCAGAAGAAGTCCCCGATCGTCGATAAAGAGATTGAAGAGTACCTGGCGACCAAACCGCTGAACTTCCGCGCTACCACGGACAAAGAAGACGCTTACCGCGATGCGGATTTCGTCATCATCGCCACGCCAACCGACTACGATCCCAAAACTAACTACTTCAATACCTCTACCGTTGAAGCGGTGATTAAAGACGTTACGGCAATCAACCCGAACGCAGTGATGATCATCAAGTCGACAATTCCAGTGGGTTTCACCAAATCGATTAAAGAAGAGTTGGGTATTGATAATGTCTTCTTCTCGCCGGAATTTCTACGCGAGGGCAGGGCGTTATACGATAACCTGCACCCATCCCGTATCGTGATTGGCGAGCGTTCCGAGCGTGCAGAGCGTTTTGCTGCCTTGCTCCAGGAAGGCGCCATTAAAAAAGACGTGCCGGTGCTGTTCACCGATTCCACCGAGGCAGAAGCGATTAAGCTTTTCGCTAACACATATCTGGCCATGCGCGTGGCTTACTTCAACGAGCTGGACAGCTATGCCGAGAGTTTAGGTCTGAATACCCGTCAGATCATCGAGGGCGTATGTCTCGACCCACGTATCGGTAACCATTACAACAACCCGTCATTCGGTTACGGCGGCTACTGTCTGCCAAAAGATACCAAGCAGCTGCTGGCAAACTATCAGGCAGTGCCGAACAACCTAATTTCCGCTATTGTGGATGCCAACCGCACGCGTAAAGACTTCATCTCAGATTCTATTCTCGCGCGTCAGCCGAAAGTGGTGGGCGTGTATCGCCTGATCATGAAGAGCGGTTCCGATAACTTCCGCGCTTCTTCCATTCAGGGGATCATGAAGCGTATTAAGGCGAAGGGCGTGCAGGTCATTATTTATGAACCGGCCATGCAGGAAGACGAGTTCTTCCATTCACGTGTGATCCGCGATCTGGATGCGTTTAAGAAAGAGGCGGACGTGATTATCTCCAACCGTATGGCGGAAGAGCTGGCGGACGTGAAAGATAAAGTCTATACCCGCGATTTGTTCGGCAGTGACTAATCAAAATCGTGATATAAAAAAACCCGGCAATCTGCCGGGTTTTTTGTTTTTAAACGTTATAGAAGTTGCGGTACCAGTCGACGAAGTTTTTCACGCCTTCTTTGACTGAGGTTTGTGGTTTAAACCCAATAACGTCATACAGAGCTTTGGTGTCCGCACTGGTCTCCAGCACGTCCCCCGGCTGGATCGGCATCATATTTTTCACCGCTTCTTTGCCCAGCGCCTCTTCAAGCGCAGTGATGTAATCCATCAGTTCGACAGGTGAACTGTTGCCGATGTTATACACGCGATACGGGGCAGAGCTGGTTGCTGGCGAACCGGTTTCGACTGTCCAGTCGGCATCGGCCTGAGGAATGACGTCCTGTAGGCGAATAATCGCCTCCGCAATATCATCGATATAGGTGAAGTCGCGCTTCATCTTGCCGTAGTTGTAGACGTCGATGCTGTTGCCTTCAATCATGGCTTTGGTGAATTTAAACAGCGCCATGTCCGGGCGTCCCCAGGGGCCATAGACGGTAAAGAAGCGCAGGCCAGTGGTCGGCAGGTTGTACAAATGCGAATAGGTATGCGACATCAGCTCATTGGCTTTTTTGGTTGCGGCATACAGCGATACTGGATGGTCTACGGAGTCGTCAGTAGAAAACGGCATCTTACGGTTGAGGCCGTATACAGAGCTGGATGAAGCATACAGAAGATGCTGAACCTTGTTGTGGCGACAGCCCTCCAGCACGTTCAGGTGACCTACCAGGTTCGCATCTGCGTAGGCATGCGGGTTCTCCAGCGAGTAACGCACGCCCGCCTGTGCGGCAAGATGGATCACGCGGTCAAACTTCTCCTCAGCGAAGAGCGCGGCCATGCCCTCGCGGTCCGCTAAGTCCAGCTTGTGGAAGGTGAAATTCTCGGATTTGAGCAGATCGAGACGGGCGAGCTTAAGGTTTGGGTCATAGTAATCATTCAGATTATCAATACCAACAACTTCATGCCCTGCATCAAGCAGGCGCTTGCTGACATGAGAACCGATAAAGCCCGCCGCGCCAGTAACCAAAAATTTCATAGCTTCCCTCATTCACAGTGTTCTTGTTGATGTCCCAGGACATCAGAATCCGTCTATGATAGCGCGTCGCACTTCACTTACATAACCCATCTTTCCGATATAACTCATCGGATTCTTATAGAAAAATCGCCAGCAACAGATACACTAAGGAAACAAGATTATTTTTGCCCTTTTTCATCTGTTAGGGATAGTATGACGCAAAACAACAACAACCTGGTCACACGCAACAATGACCCGGAGCAAATTGATTTACTGGATTTAGTGCTACAGCTGTGGCGTGGAAAGTGGGTGATTGGGGCATTCGTTGCTGCTTTCATTGTTCTCGCCGTTGTTTACATCACTGTAGCTAAAGAAAAATGGACATCTTCTGCCATCATAGCCCAGCCTGATGCGGCACAAATCGCCACCTATTCCAATGCGTTGAATATCCTCTATGGTGGCGCAGCGCCTTCCATGCTGGATATTCAGAATCGTGCTATTGGTCGTTTTAATTCCTCTTTCTCGGCATTAGCACAGGCGCTGGAGAATCAGGAAGATCCGGAAAAACTGACTATTGAGCCTACCGTAAAAGGGCAAAGTTTACCTTTAACCGTAAGCTATCAGGGCGAATCCGCTGATACAGCTCAAAAGCAATTAGCTCAGTATATTCAGCAGGTTGATGAGCAGACGGCTAAAGAACTGACGCTTGACCTCAGAGATAACCTCAAGCAGCAGATCACAACCCTGAACGACTCCCTTCAGAACCAGGAGAAAGTAGCACAGGAGCAGAAAGATCTGCGTATCAAACAGATCTCTGAAGCTTACAAGAATGCGGAAGCAGCTAAGATTAGTACTCCACAGCTCCAGCAAACGCAGGATGTCACTCAGGAAACCATGTTCCTGCTGGGTACCGTAGCGCTCAAGTCAATGATTGATAACGAAGCGTCACGTCCGCTGGTCTTTTCAGGCGCTTACTACCAGACCAAACAAAACTTACTGGATATTCAGAACCTCAACGTTAACCCAGACACTATTCACGTCTATCGTTACGTCATGAAACCTAATCTGCCTATCCGTCGTGACAGCCCTAAAAAGGCCATTACCCTCATCCTTGCCGTTCTCCTCGGCGGGATCATCGGTTCTGCTGTCGTCCTCGGCCGTAACGCGCTGAGAAACTACAAGCCAAGAGCCTGATTTACACACAAAAAAAGACCGGGTCTCCCCGGTCTTTTTTTATTTATGTCGTTTCCGCAAATTCTCAATCACCGTCGTTAAATCCAGCTCCTGATCCTGAAGCAGCACCAGCAGGTGATACATCAAATCCGACGCTTCGTTCGTCAGCTCCTCACGGTCATGCACGGTGGCCGCCAGCGCCGTTTCAACGCCTTCCTCACCCACCTTCTGCGCAATACGCTTGGTGCCGCTGGCGTACAGTTTCGCCGTGTACGAGCTCTCGGGATCCGCTGATTTACGCTCTGCCAGCAGCTGTTCCAGCTGATAGAGGAACAGCCACTGGTGGCTCGCCTCGCCGAAGCAGCTGCTGGTGCCTTTGTGGCAGGTAGGCCCAATCGGGTTGACCAGCACCAGCAGGGTGTCGTTGTCGCAGTCTGGCGTAATGCTGACCACATTCAGGAAGTGACCTGAGGTTTCCCCTTTCGTCCACAGGCGCTGCTTGGTGCGCGAGAAAAACGTCACCTTGCCGCTGTCGAGCGTTTTTGCCAGTGCCTCCTGGTTCATGTATCCCAGCATCAGCACTTCGCCTGAAACGGCATGCTGTACAACCACCGGCAGTAATCCGTCAGTTTTTTCCCAGTCCAGCTGCGCCTGTTGTTGCTCTGTTAACATACCCTGATCTCCACGCCCTGGTCGGCCAGGTACGTTTTTAACTCACCAATATTGATAATCTGTTTGTGGAACACGGAAGCGGCCAGCGCGCCGTCCACGTTCGCATCGCGGAAGGCTTCAAGGAAGTGTTCCATGGTGCCCGCGCCGCCGGAAGCAATCAGCGGAACCTGGCAGACCGCGCGCACTTTTTTCAGCTGCTCGAGGTCGTAACCGTTACGAACGCCGTCCTGGTTCATCATGTTCAGCACGATTTCACCCGCACCGCGTTTTTGCACTTCCTGCACCCAGTCCAGCGTCTCCCATTGGGTGACGCGCGTGCGGCTTTCATCGCCGGTGTACTGGTTGACGTGATATTTTCCCGTTGCGGCATCAAACCAGGTGTCGATCCCCACGACAATGCACTGCACGCCAAAGCGATCCGCCAGACGCGTAATCAGCTCCGGGTCGGCCAGGGCAGGGGAGTTAATCGAAATTTTATCCGCTCCGAAAGAGAGAATCTTCGCCGCATCGTCAGCAGATTTGATCCCGCCCGCCACGCAGAAGGGTATATCAATCACCTCTGCCACGCGCGCCACCCAGCTTTTGTCCACCACGCGGCCATCGCTGGAGGCGGTGATATCGTAAAATACCAGTTCGTCTGCGCCTTCTTCGGCATAGCGTTTAGCCAGGGGAACGATATCGCCAATGATCTCGTGGTTGCGGAACTGCACGCCTTTTACAACCTGACCATCACGCACGTCCAGGCAGGGAATTATCCGTTTTGCCAGCATTGAATCGCCTCCTTCACCGTAAATTTGCCTTCCAGCAGCGCGCGACCCACGATCACGCCGCGTACACCGGTTCCGCGCAGAGCGGCGATATCCGCCAGGTCGCCGATACCGCCAGAGGACTGGAACGCCACCTGCGGATAACGCGCGCAAACCTCTTCATACAGCGAGACGTTAGAGCCTGCGAGCGTACCATCGCGTGAAATATCCGTGCACAGCACATGCTTTAGCCCCACGGGGAGATACATCTCAACCAGCTCTTCCAGCGTCACGCCGGAGTTTTCCTGCCAGCCGCTGACCGCGACCTGCTTGTTACCCTGTTCGTCAATGCGCACATCCAGCGCCAGCACCAGCGCATCCGCACCGAAGCGGCGGAACCAGCCCTTGACCGTCTCAGGATCTTTCACAGCGGTCGAACCCACTACCACGCGCGCCACGCCCGCGTCCAGTAAGGCGGCAACATCGGCTTCCGTACGCACGCCGCCGCCCACCTGCACCGGGACGTCCACGCCAGCCACCAGTGTTTTAAGCAGCGGGATCTGGCGCTTCGCCGGATCTTTCGCGCCGGTCAGATCGACCAGGTGCAACACCTCAGCGCCCTCCGCGGCGTAAGCCTGTAACCGCAGCAGCGGGTCGTTGCCGTAGTCGCGCTGCTGCCCGTAATCGCCCTGGTGGAGACGAACAACCGTGCCGTCAATCAAATCTAAAGCGGGAATTATCATCACATCTCCAGGAAATTTTTCAGCAGTTGCGCGCCGGCGGCGCCGGAGCGTTCCGGGTGAAACTGCACGCCGTAAAAGTTATCTTTCTGCACGGCGGCGGTGAACGCCTCGCCGTAATTGCACTGGGCGATGGTGTAGGTATTCACGGGCATGGCGTAGCTGTGAACGAAATAGAAGTACGCGCCGTCTTCGATTCCCTGGAACAGCCTGTTGCCCGCCTTCGGATAAACGCGGTTCCAGCCCATATGCGGCAGCGGCAGGCCGTGGTCGGTCATTTTCGGCACGTCTTCTTCTATAATGCCCAGCAGATCGACGCCGTTGCTCTCTTCGCTGCGGCGGCCAAGCAGCTGCATGCCGAGGCAAATGCCCAGCACCGGTTGAGTACAGGCTTTGATGAGATCAACCAGCTCGCGCTCGTGGATCTGATCCATCGCCGCCTGGGCGGTGCCTACGCCCGGCAGAAAGAGTTTATCCGCGCGCAGCACCACATCCGGGTCGCGGCTCACCACCGGCTCGTAGCCGTGGCGCATAATCGCCGACTGTACGGAGTTCAGGTTGGCGCATCCGGTGTCCAGAATCACCACGTTCATTACAGCACTCCTTTCGACGAGGGCAGGGCGTCACCTTCCACGCGGATCGCCTGGCGCAGGGTACGGCCAAAGGCTTTGAACAGGCTCTCGACGCGGTGGTGATCGTTTTTGCCTTTGGTTTTCAGGTGCAGCGTCAGGCCCATGGTGTAAGAAAGCGAGCGGAAGAAGTGTTCCACCATCTCGGTGCTGAGATCGCCCACGCGCTGGTAGGTAAAGTCGGCTTTATATTCCAGGTGCGGACGCCCGGAGATATCCATCGCGCAGCGCGCCAGGCACTCGTCCATCGGCAGAACAAAGCCGAAGCGGTTGATGCCGCGCTTGTCGCCGAGCGCCAGCTTCAGGGCTTCGCCCAGCGCCAGGCCGGTATCTTCCACGGTGTGGTGATCGTCGATATACAGGTCGCCCTTAACGGCGATCTCCATGCGGAAGCCGCCGTGAGTGGCGATTTGATCCAGCATATGGTCGAAGAAACCGACGCCGGTGTGGATCTTGCTGCCGCCTTCGCGATCGAGCCAGACCTTCACGTCGATCTGCGTCTCTTTGGTGTTGCGTTCAACGTGAGAATAGCGGTCGCGTCTGGTGAGCTGCTCGCTAATCATCGCCCAGTTTAGCGTGTCGCGGTTATAGCGCAGGCCTGCAATGCCCATATTTTCGGCCAGCGTGATATCCGTGACGCGATCGCCAATCACATAGCTGTTCGCTTTATCCAGCGCCTCTTCCGCCAGATAACGTTCAACAAGCTTCACTTTTGGCTTGCGGCAGTCGCACTCGTCGGCAGGCATGTGCGGGCAGATCAGCACCTCGTCGAAGGCGATGCCCTGCGAGGTCAGCACCTGCATCATCAGGTTGTGCGGGCCGTCAAAGTCCACCTGCGGGAAGCTGTCTGTGCCCAGACCGTCCTGGTTGGTGATCATCACCAGCTTATAGCCTGCTTTCTGAAGCTTCAGCAGCACCGGGATCACGTCGGGTTCAAACGCCAGCTTGTCGATACGATCGACCTGAAAATCGCTGGGTGGCTCCGAGATGATGGTGCCGTCACGATCGATAAAGAGATACTTCTGACTCATACTTTCTCCGCTTTCAGGGCGTCAATCACGCGCTGGCTCTCCGCGCGGGTGCCGACGGTAATACGCAGGCAGCCGCTCAGGGTAGGTTGTTTATTCTGGTCTCGTAAGATAATGCCCTGATCCCACAACGATTTAAATATCGCGCTTGAGGCGGTGAAGCGCACCAGGATGTAGTTGGTTTCCGAGTCGAACACCTGCTCCACGCACGGAATCGTTTTAAGGGCATCGACAAGATACTGACGCTCTTCCAGGATCTGCGCCACACGCTCGCGCATCGCACTGATGCCCTGCGGGGCCAGCGCCTGTGCCGCAATATCGGCAACCGGCGTCGAGAGCGGATACGGGGCGATGACTTTCAGCAGCAGGTCGATAATCGCTTTATTCGCCAGCGTAAATCCACAGCGAAGGCCGGCGAGGGCGAAGGCTTTCGACAGGGTTCGCAGCACAACGAGATGCGGATACTCTTCAAGCCAGCCAGCAAGCGTGGCCTGCGGACAAAACTCAATATAGGCTTCGTCAGCCACGACCAGCGCTTTGCCGCGCGTCATTTCCAGCAGGGTGCGGATATCCTGGGGATTGATAATCTGCCCGGTCGGGTTGTTCGGGCTACAGACAAACACCACCTTCACGCCGTCGAGGTTATCGGCAATGCCCTGCAAATCCAGCTGCCAGTTGTCGAGCGCCTGTACGTTGCGGCAGGCCACGCCAAAGGTTTCGGCGCTGACGCTGTACATCCCGTAGGTGGGCTGGCAGTACATCACCGCGTCTTTACCCGGCTCGCAGAAGGCGCGGATCAGCAGCTCAATCCCTTCATCCGCCCCACGGCTGACCAGTACCTGCTCAGGCTTCACGCCTGCATACTGCGCATAGTTCTCGATCACCGCTTTCGGCTGACACTCCGGGTAGCGGTTCAGCGTCTGCTGCGAGAGCTCAAAGGCCACCGCCGTGGGATATTCGTTGGCATTCAGCCAGACGTCGCCGTTCCCGCCCAGACGACGCGCAGACTGATAGGGCGTCAGGCGACGGACATTTTCGCGGGCTAATTCTTCAATGTTCATGCTTGCTCCTTCAGGGCGGCAACGCGCAGCGTCACGGCATTTTTGTGGGCAGTCAGGCGCTCGGCGGCGGCCAGGGTTTCGATGGTCGACGCCAGCGAGGCAAATCCCTCGCGAGAGAGTTCCTGCACGGTCATGCGCTTCTGGAAATCCGCCAGCCCCAGGCTGGAGCAGGTTGAGGTATAGCCATACGTGGGCAGCACGTGGTTGGTGCCGGAGGCGTAATCCCCGGCGGATTCCGGTGACCAGTCCCCGAGGAACACCGAGCCTGCGCTGGTTATGCTGTCGACCAGATCGCGCGCGTTACGGGTCTGAATAATCAGGTGCTCAGGACCGTACTGGTTGGAGATGGCGATGCACTGGTCGATATCGCGAGCCACAATCAGTCGGCTGGCCGATAGCGCCTGACGCGCCGTTTCCGCACGCGGCAGGTCGGCCAGCTGACGCTCAACGGCCTCGCCCACGCGTTTTGCCATATCGGCATCTGGCGTCAGTAAAATCACCTGCGAGTCAGGGCCGTGCTCGGCCTGCGAGAGCAGGTCAGAGGCCACGAAATCCGGTGTAGCGCCGCTGTCGGCAATCACCAGCACTTCAGACGGACCGGCAGGCATATCAATCGCCGCGCCGTCCAGACGCTGACTGACCTGGCGCTTCGCTTCGGTAACGTATGCGTTACCCGGGCCAAAGATTTTGTCGACTTTGGGAACAGACTCCGTCCCGAACGCCAGGGCGGAAATCGCCTGCGCGCCGCCCACTTTATAGATCGCCTGCACGCCGCACAGCTTCGCCGCATACAGGATCTCATCGGCGATCGGTGGCGGAGAGCAGAGCACCACCTTCTGACAACCGGCAATACGTGCCGGAGTGGCCAGCATCAGGACGGTCGAAAACAGCGGGGCAGAGCCGCCAGGAATATAGAGGCCAACGGACGCCACCGGGCGCGTCACCTGCTGGCAGCGCACGCCGGGCAGGGTTTCCACATCCACCGCCTGCAATTTCTGCGCGGTGTGGAAGGTATCAATATTTTTCACCGCGACGGCCATCGCCTGTTTGATCTCATCCCCAAGGCGGCTTTCCGCCCCGGCGATCTCCTGTGCGGTGACCTGTAACGCGTCGACCTCAGTTTTATCAAACTTCGCGCTGTACTCACGCAGCGCGTCGTCTCCGCGGGCTTTGACGTTATCGAGGATCTCCGCCACGGTGCGGGTGATGCTCTCTGAGGCGGAAATTGCCGGGCGCATCAGCAGCTCACGCTGTTGCGCGTCGCTACAGGTATTCCAGTCGATGATTGTGTTAAAGCTCATGGTCGTTACTCCATCATCTTCTCAATTGGCAGCACCAGAATGGAGCTTGCGCCCAGCGCCTTCAGTTTTTCCATGGTTTCCCAGAACAGGGTTTCGCTGCTGACCATGTGCATCGCCACGCGCTGCTGGTCGCCCGCCAGCGGCAGAATGGTTGGACGCTCAGCGCCCGGCAGCAGGGCAATCACTTCGTCCAGGCGCTCGGTCGGCGCATGCATCATGATGTATTTGGATTCGCGCGCCTGAATGACGCCCTGAATACGGGTCAGCAGCTTGTCGATGAGCTGCTGTTTAGCCTCCGCCATCTCGCCGTCGCGCTGAATCAGGCAGGCTTTGGAGCGGTAGATCACCTCCACTTCGCGCAGGCCGTTCGCTTCGAGCGTGGCGCCGGTGGAGACGAGGTCACAGATGGCATCGGCCAGGCCCGCACGCGGCGCCACTTCAACAGAGCCGTTCAGCAGACAAGATTTAAACTGCACGCCTTTTTGATCGAGGTAACGCTTCAGCAGGTGAGGGTAAGAGGTGGCGATACGTTTGCCGTTCAGCGCGGCCGGGCCATCCCAGGCTTCATCAACCGGCGTGGCCAGCGACAGGCGGCAGCCGCCGAAGTCCAGACGACGCAGGGTAAAGTAGCGCGGATCTTCGCCCTGCGCGCGGCGGGTTAATAACTCTTCTTCCAGTACGTTTTCGCCGATGATGCCGAGGTCAACGACGCCATCCATCACCAGGCCCGGAATATCGTCATCACGTACGCGCAGAATGTCGATCGGCATATTTTCAGCCAGGGCGATCAGGCGCTGGGTGTGCAGGTTGATTTTAATCCCGCAGCGGGCCAGTAGTTCGCGTGAATCATCGCTTAAACGGCCTGATTTTTGAATAGCTATGCGTAAACGTGAGTTATCTAACATTCTGTGTTCCTCGTTAACCTGTTTTAATCTGTCTGAATGCGGTCCAAAAAAAAGCCCCCGGAAGAAGATCTTCCGGGGGCTTTTTCATGCGTTCATGCACCACTGGAAGATCCAAACGTCTTCCAGCACACATCGCCTGAAAGACTAGTCAGGATGATGGTGATGATGGTGGTTTTTAAAAGGAACGCGTGTCATATAAATTCTCGTTGAATGCTTATGCATTTGATGTCTTTTAACCTAAACCAGTTGTACGCCATAAAGCAAGGGCTTTTTTTGATCATTAATTCATTTCATATTGATGGTATGAATTGTGCGTTCCATAAGGCTGGCGTAGCCTTATAACAGGCGTCGTTAAGCGGAGAATGTCATGAAAAAGGTCGCGATTGTCGGATTAGGGTGGTTAGGAATGCCACTGGCGATGTCATTAGCCGCGAAAGGCTGGCAGGTGACAGGGAGTAAGACCACGCGGGACGGGGTTGAGGCGGCGCGCATGTGCGGCATTGATGGTGTCGAGCTGCGTCTCGAACCCGAGCTTATCTGCGATACCGACGAGCTGGATGAACTGATGAATGTGGACGCGCTGGTCATTACCTTACCGGCGCGGCGCAGCGGGCCGGGCGAGACGTTTTACCTGCAGGCGGTGCAGGAGATTGTCGACAGCGCCCTGGCGCACCATATTCCGCGTATCATTTTCACCAGCTCGACCTCCGTCTATGGCGATATCGACGGTACGGCGAAAGAAAACACCGAGCGCCGTCCGGTAACCGCCAGCGGACGGGTACTGAAAGAGCTGGAAGACTGGCTGCACAATCTGCCTGGCACGCAGGTGGATATTTTACGCCTCGCCGGGCTGGTGGGGCCGGGGCGTCATCCGGGACGCTTCTTTGCCGGTAAATCCGCGCCGGATGGTCAGCACGGCGTTAACCTTGTACACCTAGAAGATGTTATCGGTGCGATAGAGCTGCTTTTACAGGCTCCGAAAGGGGGGCACATCTATAATATATGTGCGCCTTCGCATCCGCCACGCAGCACCTTTTATCCGCTGATGGCGCGCCAGCTGGGTCTGGCGCCGCCGGTGTTCAGTGAGGCGCAGGGGGAGCGCAAAGGCAAAATTATTGATGGCAATCGTATTTGCCATGAACTGGGATTTGAATATCAGTATCCCGATCCGCTGGTTATGCCCATGGAATAATTGCGCCGGCGGAGGCCATCGCACACCGCAAGGGGGCGAAGATGAAACCGTTGCTGGATGTTCTTGTTATTCTGGATGCGCTGGAAAAAGAGGGGAGCTTTGCCGCCGCCTCGGCGAAGCTCTATAAAACCCCTTCGGCTCTGAGCTACACCGTGCAAAAGCTCGAGAGCGATCTTAATATTCAAATTCTTGACCGCACTGGCCATCGCGCGCGTTTCACCCGTACTGGGCAGATGCTGCTGGAAAAAGGGCGTGACGTGCTGCATACGGTTCGCGAGCTGGAAAAACAGGCCGTCAAACTTCATCAGGGCTGGGAAAATGAGCTGGTGATTGGGGTTGATGATACTTTCCCTTTTTCGCTGCTTACCCCGCTTATTGAGGCGTTCTATCAGCGCCATAGCGTCACGCGGCTGGTTTTTATCAACGGCGTGCTGGGCGGCTCGTGGGATGCCTTAACGCAGGGCAGGGCGGATATCATCGTTGGAGCGCTGCATGAGCCTCCTCAACTGAGTGAATTTGGTTTCGCCCGGCTGGGCGTTCTGGAGCAGATCTTTGCCGTTGCGCCTCACCACCCGCTGGCGAATGAACCGGAGCCTGTTTCAAGACGCGTCATTAAAAACCATCGCGCCATTGTGGTGGGAGACAGCTCCCGCCCCGAGTGCGGCATTTCATCGCAGCTTCTGGATGAGCAGGAGGCCATCACCGTTTTTGATTTTAAAACCAAGCTGGAACTGCAAATAAGCGGCCTGGGGTGCGGCTACCTTCCCCGTTATTTAGCACAGCGCTTTATTGAAAGCGGCGCGCTGGTGGAAAAACAGGTTTTAGCGCAGAGCAGTAACGAATCGGTATGGGTGGGCTGGAATGAACAGACCGCCGGGCTTGCCAGCGCCTGGTGGCGAGACGAAATTTTAGCAAATAGTGCTATCGCGACAGTTTACACTCAGGCAGATGATGGGAAATCAACCAGTTAGTAAAATTAATTTATGGGCAGGTTTCTCAATGTATTGCCTTTTGTATCTGGAATAGGGCAAAATGCCGCCGCTGCAAACAAATGAATAATCGACGATATAAAAGGCGTCGGTTATTTTTTTTTGCATGTACGAAACGAAACTAAAAACCAAGAGGCCGGGCTTCGTACCGGATAGATATTTACTAAAATCCGACAGTTGTTGTCGCTGAGGAAGAAAGAAATGGGGCAATTTTTCGCTTACGTGGCGGTTATCACCGTAAAGGAGAATAACTATGTCGCATAACGCAACTCCAAACACCTCTCGCGTGGAATTACGTAAAACGCTTACGTTGATTCCGGTTGTTATGATGGGCCTTGCCTATATGCAACCGATGACGCTGTTCGATACATTCGGTATCGTATCAGGCCTTACTGACGGTCACGTTGCAACGGCGTACGCCTTTGCACTGGTCGCCATTCTCTTTACAGCGCTGAGCTACGGTAAACTGGTTCGCCGTTTCCCGTCCGCAGGCTCTGCGTACACCTATGCTCAGAAATCCATTAGCCCGGCTGTTGGCTTTATGGTGGGCTGGTCATCACTGCTGGACTACCTGTTCATGCCGATGATCAACATTCTGCTGGCAAAAATTTACTTCGAAGCGCTGGTACCTTCCGTACCGTCGTGGATCTTCGTTGTGGCGCTGGTGGCCTTTATGACCATCTCTAACCTGCGCAGCATCAAGACCGTGGCTAACTTCAACACCCTGATCGTGATCCTTCAGATGGGGATTGTTGCGGTTATCGTTGGGCTGATCATCTACGGCGTTTCCCACGGTGAAGGCGCAGGTACGCTGACCAGCACCCGTCCGTTCTGGTCTGAAGGTGCGCACGTTGTGCCGATGATCACCGGGGCGACTATCCTGTGCTTCTCGTTCCTGGGCTTCGACGGTATCTCTTCTCTGTCTGAAGAGACCAAAGACGCTGAGCGCGTGATCCCGAAAGCGATTTTCCTGACCGCGCTGATTGGCGGCCTGATCTTCATCGGTGCGTCTTATTTCTTACAGCTGTACTTCCCGGATATCTCTCGCTTTAAAGATCCGGATGCATCGCAGCCTGAAATCATGCTGTACGTGGCGGGTAAAACCTTCCAGTGGGGTGTGCTGATCTTCTCCAGCGTCACCGTACTGGCATCCGGTATGGCAGCGCACGCGGGCGTTTCTCGTCTGATGTACGTGATGGGCCGTGACGGTGTGTTCCCAACTCGCTTCTTTGGTTACGTGCATCCGAAATGGCGTACCCCGGCGTGGAACGTGCTGCTGGTGGGCGCAATTGCCCTGCTGGCAATCAAGTTCGACCTGGTAACGGCCACTGCGCTGATTAACTTTGGTGCGCTGGTGGCGTTCACCTTCGTTAACCTCTCCGTGATTTCGCAGTTCTGGATCCGTGAGAAGCGCAACAAGACGCTGAAGGACCACATCAACTATCTGGTGCTGCCAGTGTGTGGTGCCCTGACGGTGGGCGCCCTGTGGATCAACCTGGAAGAGAGCTCAATGGTTCTGGGTCTGATCTGGGGTGCAATCGGTCTGATTTACCTGGCTTGCGTAACGAAGAGCTTCCGCAACCCGGTTCCTCAGTACGAAGACGTCGCGTAAGACTGTGTCGGGTGGCGGCTATGCTCAACCCGACCTACAGTTTTGTAGGCCGGGTAAGCGTTAGCGCCACCCGGCAAAAAAAAGCCGGAGACATCGCCTCCGGCTTTTTTGTACCCGCTACTCAGACAATCTCTTGCGCGTACTGGAACAGCGCTTTCAGCAGCGCCTGTTTCTCAGCATCCCCTTCATACTGGCCGTAAAGCATCTCCAGCTCCTGGGCATAGCTATTAAGAAACTCCGGTGTAAACACGTTGCGCCGATGCTGTAACCAGCGCTCCTGCTCTGCTTCATCCAGCGAGCCGGGATAGTTGCGCGCACGGTAGTTAAACATCAGCTTCTCAATACGCTTATCTGCGAAGGTGATATCCAGCGCAGGCAGGTTACGCGGGTCGGTTTGCAGCACGATGTTCATCGCCGCGCGATCGGCATCGCTGAAGAAGCCGTTATAAAGCTGCGCATCCACATTCTCAGACGGCACGAACGGCTCTGCTTCGGCAAAAATGGCGACGACTTTCTCGCGCACCTGCGGGTTGTCGCGCAGCACTTTCAGGTTATCGAGGCAGTGCTGACGATTAATCCCCAGCCGGTCGGCGTCTTCCGGACGCAGCGTGTTGGCCTGCGCAAGCACCGGGCATTTATTGATGTGCACCAGTTTTACCGGTACGGCTGGCAGGTCACCCAGCGCCTCTTTCGGCGTATAAAGCCGTTCACGTAAGGTGTCGCTGTCGAGCTCAAGCAGCGGCGAGATATCCCCGGCAAGATCCACCATGATGACGGAGTTACGGTTGTCCGGATGCCAGGCAAGCGGCGCCACCCAGCTTGTGTTCCCGCGCCACGCGCCAAACATCCCTGAAATGTGCACCAGCGGTTTCATCTGCGGCACGTCAATCAGCGTCATCAGCTTTTGCTTGCTGCGATGGCTCAGCAGATACTCAAACAGGCGCGGCTGCGCGGTTTTTACGAGCTTCGCCATAGCGATGGTCGCGTAGACGTCTGCCATCGCGTCGTGGGCGTTGCTGTGCTCGATGCCGTTGGCCCGCGTCAGGTGCTCGAGCCTGAAGCTCGGCAAGCCGTCGTCGTTCTCCGGCCAGTTAATTCCCTCCGGGCGCAGCGCATAGCAGGCGCGCATAATATCCAGCAAATCCCAGCGCGAATTGCGGTTCTGCCAGCTCCAGGCATAGGGATCGTAGAAGTTGCGGTAGAAGATATTGCGCGTCACTTCATCGTCAAAACGGATGTTGTTGTAACCCACCACGCAGGTATTGGGCACCGTGAACAGGTCGTGGATGCGACGGGCAAATTCTGCTTCGCTAACACCTTTATCCCGCGCTTCCTGAGGCGTGATGCCCGTCACCATCACCGCGCCTGGCTGCGGCAGATAGTCATCGGCGGGCTTGCAGTAAAACACCTCGGGTTCGCCGATAACGTTAAATTCGTCATCGGTTCGGATAGCCGCAAACTGCGCCGGTCGGTCCAGCGCCGGATGGGTACCAAAGGTTTCGTAATCGTGGAACAAAAAAGTCGGGCGCGCGGCAGAGTCAGACACCAGTAATCTCATCCTGTTAAAAATTGACGTCTCTATGGTAAACGATTGGGGTGAGCAGTCCGAATAAAAAGCACCCTCAGGCAAGAAATTTGCGAGATTTGTTCCGAAAAAATCTGCGTGCTGTCACATTTTTTTGCAATTAAGGCAGGTAACGACATCAGAACTCCCGTAAAAAGGTCATCGATTTTTACTGACCTGAGGATATACCGTTGAAACGCCGTCTGTTTATTGCTGTTTCTTTACTCGCTTCGAGTATTTCATCCGCGCTGGCTGCCGAGCCGCTGGATTTTTCACCTCAGCCGCCTGCCATCCAGGCAGGATCCTGGGTATTGATGGATTACACCACGGGTCAAATCTTAACGGCGGGCAACGAACATCAGAAGCGTAATCCGGCGAGCCTGACCAAACTGATGACGGGGTACGTTGTCGATCGTGCCATTGATAGCCACCGCATCAGCCCCGATGACATTGTGACGGTCGGACGTGACGCCTGGGCAAAAGGCAATCCGGTCTTTGACGGTTCGTCTCTGATGTTTCTGAAGCAGGGCGATCGGGTTTCTGTGCGCGATCTCAGCCGCGGCCTGATTGTTGATTCCGGCAATGACGCCTGCGTGGCGCTGGCGGATCACGTGGCGGGCGGTCAGCCGCAGTTCGTCAGGATGATGAATGACTACGTTGAAAAGCTGAACCTGCGCGATACCCACTTCGAAACCGTACACGGGCTGGATGCACCGGGTCAGCACAGCTCCGCTTACGATCTCGCCGTACTTTCCCGGGCCATCATCCACGGCGAGCCTGAGTTCTACCACATGTACAGCGAGAAGAGTCTGACCTGGAACGGCATCACTCAGCAGAACCGCAACGGCCTGCTGTGGGATAAGACCATGAACGTGGATGGTCTGAAAACGGGACACACCTCGGGCGCGGGCTTTAACCTGATCGCCTCTGCGGTGGATGGTCAGCGTCGACTGATTGCGGTGGTGATGGGGGCAGACAGCCCGAAAGGACGTGAAGATCAGGCGCGCAAGCTGCTCCACTGGGGACAGCAAAATTTCGATACGGTGCAGATCCTGCATAACGGCAAAAAAGTGGGAACCGAACGCATCTGGTATGGCGATAAAGAGCAGATCGCGCTGGGCACGGATCAGGATTTCTGGCTGGCATTACCCAAAACGGAAGTGCCGAACATCAAGGCGAAATATGTAATGGATAAAAAAGAGCTGGAAGCGCCGATCGCCGCGCATCAGCGGGTAGGGGAGATCCAGCTGTACGATCGTGACAAGGTGGTAGCGCACTGGCCATTGGTTACGCTGGAGCGCGTTGAAAAGGGCGGCCTTTTCTCCCGCCTCGGCGATTATCTGCATCATAAACTCTAACCTTTTCGGGCAGACTGGCAGTGTTGCGAGTCTGCTCACATAATAAACACTCCTGGTTTGCCGATAATCTCGATTCTGCTTTATAGTGTATATATATACAGTAATAAACGGAGGCAGCATGGACTACAGCATCAGGCAGCAACAGAAACGTACGATCGCTGGCTTTCATCTCGTGGGGCCGTGGGAAAAGACGGTCAAGCAGGGATTTGAACAGCTGGTTATGTGGGTAGATGGACGTCATATTCAGCCGCAGGAGTGGGTGGCCGTTTATTATGACAATCCGGATGACGTGCCGGCGGAAAAGCTTCGCTGCGTTACCGCCGTAACGGTAGCGGACGATTTCACTATCCCTGATAACAGCGAAGGGGTAATGCTGACCGAAATTGCTGCCGGAGAGTATGCTATTGCCGCCGCGCGCGTCGAAAATCATGATTTCGCTACCCCGTGGTATCAGTTCTTCAACTCCCTGCTGGAAGACAGCAAATTCCTGATTGCGCCAAAACCCTGCTTCGAACGCTATCTGAACGATGGCAATGCTGACGGCTACTGGGATATTGAGATGTTTGTACCGGTAGAGCACAAAGTGGGATAATCCTGCGAAACGCAGGGTTTTTCAGCCGGGCGCGATCCACCCGGCTGAAAACACAGTACAATTGTGGTTTGCCGTAGAGCTGGAGACGGGTGTGCGCCCCGACAAGTCATTAACCCCTTTTGAAATTCGGTTATACAAACATTATCGCGTGGTGCACGGTTGCCGCATTGCGCTGGCGTTTGTGCTGACCTTCGTACTGGTTCGTTTGCTGGATATCCCGGAAGGAACGTGGCCGCTGATCACGCTGGTGGTGGTGATGGGGCCGATCTCATTCTGGGGGAACGTGGTCCCTCGCGCTTTCGAACGCATAGGCGGTACCGTTTTAGGCTCGGCGCTTGGGCTTATCGTCCTGAAGCTGGAGCTAATTTCATTTCCGTTCATGTTGCTGTGGTGCGCGGTGGCGATGTTTCTTTGCGGATGGCTGGCCCTCGGCAAGAAACCGTATCAGGCGCTGCTGATTGGCATTACGCTCGCGGTAGTGGTCGGCGCACCGGCGGGCGATATGACCACCGCATTGTGGCGAAGCGGGGACGTGATCCTCGGCTCGTTGCTCGCCATGATGTTTACCGGCATCTGGCCGCAGCGCGCCTTCCTGCACTGGCGCATTCAGATGGCAAACTACGTCACGGCATTTAACCGGGTTTACCAGGCCGGGTTTTCGCCGAATCTGATTGAGCGTCCGCGGCTGGAAAAGCACCTGCAAAAAATCCTTAATGATGTGGTCAAAATGCGCGGGTTAATTACCCCGGCAAGCAAAGAGACGCATATCCAGAAAGCCATTTTTGAAGCCATTCAAACGGTCAGCCGTAATCTGGTCTGTATGCTTGAACTGCAAATCAATGCCCACTGGGCCTCACGCCCCAGCCATCTTCTGATGCTCAACGCGCATACGCTGAAAGAGACGCAGCAGATGACGCAACAAACCCTGCTGACCATCGCTCATGCACTTTACGAAGGTAACCCACAGCCGATACGGGCGAACAGCGAGCGGCTGAATGACATCGTCATCGAGCTCAAACAGCTGATGAATGAGCGTCAGGGCGACAATGTGTCGGAAACGCCCATCCACGGCTATGTCTGGCTGAGTATGGAGCTGGCGCGACAGCTGGAGTTGTTATCGCAGCTGATTTGCCGGGCACTGCGCAAATAAAAAGCGTATGTGATGCCTGCTGCTTCGATTCAGCAACAATTAGGGTTATGATGGTTTTAAACGATATACTCATTGTCATTCGCAGCCGCTGTCTGTTAAAACGGTTGCTTTAACGAATCCGAATCTCACATTATCAGGGGTGTAAAAATGGAAACTACCAAGCCTTCGTTCCAGGATGTTCTGGAGTTCGTCCGCCTGTTCCGCCGCAAAAACAAGCTACAGCGCGAAATCCAGGACGTAGAGAAGAAGATCCGTGACAACCAGAAACGTGTCCTGCTGCTGGACAACCTGAGCGACTACATCAAGCCAGGTATGAGCGTTGAAGCCATTCAGGGCATCATCGCCAGCATGAAGAGCGATTATGAAGATCGCGTTGATGACTACATCATCAAAAACGCTGAGCTGTCCAAAGAGCGTCGCGACATCTCCAAAAAGCTGAAAGTGATGGGCGAAATCAAAAACGTCGACGCTAAAGGCGAGTAATCGCACACTCTGTTGCCCGGTGGCGCTGCGCTTACCGGGCCTGCAAGACCGTAGGTCGGGTAAGCGTAGCGCCACCCGACAATTTACGTGGCGCAGAAAAGCAAAAAGCCTGCTCTAAAAGCAGGCTTTTTTAATTTGGCTCCTCTGACTGGACTCGAACCAGTGACATACGGATTAACAGTCCGCCGTTCTACCGACTGAACTACAGAGGAATCGTTGTGGAGGCTTATCTTAGCGGCGAAAAAACTTTTGTCAAACCTGATCTCAGGCAAAAGTGATTGTTTGATGATTCTGTCGTCATTTTGTTGTAAATCCAAACATAATTTTATGGAAAATACTTTGCAGGATACGCATTTCTGCCCCATCATTTGAAATGGAGTTTCAACTTTCTCGTTAAGGCCCATTTTGAACGTCACCGCACCCCTGCGCCAGGCGATTATGCGCACGCCCTGGTATGCAAAACGTAAGAGTTATCGAGTTCTGTTCTGGCGTGAAATCACCCCCCTTGCTGTGCCTATTTTCCTGGAGAATACCTGCGTCCTGTTGATGGGGGTGTTAAGCACCTTCCTGGTGAGCTGGCTCGGTAAAGAAGCCATGGCCGGAGTAGGGCTGGCGGACAGTTTCAACATGGTTGTGATGTCCTTCTTTGCCGCTATCGATCTCGGTACAACGGTAGTGGTGGCGTTTAGTCTTGGAAAACTCGATCCAAAACGCGCCCGGGAGGCGGCCAGACAGTCGCTGATGATCATGACCCTCTTTTCGATCATCCTGGCGGCGGTTATCCATTATTACGGCAAAGAAATTATCGACATCGTCGCGGGTGAAGCGACAGGTGAAGTGAAGGACCTGGCGCTCACCTATCTGGAAATGACGGTGCTGAGCTATCCGGCGGCTGCCATCGCGCTGATTGGTAGCGGTGCGCTTCGTGGCGCAGGGAATACCAAAATTCCGCTGTTAATAAACGGCGGCATGAACATCCTGAACATCATTATCAGCAGCGTTTTGATTTACGGCGTCTTTTCCTGGGAGGGGCTGGGCTTTGTCGGCGCGGGATTAGGGCTGACCATTTCCCGCTATATTGGTGCGGCGGCGATAATCGGCGTACTGATGGCGGGAATTACGCCATCGCTGCGCCTGACGCTTAAAAGCTATTTCCGTCCGCTTAACTTCGCCATTATCTGGGAAGTGATGGGGATCGGGATTCCGGCCAGCATCGAATCCGTGTTGTTTAACGGTGGGAAACTGCTGACGCAGATGTTTGTTGCCGGGATGGGAACAGACGTCATCGCCGGCAACTTTATTGCTTTTTCCATCGCCTCGCTCATTAACCTGCCCGGAAACGCACTGGGATCGGCGTCGACGATCATCACCGGCAGACGCCTCGGAAAGGGGCAGATAGGGCAGGCGGAACGGCAGCTTCGGCATGTCTTCTGGCTTTCAACCATTGGACTGACGGCGATTGCGTGGGGAACTGCGCCTTTAGCCGGGCTGATGGCCTCGTTCTATACGCACGAAAATGACGTGAAAGAGGTCGTGAAGGTGCTGATTTGGCTCAACGCGGCGTTTATGCCAATTTGGGCCGCGTCCTGGGTACTTCCTGCCGGGCTGAAAGGGGCGCGCGATGCCCGGTTTGCGATGTGGGTCTCCATGCTCGGCATGTGGGGCTGCCGCGTCGTGGCGGGCTACACGCTGGGGGTAATGTTAGGTATGGGCGTTGTCGGCGTCTGGCTGGGGATGTTCCTTGACTGGGCCGTGCGCGGGGCGCTGTTCTACTGGCGCATGGTGAGCGGACGCTGGCTGTGGAAATATCCGCGAAAAAAACCGGAGCAGGAGGTTTCGGAAACGGCAAGTGCCTGACAAATGTGCGAAGTGGAGAATAAATCGGCAAACGATTGAAAATCTGCATTCACCCTTTGACATCCTCAGGGCGCATCGATAATATGCGCCCCGTTCACACGATTCCTCTGTAGTTCAGTCGGTAGAACGGCGGACTGTTAATCCGTATGTCACTGGTTCGAGTCCAGTCAGAGGAGCCAAATTTGAAAAGCCTGCTTTTAAAGCAGGCTTTTTGCTTTTCTGCGTTCAGTAAAATTGTCGGGTGGCGCTCCGCTTACCCGACCTACAAAAACATCGAATCGTAGGCCGGGTAAGGCGAAGCCACCACCCGGCAAAAGCCGCACTACCGGTTCACACGTATTGGCGCCGTTGCCTCCACCAGCCACGGCCGCGCATCGCTGTCCACCCGGGGTGAAAGCGCCTCTCGTACCTGCTGGTGGTACTCATCCAGCCACTGTTTTTCTGACTCGCTCAACAGATGCAGCTCCACCTGGCTTAAATCGATTGGGATCAGCGTCAGCGAGGCAAACTTACAAAATCCCGGACGGCTTTCGACAATCTCCACCTGGTTTTCAATGCGAATACCGTGGCTATCGCCCAGGTAGTAACCCGGCTCAATGGTCATAATATTGCCCGCCACCAGCGGCCACGGGTTGACCTTTTGCGCAAAACGGTGCGGGTTCTCGTGGATCAGAAGCTGATGCCCTACGCCATGCCCGGTGCCGTGGTCGTAATCCAGTCCCAACTCCCACAGCGGACGGCGCGCAAAGGCATCCAGCTGGTGCCCCTGAGTACCGGACGGGAACTGAAGGGTAATCAGCGAGAGGAAGCCTTTAAGCACTGCGGTGTAGTGCAAACGCTGCTGTGGATCGACCTTTCCCCAGGCCAGGGTACGCGTCGCGTCTGTGGTGCCGTTGCGGTACTGCCCCCCGGAATCATTCAGGTAAAAGTGGTCGTGGCCGATGGGCTTGTTGCTGGCCTCGCTTGAGTGGTAATGGCACATCGCCGCGTTACTCGCGGAAGCGGAAATGGTGGCGAAACTCGGCTCGACAAAGCCAGGCTGTTGCAGGCGGAACGCAAGCTGTTTCGACTGCACGTCAAGCTCGGTCAGCGGCATTCCCGACGCGGCCCGCTGAGGTACTTCCCGGCTCAGCCAGGCCAGGAAATTCACCCATGCCGCACCGTCCTGGTGATGGCATTCACGATAGCCCTCCAGCTCCACCGGGTTTTTCGTAGCTTTCATCAGGGTGATCGGGTCGGTCTGCCAGATAATTTCCCCCTGAGGTTCAACCGCAAAGCGTAACGCCACCGGTGCGGAATCGGGATCGATCATGACCCGCTTACCCTGCGCAAGCTGCCTACAGCGCGGGATAAAGGCCTCCTGAGGCGCAATCGTGAAGGCGTTCCGCACGGCATCCGGCAGCGCATTCAGCTTGCTATCATCCACAAACCATTCCACCGCACCCTCGCGGCTCAGCAGGGCAAACGACAGAGGCACCGGACAAAAGGGGATATCTGAGCCCCGCACGTTCAGCAGCCAGGCGATATTGTCCGGCAGGGTAACGGCCAGATAATCCGCGCGGTGCTCTGCAAGCACGGCGGCGGCGCGCTGGCGTTTGGCGGCGCTGCTTTCGCCGCTGATGTCTACAGGCATCTCGCGGATAAGCCCTGCGGGGGCGGCAGGGCGGTCAACCCAGAGGGTATCGAACGGAGAGCGCGCGAGCGGTACCAGTTCGCACGGCGTGGCCGAGAGCCGCGTAAACTCTGCATTGGTCATCAGCAGCGTATCAAAGCCGATGCGCGTGCCGGCCGCAACGTTTTTCGCCAGCCACTCGGCCAGCGGCTCGTTGTGCAGATGGTGGATCTCCACCTCGTCGAGATTGACCTGTACGCGGGCCTGAACCTGATAGCGTCCGTCAACAAACAGCAGCGCTCTGTCTTTCAGTACCAGCGCAAGCCCCGCCGAGCCGTCAAAGCCCGTCAGCCAGGCCAGCTTTGCATCATACGGTGCGCAAGATTCGCTCTGCCAGGCATCGGCGCGCGGCACAATCATCCCGTCGAGCTGATTGTCCTGTAGCCACTGGCGCAGGGCCGTAAGCGGTGATGTGGTGTGCATATTGTGTCCTTAGTATCACCTAAACGGTGGCTCATTGAAGGTGCGCAGCTTGCGGGAATGCAGTTTGTCGCCCTCTGCACGCAGTAAATCGATGGCGCGAATACCAATCTGAAGGTGCTCTGAGATCGCCCCTTCGTAGAAACGGTTCGCCTGACCCGGCAGTTTGATCTCGCCGTGCAGCGGTTTATCGGACACGCACAGCAGCGTGCCGTACGGGACGCGGAAGCGGTAGCCCTGCGCAGCAATGGTGGCGCTTTCCATATCGATCGCGACCGCACGGCTGAGATTGAAACGCAGGGCGGAGGCGGAATAGCGAAGCTCCCAGTTACGATCGTCGGTGGTGACGACCGTACCGGTACGCAGGCGCTGCTTCACCTCTTCACCCGGCATGCCGCTCACCTCTTTGGTGGCGTCGTACAGGGCGCGCTGTACTTCAGCGATACTCGGGATAGGAATGTCCGGCGGCAGAACCGCGTCAAGGACATGGTCGTCACGCAGATAAGCGTGGGCGAGGACATAATCACCAATCAGCTGGCTTTCACGCAGGCCGCCGCAGTGGCCGATCATCAGCCAGACGTCCGGGCGCAGTACCGCCAGATGGTCGCAGATGGTTTTCGCATTCGATGGGCCAACGCCGATGTTAATCAACGTAATGCCCTGACCGTCGGCGGTGACCAGGTGCCAGGCGGGCATTTGGTGCTTTTTCCACGCCAGGTCGGAGATGGCCTCTTCCGGTGCTTCGGTTTCTGCGGTGATCCAGATCCCGCCCGCGCAGGAGAGAGCGATGTAAGGGCTGTCCGGGTCAAGGATCTGGCTACAGCCCCAGCGGACAAATTCGTCTACATAGCGGGTGTAGTTGGTAAACAGTACGAACGGCTGGAAATGTTCGGCTGGGGTGCCGGTGTAGTGGCGCAGGCGTGCCAGCGAAAAATCGACACGGCGGGCATCAAAGTGCGACAGCGGTGAAAACTCTGCCGGGTGATAGATCCCGTCCGCCGTCTCATCGCCAATCTGCGACAGCTCAGTGGTCGGGAAATGGCGGGTCAGCCCCGCGCTCATGGAGCGATCCAGCGTCAGCGCTGAGCCGTCTATCACGTACGGGTAAGGGATCTCGTGCAGGGACGGTTCAACGCTGATATGCGCGCCGTAATCCTGATACAGCAGGGTAAGCTGCTCTTCCAGATAGGGGCGGAACAGCGCAGGTCGCGTGATGGTCGTGCTGTAACAGCCGGAGTGGGTGAAACGCGCATAGGCGCGGGTTTTCGGATTGCTGCTGGCGCTGCCGTCCCAGGTGACAGAGAGCGATGGATAAACAAAAAGGCCCTGGGTTCTGGCCTTTTCATCGGGAAGTTTCCCTGTTTCGATATAGTCACTGATGGCGCTGCGCAGTGCATTGACGGACTGTTCATACAGCGCGTCGAGTTTTTCCAGCGCCTGAGCCGGGGTCAGGCTGGAGCCCTTATTATTCATGTCTGTCTCCTTGTTCCACAGGTGTGCGGCTATACCCGATAGTATGTCACACGCCTGTGAAACAAAAGTGAGGAGATCAGCTGTGCGCGGTTTCCTTCATCAACAGGGCGGTGGCAGCAGAAAGCAGGCAACCTGCCAGCAGATAAATCGCCACGCTATGCCAGTTCCCGCCGGAGAACGTCACCAGCGCGGCGGCGATAAACGGCGTAAACCCGCCGCCGACCACGCTCGCCACCTGATATCCCACGCCCGCGCCGCTGTAGCGGTAGCTTGCGCCAAACAGCTCGGTAAACATCGGCTGCTGCACGCAGACCACCATATCGTGAGCGATGTTCGCAAGCATGATCGCGAAGAAGACAATCCAGAAGACCGACTGGGCCTCCAGCGCCATAAAGAACGGCCAGGCGCTGAGTGTGCCGATGAGCGCGCCCGTGATGTATACCCGTCGACGACCAAAGCGATCCGCCAGCCAGGCGAAGCAGGGGATGGTCAGGCAGCTGATCCCGCCCACCACCAGGCCAATGTTCAGGAACAATTCCCGCGGCAGGCCGAGGTTTTGAGTGGAGTAGTTGAGGGCGAAGGCGGTGACGATATACATCGTCAGCAGTTCGCACAGGCGCAGGGCGATAATTTTCAGAAAAGCGCCAGGGTGCTGCACCAGCGCTTCCATCACCGGCAGCCGTTTTTTCGCGACCGGTTTTTCGCGTTGCTGCTGCTCAAACTCAGCCGACTCTTCCATGCCGTTACGGATCCACAGGGCCACCACGACCAGCACAATGCTGAAGATAAACGGAATACGCCAGCCCCAGCTCAGGAACTGCTCGTCTGTCGTGAGCTGGCTTATGAGCGACACCAGGCCCGTGGAGAGCAGCAGACCCACGCCATAACCTACCTGCACGCCGCTGCTGTAGAACGCTTTCTTGTTCTTCGGCGCGCTTTCCACGGACAGCAGTGCCGCGCCGCCCCATTCACCGCCGACGGCAAAGCCCTGAATGGCGCGAAGCGTCACCAGCAACACCGGGGCCCACCAGCCAATCGATGCAAAGGAGGGCAAAATACCGATCAGCGCGGTGGCAATGCCCATCATCCAGACGGTGAGCATCAGCATGCGCTTACGGCCAAGGCGATCGCCGAAGTGGCCGAAAATTATCCCGCCCAGCGGACGAAACAGAAAACCGACGCCGAAGGTGGCAAACGCAGCAAGCGTGCCCATGGCGGGGCTGATCTGAGGAAAGAATTCACGGTTAAAGACCAGCGCAGCGGTAATACCGTAGAGCAGAAAGTCATACCAGTCGACGACGGCGCCTGCGAAGCTACCTAAAGCGGCGCGGCGGGCGCGGTTAAGCGAAGGTGTCTCCTCGTTGCGGCGAGCGGAGATGAGGGTGGAGTCCATAGTTGTCCTGTCTGTACTGATTTTTAATTATTGGTATAAGAAAAGGTCACTCACGTTGCAGCCGTCATATTGACGGAACGTATGAGACTACCGCGACAGACGGCCTGAGAAAACGTTTTTATCTTTCCTGAAAGCGCAGAATCAATAAATTTCATCTTATCGGGTCCCAATATAAATCAGCCTGTTTGGCTCCGGTTAGGGCTGAATGGTTTACAGTAATAATGATCGCTGTGTGACGTAAGCTGAGGGAATAACGATGCAACGCCTCTTTCCTGCACTCTGGGTAGTCCTGTTTTTGGTGGCTTCGCCGCTGCATGCGGAGGCAAAAGTCTACGGCGAACAGCGCATCCACCGCTGGTGGGATGCGGTAACAGACGATATTTCCCAGACCTGGGAGCAGCCGGATCGTTACGATCTCTACCTGCCGTTTCTGAGCTGGCATGCCCGCTTTATGTATGACAAAGAGAAAACGGATAACTACAACGAAATGCCGTGGGGCGGCGGACTGGGCGTTTCTCGCTACAACGACGAGGGCAACTGGAGCGCACTCTTTGCCATGATGTTTAAAGATTCACATAACGAGTGGCAGCCCGCGATGGGCTACGGCTGGGAAAAGGGCTGGTATCTGGATAACGCAAAAGATTTCCGTCTGGGGCTGGGGGCCGCCGCGGGGATCACCGCGCGCGACGACTTTGCTAACTATGTCCCGCTGCCGTTTATCTTCCCGCTTTTTTCTGCCGGATATAAGCGCGTCACCGTACAGTTCACCTATATTCCCGGAACCTACAACAACGGCAACGTGCTGTTTGCCTGGCTGCGCCTGGGCTTTTAAAGTGTGATCACTTTTTTGGCCACTGCGTTGGACAGAATCAGCAGCGAAAACAGGACCGACGTAACAAAGGTGAGCACAATCAGAGCAAGTTTGGTGCTCAGGGACGTTACCGGAATGAGCGCCGTCAGCAGGTGAAACACCGAGTAGTGCATGATATAGACCCCGGTCATCGTTTTGCTAATGGCGGCCAGCACGGACTCTTTAAACTCCGCATTGCGGCGAAAACGTACGCCGTTGGCCGCAATAACCAGGGCAATAATCAGGATGTAGATTTGCGATCCGGTGAGGATAAAGGCGTTTCTGTCCGCTTTAAATAGCGCAAAAAAGAAATGCCGTTCGTAAAACCACGTGAAGAGATAGATAAACGGTATGGCAATCACCGCTGCCCTGACCACATTTTTGCGGCCGATCCACGCCGCAATCTGCGGATCGCAAAAGAGCTGCCCCGTCAGATAAAACAGCAGCCACGTCCACAGGCGATACTGCGGCGACAATGAAAGCACGTGGACATCAGGATAGAGGGCTGACAGCAAATCGTACCCGTATGAGAAAAGCAGCAGGGTGACAATCACCCCGCAAAACAGCGTTCGCCGCTGGCTGAGCCACTCCACCGCCGGATGAAAAGTGTAAATCACGACAAATGCGAACACGAACCAGGGCTGGATAAGATATCCGCGCTGATAGGGCTCCCACAGGTAGTAAATGGTTACTCAGAACAGAAAGACGATCACCAGGCTTTTGATCTTATCCAGCTGCCAGCGCGTGCCGTGTCGGGATTGCCCATCCAGATACCCTGCAACCACAAAAAACAACGGCGTGGCGATGGTCGAAATGAAGGTTAAAAAACCGAGGATCCAGTGATAGTCATAATCGTAATGGTCCCAGGTGTTGTAGATGGTGAAGAAGGTGACCGCCGTCATACAGCCCAGCGTCTTGATGATGTTCAGCCCTGTCGCATTCATTGTTGTTCAGCTTCGTCCTTACGATGAAAACACGCGTAAATTACGGGGAGTACCAGCAGCGTCAGGATTGTAGCAAACCCAAGCCCAAACATAATCACAACGGCCATGCTCTGGAAGAACACATCCAGCAGCAGGGGGGCGAGGCCAAGCACGGTCGTAAAGGCGGTGAGCAGGATGGGACGCAGGCGCGACGTGGCGGCGTAAACGATCGCACTGTGCTGATCCTGCTGCGCTTTCTGCTGCTCTATCTCTTCCACCAGCACAATGCCGTTGCGGATCAGCATCCCGCTCAGGCTCAGCAGGCCAATCAGTGCCATAAAGCCAAAGGGGATCCCGGTAAGTAAAAAACCGGGCGTAACGCCGATCAGCGCCAGCGGCACGGTCAGCCAGATAGCGACGGCGTTTTTCACCGAACTGAACATCAGCACCGTGATCACAAACATCACCAGATACCCGAGCGGCAGCGTGGTAAATAGCCCCTGCTGCGCTTCGCTGGAGTTCTCCGCGTCCCCGCCCCATTCGATGCTGTAGCCGTGGGGCAGAGGCAGGGCATCTATTTGCGGCTTCACGCGGGCGAGAATATCGCCGGACGTTTGCTGGCTTAGCGGGTCAGGGTCGGTCTGCACGGTCAGCACGCGCGAGCGGTCGCGACGCAGGATCAGCGGATCTTCCCACTCCAGCGCGAAGCCGCTGACGACGTTGCTCAGCGGAATATACTGCTGACGGGTCTGGCTCCATACCAGGACGTTATTCAGGTGATTGGCGTCCAGCCGTTCACTTTCCGGCGGGCGCACCACCACGGGTAACAGGTCGCTTCCTTCTCTGTACAGTCCCGCCCGGCTGCCGGAGAAATTCATCTCCAGGGCGTTATCGACGTCCTGCTTATCCACGCCAAGCTCACGTCCCAGCGCGGTGACGTACTGCGGGCGGATCACTTTGCTGCGGTTTTGCCAGTCGTTCCTGACGCTGTCCGTCGCCGGATCGCGCGTAAGAATGTTGTCTACCTGGCTGGCGATCAGACGCAGCCTGTCCGGATCGGGGCCCTTAATACGTATTTCAATGGCGCTGTCACCGGAGGGGCCAAACATCACCCGTTTCGTGCTGGCATTAACCTGCGGGTAGTTCCGTGCGATGTACTCATCAACGTGGCGGGTCAGGGCGGGGATGTTACGCTGGTCGTCCATTCTCACCATGATTTGTGCATAGTTGCTGTACTGCCGCTGTCCGCTGTAGGTCAAAATAAATCGCATACTTCCCTGACCAATCGTCGAGACCGTAGTTTCCACGCCAGGCTGACCGTTAATGGTTTTCTCGATATCACCGGTCATCTTCTCGGTCCAGTTAATGTCGGTCCCGTAAGGAAGCCAGAGGTCGACAAAGAAAATTGGCGTACTGGATGAGGGGAAGAAGTTCTGCCGCACCGAGCCAAAGCCCCAGATGGCGGCAGCCAGCAGTGCGGCCATCACCATCAGCGTTGGCGCTTTACGCCGTAACAGCGCGTTGAGCACCGCCTGATAGATCCGATAGATGCGTTTGTCGTAGGGATCCGTTTTGTCGGCGTCTGGCGGTGCAGCGTCATGTTTAAACAGCCACCATTTAATCAGCACCGGCGTAATGGTGAGGGCTGAGAACCAGCTCAGCATCAGCGAAATCAACAGCACCTGAAACAGCGACTTACAGTATTCGCCGGTGGAGTCCTGCGACAGCCCGACGGGCGCAAAAGCCAGGATGGCGATGACCGTCGCACCCAGCAGCGGCAGCGCAGAGCGGCGAATAATAGCGTTAATGGCGTTAAGCAGAGGCGAGCCCTGCTGCCGGGCTATCAGTACCCCTTCGACAACCACGATGGCGTTATCGACCAGCATACTGAGGGCGATGATCAGCGCCCCCAGTGAAATACGCTGTAGTTCTATGCCCCAGAGATACATGATCAGCAGCGTGCCCAGCACGTTGAGCGCGAGGGAAAAGGCGATAATGAGCCCGCTGCGTAAGCCCATAAAGATCAGCAACACACCGACGACAATCGCCAGCGCCATCAGGAAATTAATGATAAATCCGTTGACGGAATGCCCGACCTCCGCCGCCTGATCGTAAAACAGGTCGATATGGATACCTGCCGGTTTCTCGGCTGACATCTGCTCAAGCTTCGCCTCCAGGGCATGTCCCACGTCGATCACGTTAACGCCGGGGATAAAGGAGACGCCCATGGTGACGGCTTTTCTGCCGTTGGCATGGTAGATGCTGGCAGGGGACGCATCCAGCCCACGTGACAGGGTGGCAATATCCCGTAAGCGGGTAGCCGCCCCAACGCCGGGCGGGGTCACTATGAGATCGGACAGCTCGTCAATACTTTCGAATTCTCCGGTAGGATGCAGACGAATTGACTCAGTACCGGAGGGGATCTCTCCCGCGCTGGAAACCACGTTCAGCCTGCTGAGCTGGGCAGAAAGCTGGTTAAGCGTAATCCCGCGCGCGGCCATTTTGCTCAGAGAAATGTCCACGTTAATCTGCTGGGTGAGGGCTCCGCCGATGGCCACTTTGCCCACGCCCGGCACGAGGACCAACTCCCGGCGCAGCTGCTCGGCATACCGGACCAGTTCCGGATTGCTGAATTCATCGCCGGAAATGGCAAAGAAAAAGCCGAACACATCGCCAAAATCGTCATTCACAAACGGGGTCACTACCCCCGGTGGAAACTGTCGGGCGGCATCTCCCACCCGGCGACGCAGTTCATCCCAGATTTGCGGCAGCGCATTTGAGTGGTAGCGCGAGGCTATATTGACCGTGATCTGCGACAGGCCGCTGGAGGAGATGGAGCTGACGTTATCCAGGTAAGGTAACTGCTGAAGCGCGTTTTCCAGTGGCAGGGTGACCTCTTCCTCAACCTGCTGCGCCGACGCGCCCGGATAATGAGTGATTACCACCGCCGTTTTGATGGTAAACGCCGGATCTTCCAGTCTGCCGATGTTCAACAGGGCAATAATGCCACCTACGCCCAGCAGCAGAATAGTCAGCCAGACGCGAACCGGGTTGCTGATAAACTGACGAGAGATATCCATTACAGTCCCCGTTCACGCGTCCAGATACGTACCGGCTGGTTGGGATGTAACTCCCCAACGCCTGCGGCCACCACGCGTTCACCCGCCTTAAGCCCACCGACGATGACGACCCCCTCAGCGCTGACTTGCCCGACACTGACCTTACGATCTTCCAGGTGCAACGTATCGCCTTCGCCCGTCACCACCCAGACGTATGGCTCATTGCGCGGGCGGTTATCCGGGTTAAAGACCGCTTCAACCGGCACCACCAGCGCCTCACTGCCCACGCCCGCCGGTAGGTTGGTTAAATTGATGGTGACCGTTCCGCTGACGCCGCCCACGACGGGAAAATCATCCGGGCGGGGCATGGTTAAAATCACCTGCCAGGTCAATGTGTTGCTGTCGCTACTGCCTGAGTGCTCTTTGTACACAGCGGTAAACTCGCGACCGGGCAGGGCGTTGATCCTCACTACCGGTTTGTACTGCGCATTGCGGATATCGAAGGTGTTAAACAGGTTCTCTGGAAGGCTGAACACCACGTCCAGCAGGTCGGTACGGGTCAGGGTGACGACGGGCTGGCCGGCTGAGACGACCTGATGATTTCGCACATGTACGCTGGCCGCTGTCCCGCTAAAGGGGGCGACGAGCGTCATCTGGCTTAATTCCTCGCGAGCAATCTGTAGCGCGGCGTTTGCAGAATCGCGGTTTGCGCGCTGGACATCCATCTCGGCCTTCGACACGGCCTGGCGTCCTGCCAGGGTCTGGAAGCGGTCGAATTGCCGCTGAGCCAGGGTCGCCGCCGTTTGCCTGTCGTTCAGACGCTGCCGGGCTTCGCGATCGTTAAGACTGGCGAGCCTTTGCCCCTGTTTGACAACGGCACCCTGGCGAATGTCCAGGGTCTCAATCTGCCCGGCACGTTTGAACGCGAGATCGGTGGCGTCGCCGGATTCGATACGCGCGGGAAATACGCGCTGCTGCGCGTTGCCGGCCTTCACCACCTCTGCGACTTTTACCATTTTTGGCAGGGGCGCGGCGCGGTCGGGTTTGGGGTCGCACGCCGTCAGCAGCAATAAAACAGCAGGCAGAAGAGAGAGGTAGCGCTTCACAGTATTCCCCTGATAATAATTGTTTTATTTATTTCGTCATCAATGCTGGGGTGGCACTATTCCGCCAGGGCCGAGACGACCACATAGGTAAATAAACCGATTGCTGTGCTGGCGATAATGGCAAGCGCAATAAACAAACCAAGGCGAATCAGGCTTAAACCGTACATGCATTCCTCCATGAGGTTGAAGGTGGCGCGGGATAATGAGAATGAACGTGTTGCATGTCTGACTATGAGCATAGTCGGTGAATAAATAAATGTTAAATAACCATTATTAGTGGCGTGACATACTCAGGCGAAACAAGCGATACGATAGCGTATCCCCTTTGAATAACATCCTGATATTCCTGTGCTACGTTTAATAGCATCCATTCCTTTTTTCCGTAAAAGGCATTCACGCCTGTACCCATAGGTTTGATGCGATCTCTCCTGATTCACTCACTGTTGTGTTGGTTATAAAAAGGACGCTTGATATGTATAAAACGATTCTGGTGCCGGTGGATGTATACGAAACAGCGTTGTCTGATAAAGCGCTACAGCATGCCCAATTCCTGGCGCAAAGCGCATCGGGTAATGTCCATCTGCTGTACGTTATGCCAAAGTTCTCGGCGGAACTGACCCGCGGTTTTATTGCAGACGCGAGAAAGATGGATGAATATATGATTAATAATGCTAAAGAAAAACTGGCCGCGCTGGTAAAAAAAATCAGCCTGCCGGAAGCAAATGTCCATCTACATGTTCGCAGCGGGAATATACGTGATGAGGTAATCAAACTGGCGGATGAACTTAACGTCGGCGCGATTATTGTGGGGTCGCGCAATCCCAATATTCAAACCCATTTATTAGGGTCAGAGGCGGCGAGTATCGTTCGTTATGCACATGTTCCTGTTTTCGTTATTCGTTAATGACATGAAAGCAAGGTGATTTCTGAAAAGAACCCGAGGAAGGAACGATGATAACAGAAAAGCCTCACCATCCGTATTATCAACAGACCGTTGATGAAACCCTGACAAATATCCAATCCAGCCTGGACGGACTTACCAGTGCAGAAGCCACCGCCAGACTGGAAAAATACGGTGAAAATGCCTTACCGCAAAAACCGGGTAAACCTGGCTGGCTGCGCTTTCTGGCCCATTTCAACGATGTCCTTATTTACGTCCTACTGGCGGCGGCGCTGCTGAAGCTGATAATGGGACACTGGGTGGATATGTTTGTCATTCTTGGGGTGGCCATCATCAACGCCCTGATTGGACATATTCAGGAGAGCAATGCGGAGAAATCGCTGCAAAGCATTCGTAATATGCTCTCCAGCGAGGCTGTGGTCATCCGGCAGGGCAACCATGAAACTATCCCGACGACAGCGCTGGTGCCGGGAGATATCGTGGTGATACGCGCCGGGGATCGCATTCCTGCCGACCTTCGCGTAATAGAGGCGCACAACCTGCGGGTGGAAGAAGCTATTCTTACCGGCGAATCCACGGTAGTGGAGAAAAGCAGCGATGCGCTCCACGGGGAGTTGCCGTTAGGCGACCGTTACAACCTGCTTTATTCTGGCACCACCGTCAGCTCCGGCGGGGGAAAAGGGCTGGTGGTGGCGACCGGGGGGGAGACCGAACTCGGCCATATCAACCAGATGATGTCAGACATTGAAAAACACCGTACCCCGTTGATGGTGCAAATGGACAAGCTCGGCAAGACCATTTTTATCACCATTCTGGTGATGATGCTGGCGCTGTTCGTTTTCAGTCTTATCTTCCGTGATATGCCCGTTTCAGAGCTGGTGCTGTCGCTGATTAGCCTTGCGGTGGCGGCGGTGCCGGAAGGTTTACCGGCCATTATCTCTATCATCCTCTCGCTGGGCGTGCAGGCGATGGCGCGTCGCAAGGCGATTATTCGCAAGCTGCCTACCGTGGAAACGCTGGGGGCGATGACGGTGATCTGCTCGGATAAAACCGGCACCCTGACCATGAATGAGATGACGGTAAAAGCGGTGATTACCGCGGACACCACCTACCGCGTGGAGGGAGACAGCTACGAGCCGGTGGGCAATATTCACCCTGTTGACGATCCAACACCGGTAACCGTGACCCAGGGGTCTGTGCTGGAGCGCTATCTGCGCACCGTCGATCTCTGTAATGACAGCCAGCTGATCAAAGATGAGCAGGGGCTGTGGAAAATCACCGGCGGGCCTACCGAAGGCGCGCTGAAGGTGCTGGCGGCAAAAATCCCGCTTCCGGCAATTGACGCCGAATTGCGCAGTAAAATCCCATTCGATTCGCAATATAAATACATGTCCACCCTTTATCGCCTGGGCGACGAAGAGGTGATGTTAATCACCGGTGCGCCGGACGTCCTTTTCCGTCTTTGCCAGCACCAGCAGACTCAAAACGGGCTGGAGCCGTTCAACCTGCACTATTGGGAAGAGAAGATTGAAGAGTATGCGCGCGAAGGATTGCGCATGGTGGCTGCGGCCTGGAAACCGGCCGCCAGCGGGCAGCGCGAGCTGACGCATGCGGATCTGCAAGAGGGGGTCATACTGCTCGGCATTGCGGGCATGATGGATCCCCCGCGCCCGGAAGCCATTTCGGCCATTGCCGACTGCTTGCAGGCGGGCATTCGCGTGAAAATGATTACCGGGGATCATCCACAAACGGCGATGAGCATTGGTCAGATGCTGGGTATTGGCAACGCGGCGAGCGCCATTACCGGGCGCGAACTGGAGGCGATGGACGACCACCAGCTGAGCGAGGCGGCGCAAAAATACGATATCTTTGCCCGAACCAGCCCGGAAGATAAATTCCGTCTGGTGCAGGCGCTGCAAAGTAAGCAGGAAGTGGTCGGGATGACCGGGGACGGCGTGAACGATGCGCCTGCGCTGAAGCGGGCGGATGTCGGCATCGCGATGGGGATCAAAGGTACTGAAGTCACCAAAGAAGCCGCCGATATGGTGTTAACGGATGATAACTTTGCCACCATTGCCCGGGCGGTCCATGAAGGGCGTCGGGTCTACGACAACCTGAAAAAGACCATTCTGTTCGTTATCCCGAGCAATATCGCCCAGGCCCTGCTGATCATTATTGCCCTGCTGGCGGGGAACCTGATCCCGTTAACACCGGTACTGATCCTGTGGATGAACATGGCAACCTCGGCAACGCTGTCGTTTGGTCTGGCGTTTGAAGCGGGTGAGAAGGACATCATGAACCGGCCGCCGCGTAAGTCTAACCTGCACGTGATGGACGGTTACGCCATCTGGCGTGTGGTGTTTGTCGGCCTGATGATTGCCATCAGCGCCTTTGTGCTGGAGGCCTGGCTGCAACCGCGCGGTTACTCGCCGGAGTTCATCCGCACCGTGTTGCTGCAAACGCTGGTCACCGCCCAGTGGTTTTACATGCTCAACTGCCGCGTCACCGACGGCTTCTCCCTGAGTAAAGGTCTGCTGGCTAACAAGGGCATATGGATCGTGAGCGGCGTACTTCTGGCCCTTCAGCTTCTGATCGTCTATGCGCCGTTTATGCAGATGTTGTTCGGTACCGAAGCGCTGCCGTTCCGCTACTGGATCATTACCTTCCTGATCGGGTTCGCAATGTTCATGATTGTTGAAGCGGAAAAAGTCCTTACCCGGAGATGGCGCACGACGAAAGGATAACTGAATGAGTAGGCTAAGCCTGCCCACCGGCAGGCTTTCTCTTTGACCGAGTACAGAACACTATGATTCGATTTGCCGCGTTCGTTTTTACGCTTTGTATACTGGTTCCCGCTGCATCTGCTGTAACCTACCCACTCCCTCCCGAGGGGAGCCGCCTGGTGGGAGCGCCGATAACTGTCACCGTACCTGAAGGCAATACCCTGCCGCTCGAAGCGTTTGCAGCGCAGCACGGGCAAGGGTTAAGCAATATGCTGGAAGCTAACCCGGGGGTAGATCCGTTTTTACCACGTGCCGGTACAGCGCTGGTGGTGCCGCAGCAGCTTATTCTGCCGCCAACCGTGCGTGAAGGGATTGTGGTGAACGTCGCGGAAATGCGTCTTTACTATTATCCACCCGGCAGCAACACGGTTGAGGTGCTGCCTATTGGCATTGGTCAGGCCGGGCGCGAAACGCCGCGTAACTGGGTAACCGCCGTTGAGCGCAAGCAGGAAGGCCCAACCTGGTCACCCACACCAAACACGCGACGCGCTTACGCGAAAGAGGGGAAAACGTTGCCCGCGTTCGTGCCCGCCGGGCCGGATAACCCGATGGGGCTGTATGCCCTTTATATCGGCAGGCTGTACGCGATCCACGGTACCAACTCAAATTTCGGCATTGGCCTGCGCGTCAGCCAGGGCTGCATTCGCCTGCGTAATAACGATATCAAATACCTGTTCGATAACGTTTCGGTGGGGACGCGGGTACAGCTTATCGATCAGCCCGTAAAAGTGACCACCGAGCCGGATGGTAGCCGCTGGGTAGAGGTTCACGAGCCGCTTTCACGCAATCGCGCGGAATTTGAATCAACCCGAAAAGTGCCGCTGCCCATTTCGGCCGCGCAAAGGACGCAGCTGATAAGTGAAGGGGCGGGCGCTGAGCTGGAACGGCGGTCGGGGATGCCGGTGAGGCTTGCAATGCCCGGTGGCGTTGCGCTTACCGGGCCTACAGGACCGTAGGTCGGGTAAGCAGAGCGCCACCCGACAAACTTACCAAACGCAGAAAAGCAAAAAGCCTGCTTTAAAAGCAGGCTTTTCAAATTTGGCTCCTCTGACTGGACTCGAACCAGTGACATACGGATTAACAGTCCGCCGTTCTACCGACTGAACTACAGAGGAATCGTGTGAACGGGGCGCATATTATCGACCTGCGTACGCCTTGTCAAAGGATGGATCGCCGACTTTAGACTGTTTGCTGACAAAAACAGCAAACTGACGTTTTTGCCAACGGAATGCACCATTATTGTGCAGATATACCCCGAATGGGGCAGATCGGAATCCGTTGTCACTGTCTGAAAACAGGCACCAGCGATTGGCTTTCCTTATTTTCAGCCGCTTAGCAAAGATATTTATTCGCTGCCAAAACCTGGCATCCATATTGCAAAACCTGTTTAACAACACAGCCGTTACCGGCACGCTATTTTCGAACAGGGGGCAACATGAACTTAAGACGACTGAAATACTTCGTAAAAATCGTCGATATCGGCAGCCTGACCCAGGCGGCTGAAGTGCTGCATATCGCGCAGCCTGCGCTGAGCCAGCAGGTCGCGACTCTGGAAGGCGAAATGGACCAGCAACTGTTGATCCGCACCAAGCGCGGCGTAACGCCTACCGAAGCGGGAAAAATTTTATATACCCATGCCCGTACGATCCTGCGTCAGTGCGAACAGGCGCAACTGGCCGTGCACAACGTAGGTCAGACCCTGAGCGGGAATGTCTCCATCGGCCTGGCGCCGGGAACGGCCGCATCGTCGGTAACCATGCCGCTGCTTCAGGCGGTGCGCGCGGAGCTACCGGAAGTGCTGGTTTATCTGCATGAGAACAGTGGTTCCGTGCTCAATGACAAACTGCTCAACGGTCAGCTGGATATGGCGGTGCTGTACGATCGCTCACCGGTTGCCGGGATCACCAGCCAGCCGCTGCTGAAGGAAGATCTTTATCTGGTCGGGACCCGTGATTGCCCCGGCCAGAGCATTGATTTAACCGCCGTGGCAGAGATGAACCTGTTCCTGCCGCGCGACTACAGCGCCGTGCGCGTTCGCGTTGACGAAGCGTTCTCGCTGCGCCGTCTGACGGCGAAGATTATCGGGGAGATTGATTCCATCTCCACGCTGACTGCCGCCATTGCCAGCGGCATGGGGGTAACGGTACTGCCCGAGTCTGCCGCACGTTCACTGTGCAGCGCGGCGAATGGCTGGATGGCCCGCATCACCACGCCATCCATGAGCTTACCGCTGTCGTTGAATATGTCCGCGCGCGGCTCCCTGTCACCGCAGGCGCAGGCGGTGAAAGAGATCCTGATGTCTCTGGTCAGTAAGCCGTCGCTGGAAAATCGCGAGCTGCAACTGGTCAGCTGATATTCCAAATAAGCATAAGATGCTGGTTTTTATTATTTGTTCTTCAGCCCGGCTGACTCTAACAATAGCCTTATGTCAGATGCGCCGGAGTGAATCGTGAATTTCCAGCAACTTAAAATTATTCGTGAGGCGGCCAGGCGGGATTACAACCTGACCGAGGTCGCCAACATGCTTTACACCTCCCAGTCAGGCGTCAGCCGACATATCCGCGAGCTTGAGGAGGAGTTAGGCATTGAGATTTTTATCCGTCGCGGCAAGCGCCTGCTGGGCATGACGGAGCCAGGCAAGGCATTGCTGACCATCGCTGAGCGCATTCTCAACGAGGCCAGCAACGTTCGTCGGCTGGCAGATCTCTTTACCAACGACGCGTCAGGTGTGCTGACAATCGCCACCACCCATACGCAGGCGCGCTACAGTCTTCCGACCGTTATCAAAGCATTTCGTGAGATCTTCCCGGACGTACGTCTGGAACTGATCCAGGGCACGCCGCAGGAAATCGAAGTGCTGCTGCATAACGGTGGGGCAGATATTGGTATCGCCAGTGAACGGCTGAGCAACGACCCGCTGCTGGTGGCGTTCCCGTGGTTCCGCTGGCATCACAGCCTGCTGTTACCCGCCGATCACCCGCTGAATCAGGTTTCGCCGTTGACGCTGGAAGAGATCGTCAAATGGCCGCTGATTACCTACCGGCAGGGCATTACCGGACGCTCGCGCATTGATGAAGCGTTCAAGCGTAAAGGGCTCACACCGGACGTGGTGCTGAGCGCACAGGATTCCGACGTGATCAAAACCTACGTCGAGTTAGGGCTGGGGATTGGCCTGGTGGCCGAGCAGTCTGGCGGAGAATATGAAGCCGGAAATCTGGTGCGCCTGGATACGCGTCATCTTTTCGACGCGAATACCGTCTGGCTGGGGCTAAAGCGCGGGCAGCTTCAGCGCAACTACGTGTGGCGATTTATCGAGTTGTGCAATGCAGGGCTGTCCGTGGATGAGATCAAACGCCAGGTGATGGAACCGGAAGAAGTGGCGATTGATTATCAGATTTAGTCGCTAATCAGTAGGCCGGGTAAGGCGCAGCCGCCACCCGGCAAATTTACCGAACCCACAAAAGCAAAAAGCCTGCTTTAAAAGCAGGCTTTTCAAATTTGGCTCCTCTGACTGGACTCGAACCAGTGACATACGGATTAACAGTCCGCCGTTCTACCGACTGAACTACAGAGGAATCGTGTGAACGAGGCGCATATTATCGACCTGCGTGCGCCTTGTCAAAGGGGAAAACACCGTTTTTGTTCGTTTGCCGACAATTTCAGCAAACCGATGATTTAATAGCAAATTTGCTTTCAAATTGCACAGCAAATCGCGCCGCCCGCAGACAGGCGGCGCGCAGGATCAGAACAGAACGGAGTAGTTCAGACCAAACGTACGTCCACGGCCTTTATAAGTATAAAGACCCGGTGCACCGTAGGTTGGACTATACAGCCCCGGTGCGCGCTGGCCCCAGGCGGTGGTGTAGTCTTTGTCCAGCAGGTTCTCCACGCTGAAGCTGACTTTGCCCACCGGCAGGGCGTAGCTGCCCAGGAAATCAACGGTGTTATAGCCATCAATCTTCTTACCGTCGGCGTCAGACACGTCGAAGGTTTGTGTGCTCTGCACGCGCAGGGCCCAGTCGCCCGGCGCCCAGTTCACCCATGCGCTGGCTTTCGACGGGCTGGCGCTGTCGACCGTCAGCTTCTCCCATTTCCCGTTTTCACGCGTTTCGGACTTGATGGCGTTAAAGTTCGCCCCGGTGCTCCAGTCGCTGTCGGTGAAGAAATAATCCACCTGGCCTTCAATCCCGTAGATACGACGTTTGTCGTCTTCCAGGTTGATGGTCATGTCGCTCTTGTTGATGGTGATGGTTTTATCCGAGAGCGAGTAGTAGGCCGCCACCTGGGTACGCAGGTTATCGCCGGTGAAGCGCCAGCCCAGCTCGTAAGCATTGACCTTAATACCATCCAGCGTTGAGTCGTTCACGTTCACGCTGTTTTGCAGGCGATAGTGACCATCGACCAGCTGATAGGTGCCGGAGCCGTAGTACTTCGCCAGGTCCGGAATTTCGAAGCCCTGGGAGAAGTTAAACCACAGCTGTTGCTGTTCGGTCAGACGTCCAAGGATCCCGGCGTTAAACAGGAAGTTGTTGTAGTCGGTTTTCCCGCCCGGCACCGCGTCAGCGGAGGTGGCTTTGCCCGTGGCGATTGCCTGCTGCTGGGCGTAACCGACAAAATCGTCCACCTTGTTTTCGGTGTACTGGTAGCGCACGCCGCCGCTCAGGGTGATAGCGTCAATGTCATAGCTGGCTTGCAGGAACGGCGCGAGGTTGGTAATGCTGTATCCCGGGTAACGGCCCACGTTGTAGGCGTTGTCCAGCTCCATGCCGCCGCTCGCCGCCGCTTTGCTTAAGTCGAAGAACTGCTGGTTGGCGTCGAACGTTTCGTGATCGGCATCCACACCCCAGGTGAGGGTCAGGTCATTCATCGGCTTGCTGTTCAGCGTCAGCTTGCCGCCGTAAAAATCGGTTTTCTGCTGGGACGCGCCAATGCTGGTCACCGCGCCTTTGCTCAGCGTCGGGAACGGGTAGTAGGTCAGGCTCTCATCACGGTAGTAAATCTGCGCAACCAGATCCTGCCCCCAGAAGTCAGTGTTCGAGTACTGCAGGTTGATCAGGTGACGCTCTGTGCCCGGGATACGGTCAGAGTCCAGGTTGTCTTTGTTATAGGCTTTGGCATCGCCCGTGACCGCAGCGAAATTCTCTCCGAGGAACAGCCCGTGTTTGCCGTCGGATTCGCTCTTGTAGTACTGGGTGGTTAACTGGAGCTGCTGATGATCGTCGATGTTGATGGTGCCCGTTCCCATCACGTCGATACGGTCGGAATACTGCAAGCCGGTCTGGGTGTTATCGATAATCACCTCGTCGCCGTTGCCGTCATACCAGCCGCCGTAGCGCTGATAGGAGACCGACAGACGTCCAGAGGCGTTGTCGTTGCCGCCGCTCACGGCTGCGGAGACGTTCTCATCATGGTCGTTATGGCTGTTAAACCCGCTTTTTGCCCCGGTCTGGAACTCCACTTCGGTCTCCGGCTGGCCTTTTTTGGTGACGATGTTCACCAGCCCGCCGGTACTGCCGCCGCCGTACAGCGAGGTGGCGCCGGAAATGACTTCGATACGGTCAATGTTGAACGGATCGATAGAGTCGAGCTGGCGGCTGTCGCTGCGGGACGAGTTCAGACGTACGCCGTCCACCATCACCATCATGGAGCGACCGCGCAGGTTCATGCCGTAGTTGGTACGTCCCTGGCTGCTGACGTCCATGCCGGGGATCAGCTGGGCCAGCACCTCTTTAATCTCTTTCCCGCCCTGAACCTGCTGCTCAATTTCCGCCCGCTCTATAACCCAGGTGGTTTGCGCCATCTCTGCCACGCTGCGATGTGCCCGGCTGGCAGAGACCACAATATCTTCTTCCTTTTGTTCTTCCGCCCACGCAGAGGTAGAAAGCATGGCAAGTAAGCACGGATTTAAAACCCAAAGATGAGAACGTTTCATTGTTATGTTGATCCTGAATGTGTGTGTCAGTACTCGGTGGTCTTCATTAATGATTTAAAAACCTGGCTGCTCTCCGGGCTGGTGGTGCTCCGCCAGTGGATCACGCCGGGGGTGGTTGCCAGTTCAAACGGCTCGTCATCGTGAGCGCGATTCAGAATTCGCGCCGCGCGCCAGGCCATCAGGCTGAGCTGGGGTTCGGCAATACCGAGACGGTGCATCCCGGCATTGACGGCAAACAGGCGGTTGCTCTGCGGGCCGTCCCATTCAAGGGTAAAATCGTTGTTGATGCAGAAGGCTTCATCCTCATCCAGACGCAGTCGGGATGAGAGCGGGGCGAGAAACGCTGGCTGCACGGCGCGGTAGCCGGTGGCGAAAATCACCACGTCGCTCTCCAGCTGTTCGCGACCGCCGTCCAGGTGATGCTGGATGCTCAGGCGCTGCCCGTTCTCCTGGCGCGTCAGCGCCGTCACCGAGCGGGACGGCATCAGGTGCGCCCAGGGTTTTTCCCGCAGCACTTCGAAGCGGTGATACATGGCACGATAGATGGCCAGCAGCGACTCCGTGGTGATCCCGTCGGAGGTCATCTTCTGCTCCTGCAACATCTGGCGACGGGCGTCGTCACCGAGGGTGGAGAAGCTGTCCACATACTCCGGCGTGAAATACTCGTTAGCAAACGCGGCTTCATCCAGCGCGTTGTAGTTGTTGCGACGCGAGATCCAGTTGAGGCTCAGCGGCTGGCCCCATTCCCCACGGAAGATATTCAAAAACAGATCCGCACCGCTCTGGCCGCCGCCGACGACGGTGACGCGCTTGCCTGCTAAATCCGGCGTGCGCAGCATCATTTCGCTGGCATGGAAGCAGGTGTCGTCCTGCGCGGTGACGCAGTCTGGCAGATTGATCTGCTTCCCAATCCCCACGCAGACGTGGCGCGCCAGGAAGCGATCCCGCTGGGTCACGACCTCAAACAGACCGTTTTGCTCATCAAAGCTGACCTGCTGCACCTGCTGGCTGAAGGCCAGATTAGTCAGGTTATCCGCCGCCCAGCACAGGTAGTCGGCAAACTCCTCGCGCGAGACGGTGCGCTGCTCGGTAGTGAGGAAACGGTAGAACTTTTTGCGCTGTACCAGGTAGTTCAGGAAGCTGTGGCGGTTGGTTGGCTCCACGGCGCTGACCAGATCCTTAAGGAAGCTGGTCTGCATGTGGCAGTCCGGTACCATCATTCCCGGGTGCCAGGAGAAGTGCGGCTTGCGTTCAAGAAACAGCGAGCTAAAACCGTCCAGCCCCTCTGCTAGCGCGGCAATACTGAGGTTGAACGGACCGATACCAATGCCGATGAAATCATAGGTTTTCATTGCGCTGACTCCTGGGAGACCAGAAAAAGAGGGTTATCAAGATCGCAGACGTAGTTCGGCAGCATGCGGCTGCCGCCGTCGTGTTCAGAGAAGGTCAGTTTGACCGGGTTGAGGATCACGCGAATAATCTGCGGCTTAAACAGGTCGAACTTCGCGAAGCGCGCCGCAAGATCCGGATGGGCGGCCATATAGCGACGTAACACCTGCGCCAGGATCTGATAGAAGCGGGTTTCGCTCACGCCGCATTGCAGAGTGAGACGGGAAATAAAGCGCAGCACCGTGACAAAGTTGCCGGTTTGCAGGTCGTGGATGATGTAATCCGCACTGAGGCGTGCGGTGACGGCTTTTACCTGCTCCGGCAGGCTCTGCGCCTGCGGGAAATCCTCGTCCACCAGGCGCATGTCGCCCTGGAAATCCTTCAGCAGAATGCGCTGTGGGACGTAATCTTTCATCACCAGCGTGACGTTCTGGCCGTGGGCGATGAGCGCCACCCCGTAGCGGCAGAGCAGGTGATAGAAGGGGATCACCGTCGCCTCAAACAGCTTTTCCAGCCATGCGTCAGCGGTTAACCCCGAGCGTTTGATCCATGCGTCAATCAGCGGGCGCCCGTCGTTATCGGTTTCCATCAGCGCGGCCATCAGCACCGCCTGTTCGCCATCCTGTAAATAGCAGGATGGGTTCTCGCGCCAGATCACCCCCAGCATCTCCTGATAGCGGTACGGCGCCTCAGGCAATGCGGCATAACCCGGATGCGACAGATATCCGGCTGCGGGTTCGCCAAGCACCTGCGCCCCGGAGTGAATCAGCGTGGCATCGCTGGCGAACTGCTGCTGTAGCCAGCGCGAGGCCAGCGGACCGGCGGCAATATACTTGCCCGGAATACCGCGGTAGCAGGAAGTGTTGTAGATGGTCAGCGGCAGCTTGATGTCATACGGCGCGGGACGGCTGGCGTTGGTCAGCGTGCGCAGGGACTGCTGCGCCAGATACTCATCGCCGAACTCTCCCAGCTCCACCATCTCACCGCGCGCGAGCTGTGCCAGGAAATGAATGGCAATTTTTTGCTGCCACTGCCACGGATGCAGCGGCACCGGCAGCCAGCTGTCGTCCAGATCCAGTTCCTGCCAACGGGCGTCGAATCGGTTGCGCTCGGCATCGTCCATGGCGCTGGCGAGCAGGGTGTTGATATCGCAATCGGCGTCACTGCTCCAGACCAGACGATCGCGTTGCACGGCGACCCAGTGCAGACGAAAACGCCCGCGATATTCCGGCGCGTACAGGCGCAGGGCATCCAGCCCCCAGCCGCGGCGTCCCTTGTTGAAAATAAACTTCGGGTGACCGCGCATCAGGCACTGTAGTTCGTCCGGGTCGAGGTGGATCAGCGCATCGGCATCCAGCGTGTCACGCGCCTGCAACAGCTGCATGTCGCCCCGCAGCGTGGCGTAGAGATCTTCCATGTGCTCCGCCGTTTGCGCGTCGCTCATCTCCAGCACGGTGGCCAGTTGCAGCAGCGCGTTTTCCGCTTCGACCGCCGCGCCGCTGGCGGTGGTCAGGGTATCAGGGTCAATATGCAGCCAGCCCCAGATCCCACGCGTGGCGCTAAACTGCCAGGTCGCGTTGCCCATACTGATGCGCCAGTAGTCCGCCGAAACCGGCTCGGCGCGCAGGGTGCGTTCATATTCCAGTTCAGCGAGGATCTTCGCCACCATCTCGCGGTTCACTTTCTGCCAGAGCGCGTTCACAGTTCCACCTCATGGAAGAAGCGGTGCCGCTCGCTCATGATGAGTCGGGAGCGTTTGTGCGGGAAGTCGAACTCTTTCACCGTGTCAAAACCGGCGGGCGCCAGATGGCGGAACAGACGCTGGTTGTCGAAGCGCGGTTCCGCCACAATGCGCGCCGTACGCGGTTCATCGAGATACAGATAGTGGCTGAGGCCACGCAGCCAGCTGCGGATATACTGCGCCCCGCGCCAGTTCTCTTCGCCCACCAGCATATGTAGCCCGCGGTCAAACGGCTGCCAGCGGTAGTGGCGGCCAATGCGGTCTTCCGCCGCCCAGTAGAGTTCAAAATAGCCGAACGGCTGGTCGTCAAAACAGCCGATCACCGGGTAACAATAGGTCGAGTCGAGCTGACGGCGCAGGTAGTTTTCCTGCTCGGCCTGCGGGCCCGCCATCTCCCAGAAGGCGTTCACGCGTGGGGTGTTCATCCAGCGGGTAAAACGCTCGCCGTCCAGCGCCACGTCCGCCACGCGGAAGCTCAGGGTGCGCTTAATCTGCGGATCGTAACGGCGATACACTTCGCCCTGCGGACGATGAGGGCGCAGCGGGAAGTACAGCTGACGGCTTTCATCAAACTGCATTCCGCCGCTCGTCTGCGGACGTTCGCCTTTCAGCCACAGCGGCAGCTGCCAGAATATTTCGCGCGCCAGATAATCCCCGTTTGCGAGGCTAAACAGCGCCTGCGCCTGAGGTTCATCCTGCCAGGCGGCCCACGACAGGGTAATGCCGGTCAGGGCGGGTGCGGCAACAAACAGCTGGTCGAGGGCGTCCACCAGCCAGCCGTCCGGGAGCCCGGCCAGACGCGCAAGGACCGCGCTGCCGTCAAGACCCAGCGTCAGCGGCAGGTTTTGTTCCGTGGCCGTACAGCGAAAGCCGTAGCCGGAATGGACGATATTCGCGTTTGCCATCACGCCTTCTCCTTATAAAACGGGTTGCTAAAGTCGAAATAGATCACCGCCGGATCGACGATGGTGTTTTCGTTGCGATCGTGCAGGTAGCAGAAGAAGTTGCCTTTGCAGTTCCAGGTCGGGCTGTCGAGCACATAATCAAGGCAGCGGGTCTGCTTCGCCGTCATGCGCAGTTTGGCCAGCGCGTCACGCACGCGGGGCATCAGGTTCTCTTCGCTGTCGAAGCCGGCAGCGGCGAGCGCGGCGGTGACGGCAAGGGTAGAGTTCAGCAGCAGGTAATAAGGGAAGTAGCGCAGCAGCTGGCTCTCACCGAAGCGGTTTTCCACCTCGGTTTCACCTGCCTCTTTCAGCCACGCGTCGGCCCCTTCGGTCCAGGCGCTGCCCTGACAATCGCGGTAGATCAGCCCAACGGGGAAATCCTGCTGCATCTCAACGAGGATATTTTGCTGGTGCGCCAGCAGGACCAGACCGTAGTCCGCCTCGGCGCTGAACAGCGGAAGCAATACGCGGTCGCAGTAGGCGTCCAGCCAGCAGCGCGCGGCCTGGGCGAGCGGGAGATCCAGACGCTGGCTCAGACGGCGCACCGCTGCCGCCAGCAGGCTGTCGCCGCCGTCCGGTGCCGCCTGGGTCAGGCTCACCAGCACGTTGGTTTGGGTATCTGGCGTATCAAACAGCAGGTTGACGCGCAGGGCCATCAGGCTCTCTTCCTGAATGACGCCGCTTTCATCGCGCAGCCCGGCCCAGCCGTCTTCCTGCATCACGCGCATGGTCGGGTAGCGCGCCTGGAGTTCCTGCCAGCGTGCCGTTTTCGCCAGCCGCGCCAGGCGCATGCCGCGCTTAACTTCTTTGACCGACAGCGTGCGCACGGAGTTGGTCAGCCGCACGCTGAGGGAAAACTTAATCATGTCGCTATTGGTTTCGCTGTACAGCGAGCGGGAAGAGCTGGTAGGCAGCCACTGTGCGCCCGCCTCGCCAAGATCCCGCAGGGCGCCTTTTTCAACCAGACGCTGGCACCACGACTGCTCCAGCAAATAGGCAGCCTGCCACGGATGCATCGGCAGCAGCCAGCGGGTGTCGGTGAAGTGGCCGAGAAGATCCGGCGCACTCTGGGCCGCGAAGCGCAGCAGACGTTCACGCAGGGAGACGTTCAGACTTTCCCCGGCAATCAGTTCATGCTCAACCGCAAACCAGCGCAGCGGGAAGCTCGAGGCGAAATCCGGCAGATAGCGGCGCGCCTCGGCCTCGTTAAACGGCTCGTGCGACTTTGGGGCAGGATGAAAAGCATGGCCGACCAGCAGCGCCTGTTCCGCTTCGGCAAAGGTCAGCGGCTTATCGCGCAGGTTTGCCCAGTTGTGGCGTAAATCAATGGCCTGCCAGGTGTGCGTATGGCTCTCCAGGACGCGCTGCTTAAAGCGGGCCAGCGTATCGCCATCCAGAGCGCCTTTTACTGTCTCTTTTTCAATAATGAAATCAATCAGTTGATGGAATGTGACCGTGTCACCGCCGTCGCTGTCGGCCTGAATCAGCGTGGCCGGGAAACAATACTGGTGATGCTGCGTGGGGGAGAAATAGCGTACCGGAACCCGGATGGCCTGGGTTGGGGAGAGCGGGATATGTATCTGCGATAACTCATCCGCACGGGTTGCGGGAAGATAGTGCCAGTCCTTCGTTTCACGCAGCAGCGCGTTCAAAAAACACTGGGCCGCAACATCTGTACCGGCGGAGCGGGGCAGAGCACGCATAGATGTACCTCATTCCATGACTGATAATAATTCTCGTTATGATATTCATTCTGTTTACAGTCGCAACTATTTTTGCAATATTTGTTTTCATAAACTTCATAATTTCCACACATTTATTGACATTATCTTCACAATTCTATGCGCACCTGTACTGAGAACATCACTGACAATATGGCCCCGAAGGCAAACTGGCCCCTTGCACTGGGCACCGGTTTATTGGGTATCGGACAAAACGGTTTGCTGGTCATGCTGCCGCAGCTGGTCTCCCTGACCGGACTGTCGCTCTCCGTCTGGGCCGGGCTGCTGATGTTCGGCTCGATGCTCTTTTTACCCGCATCGCCCTGGTGGGGACGCCAGAGCGAGCGGCACGGCTGTAAGGTCGTGATGCTGGCCTCGTTAGGCGGCTATCTAGCGAGCTTCGTCCTGATGGCGCTGGTGGTCTGGGCGATGGCCAACGGCGCGCTGAATGCCCTCTGGGGAATGGCGGGCCTGGTTCTGTCGCGCATGCTGTACGGCCTGACGGTATCGGGGCTGGTGCCTGCGGCCCAGACGTGGGCCATTCAACGCGCGGGGCTGGATAAAAGAATGGCGGCGCTGGCAACGATAAGCTCTGGCCTTAGCTGCGGGCGTCTGCTGGGACCGCCTCTGGCCGCGCTGATGCTCAGCGTCAGCCCGGTCGCACCGCTCTGGCTGATGGCGCTGGCGCCGTTTATCGCGCTGCTTCTGGTGCTGCGCGAAGCCGCCGATCCCCCGCTGCCGCCGGTGGCGCACCAGTCGACGCGGTTACAGGCCTCTATGATGCCTTTCCTGCTGCTGGCGCTGCTGCTGGCGGCGTTGGTCAGCCTGATGCAGCTTGGTTTATCGCCGCATCTTCATCCGTTATTTAATGGCGATGCCGTGCAAATCAGCCATCATGTCGCCCTGCTGCTGAGCCTGGCCGCGCTGGCGACCCTGGCGGCGCAGTTTCTGGTGGTACGCCCGCAGCATTTTAGCCCGAGGGTTTTACTCTTAATTGCCGCGGTCTTGATGGTGGCGGGGCTTGGGCTGATGTGTCTCGCCAGTTTAGCCCTGTTCTACGTGGGCATTGTCATCACCTCGCTGGGTGCCGCCATGGCCACGCCGGGATACCAGCTTTTGCTCAACGATCGGCTGACGACGGGCAAAGGGGCAGGGGTGATCGCCACCAGCCATACGCTGGGGTACGGGGCCAGTGCGCTGCTGGTACCCGTGGTGACGCGCTTTTACGGTGAGCAGTTTTTGATTACTGCCGCATGGGGAATGGCGCTGCTGTTTCTCGCGGTGAGCGTGTGGGTACGATCGACCGATCGTACCCCTGCTGAACATTAGTGGAACGGATGAGAGGAGGTGCTGGCTGCGTCCTCACTTTGCCGCAGACGCTGGAGCGGATCCTGCTGGTAAAACTGGCAGAAACGCTGCCACAGCGCCGGGAAGCGTGGGGCGAAAAGCTCAGGTGCGCTAAAGAAATACTCGGACAGCACCGCGAAGCACTCGGCGGGATCGGTCGCGGCATAGGCATCAATGCTGGCCGCGCTTTCACCCACCAGGTCTATCTCATCCTGAATGTTTTCCATCGCCGCGTGCAGGTCGTGCTCCCATCCCGCGACTTCACGCAGCGGGATCAGCGGCACGCCGCTGGCGCGATCGCCGTTGCGGGTATCCAGCTTATGCGCTACTTCGTGAATGATCAGGTTGAAGCCCGAGGCATCGAACGAGTCCTGAATATCCAGCCAGTTGAGGATGATCGGCCCTTGCTGCCAGCTCTGCCCGGACTGCACCATACGCTGGTTGTGCACCAGCCCGATGTCATCCTCCCACTCATCATCGACGATAAACGGCGCCGGGTAGATCAGCACTTCGTGGAAGCCATCCAGCCATTCGATACCCAGCTCCAGTACCGGTAAGCAGAAGAGCAGGGCGATGCGCGAATTTTTAAGCGGATCCAGTTCGAAGCCCTGTAGCGGCACCAGCCGTTTTTGCTGTAAAAAACGCTCGGCCAGCTGAATCAGCTTTGATTGCTCTTCAGGCAAGAGATTCGCCAGCACGGGGATCGCCAGAGCCTCATCCCAGGGCAGCGCCATATTTCGACCAGCTTCGTTCGTTTTCCAGGGCCACTTAATCATCGCTTTGCTCGTTACTCGCACGTGAACAAAATGGAAAGGTCAGGGGCTGTTAGCATGCCAACATACTCTGTTAAGCAGTATGACACTCCTCTTCGGCGGCATGCAGACTGGCAGCCTGTTTAGGAGGAATCCAGCCCGCATAAACTATCACTATGTGCCGTAAGGTTGATAGCGCTTTAGGGGTATCCCCTTCATTTTGTGAAGTATGTCGTACGCGGCTATGATAAATCTCTTCTTACCCTACCGTGCTTAAGGATCCCGTCAGTATGCCCGTCAATTTTGACCTCAACGATCTCTACGCCTTCCGCGCTTTACTGGAATACGGCAATTTCCGTCTTGCGGCGGAGTCTATTTGCCTTTCCCAGTCGGCGTTGAGTCGCAGAATTGAAAAGCTGGAGGCGGCACTGGGGACAAAACTGTTCGACAGAACCACCCGGCGCGTCACGCTGACTCTGTATGGACAGACCTTTGCCGACCGGTGCGGGCAACTGCTTGTCGACGTGGAGTCCATGCTTTCGGATATCGATAAGGCCAGCGAGGAGCGCACGGGATTAATCACCGTGGCGACGGTGCCGTCTGCCGCCTGTTACTTTATGCCGGATGTGATCCGCCGCTTTCAGTCCCGTTACCCCCGCGTGCGCATTAAACTTATCGACAGCAGCGCCGGAAATGTTATCGAGGCCGTCACCCGCGGACAGGCGGATTTTGGTATCTGCTTTGCCCGGAGTTTACAGCCCGACATCGAGTTTGTCCCGCTGGTGGAGGACGTCTACGTGGCCGCCTGCCGACGAGACAGCCCGCTTGCAAAAAGAAAAAGCCTGACGTGGCAGGCTTTTTATCAGCAGGATTATATCGGTCTGGATAAGACCTCCGGCAACCGCAATCTTCTCGACCAGCGGGTCGGACATATTCGGCCTGAGCGCCCCAGCATCTGCGAAACGCGGCACGTGACGACTATGCTCGGGATGGTTGAAGCCGGGATCGGCATTGCGGCCGTTCCCGCCATGTCAATGCCCCGCGCAGAGCATTCGCTGCTGACGTCGGTGCCTTTAACCGAGCCAGAGGTCAGGCGAACCGTGGGGCTGATTCGCCGCCGCGGGCGGATCCAGTCCTACATTGCTGCCGAACTCGAAACGCTGATCACCGAGCAGTATCGCGAGGTGCACTGACGGGCGTTAAGCCCGTTGCCGTAATGACGCTGGCCGCCTGTGGCGAGGAGAGAAAGGCCAGCAGCGCTTTTCCCTGTTCGGGATGGTCGGCCTTCTGCGTTACGGCTCCGGCGAAACGGGTAATGTACTGCATGTCGTCAGGCAACTTACCCACAAACGTCACGCCCGGGATCGGCAGAAGCTCGCTCACCTGCTGAAAGCCGAGATCGTATTTCCCTTTTGCCACTTCAGACGCCACCGGGATGCGCTCAACCCGGTGCGCTTTATTTTGGACCTGGCCGTCGATGCCCAGCTTACGGAACAACTGGCTCTCAACATACCGGCCGCTGGCGCTGTCGGAATAAGCCATGGAATGCGCCTTCAGCAGCGTTTGCCGCAGGGCGGGTACCGTACTGATATCCGGCACCGGCGCGCCCGCTTTGACGACCATCCCGACGGGCGAATCCGCCAGCTCCACGCGGGAGCCCGCCGCCGTCCTGCGATCCTGTTCCAGTTTCGCCAGCGCATCTCCAACCATAATCACCACGTCCGCTTTTTCGCCCCGGGCGAGCCGGGCCGGAATGGCCTGCGGTGTTTTGCCCATCGACGGGCCGGAGACCACAATGAGCCTGTCGCCGCTTTGCGCTTCGTACTGCGGCGCCAGCTTCTCCAGCGCCGCTTTGAAGCCGCCAGAAATCATCACCGTCACCTCCTGCGCAAGCGCGCCCGCGCTGAGGGTGGCGAAGGTCAGGGCGGCAATCACCGTTCTGAATGTAAGCATGAGGGATCACTCCTTAACGGTGGTTTGCAGGATTAACGTGCGACGACGATAGAGATAAAGCGTTGCCAGCAGGGCGCAAACGGCGGCAAAGCTCATCCAGTACCCCGGGGAGGCTTTGTCGCCGGTGTACTCAATTAAGGCGGTAGAAATCACCGGCGTGAAACCGCCAAAGACCGCCGTTGCGAGGCTATAAGCCAGCGAGAAGCCCGCCACACGCACCTCTGCTGGCATGATCTCCGTCAGGGCCGGGATCATCGCGCCGTTATACAGGCCGTAGAGGAAAGAGAGCCACAGCAGCACGGTCAGCATCATTGAGAAACTCGGGGCTGCCGCCAGCATCGTCAGTGCCGGATAGCTGGTCGCCAGCGCCAGCAGCGTCATGGCGATCAGCACCGGTTTGCGTCCGAAGCGGTCCGATAGTGCACCGCCAATCGGTAGCCAGATGAAGTTAGAAATGGCTACCAGCAGCGTGACCAAAAGACTGTCCGAGGCGCTGAGCATCAGGACTTTTTTACCGAAGGTCGGCGCGTAAACGGTGATCAGGTAAAACGCGGTGGTGGTCATCGCCACCATCAGCATACCCGCGACGACTACTGGCCAGTTGGCGAGCAGCGTTGTGAAGACCTGACGCATCGCCAGATGGTGGCGACGGGCGCTGAATTCCTCGGTCTCTTCGAGCTTGCGGCGCAGGAAAAAGATGAACGGCACAATCAGACAGCCAAACAGGAACGGAATACGCCACCCCCATTCGCGAATGGCACTCTCTTCCAGCACCATATTCAGCGCAAAGCCCATCGCCGCCGCGATCATAATGGCGACCTGCTGGCTACCCGACTGCCAGCTGGTGTAGAAACCCTTGCGGCCCGGCGTGGCGATCTCCGCCAGATAAACCGAAACCCCGCCCAGCTCGGCGCCTGCCGAAAAGCCCTGCAACAGGCGGCCAGTCAGCACCAGTAGCGGCGCCCAAAGGCCAATGCTCTGATAAGAAGGGATCAGCACAATCAGAAAGGTTCCGGCGGCCATAATCGACAGGGTGACGATCAGCCCTTTACGGCGGCCCACTTTATCAATGTAAGCCCCCAGCACAATGGCCCCGATCGGACGCATCAGAAAGCCCGCGCCAAAGACGGCGAAGGTCATCATCAGTGACGCAAATTCACTGCTTGCCGGGAAGAACGTGTGGGCGATGTAGGTGGCATAAAAGCCGAACAGAAAGAAGTCGAATTGCTCAAGAAAGTTGCCCGACGTGACGCGGAAAATCGCGCCCGCTTTCGAACGAACCGTTGCAGGTGAGGTTGAGGAAACCATGATTATCTCCAGTTTTATAGTGACGTTATGCTCGTCTGTTTCTGAAAACTGGATCAGGAAGTGGAAATTGATAAGCGCAAATCGCGCATGGACTGATGCGTATGGTGCATTAATGACAAAGCGTTGACCAGTATTTACATATTCAACAATAACTTAACATTTCGGTGATCTTTTATTTACCACTTTTCGCTAAGTTGCTGATATATCAGTTTTGTGACACCGCGCAGGTGAGAAGCCAGGCGGGGCCTGGCTTGGGATTATCAGCGCAGCGCGTTGGCAATCGCGCTAAACATCAGCGACGCTTCCAGCGGCTGGGCGCTGAATGACGGCTCTGCCTGCGGCCAGGTGGACCACTGGACGATAACCAGTTTTTCTTTCTGATTAACCATGATCATCTGACCAAAAATACCCAGCGCCCACAGGGAATCCTTCAGCGAATTTTCGACTTTCGGCTCCACGTTTGTGGCGGTGGCCGGCACTTCGTTGTTCCACCACTGGTAGCCGTACAAGCCTTTCGGATGCGCGGCGGACACCGATCCTTTGGCCTGTGTCCAGGCTGAGGACTGCTTCACCCAGCCCTCGGGGAGGATCTGCTTTCCGTCCGGCAGTGTACCGTTATGCAGTATAAACTCCCCGAAACGCCCCCAGTCTTCCAGCGTGGCGTTAAATCCATGCGCACCCACGTCGTGCTGGCCTTTGCTGTAGGCATGCCACACGCCGTCGCTCGCCATACCGTACGGCTGCCAGATGCTTTTCTCCAGATACGCCGCGAGCGTCATGCCGGTGGCGCGCTCAAGCACATCGCCTAACAGCCAGGCGCCACCCGAGGAATAGGACCAGTTTTCACCCGCCGGGTGTTCACGGTGTAATCCTTTCACCAGTGTGCGCACGCAGTCGTAGGTGCCCGGTTTCGCTTCGCATTCGGTAAGCCGGGCGAAGTCTGACTGCGGGTTAGTGTAATCTTCGTTCCACGCCACGCCCGAGGTGTGGGTGATGAGCTGTTTTAGCGTTACGCCCTCCCAGGCGGTGCCTTTTAAATCCGGTTCGTACTGGGTGATGAGGTCGTCCAGGGAGTGGATTTTACCCTGTTTTATCGCAACGCCCACCAGCGCGGAAACCACCGATTTGCCCACGGAACGCGACGTCCAGAGCGTTGTGTTGGTATTGCCTTCTCCCAGGTATTTATAGGCCACTTTGCCATTTTTCAGCACCAGCATGCCGCTGACGTTCTGGCGTTTCAGGTAATCCTGAAGATTGTAAATCTTACCCTTCACCTGATAGCGGGCATCAGTGAGCGGTTTTTCTGCGGGCAGCAGCGGCGTTGCGTTGCCGTGGCGGAACACATCGCCCGCGTAGTTGCGGTAGTCATTGCGAAAGCCCACCACGCGATCGGCCTGGCTCCAGGTGAGCATGGTATGTGCGTCCGGGAGTCTGGCATCGAAAGGCGCCGGATAGGTCGTGAGGTCGGTACCGTTGCAGGCCGCCATGACGGCGGGCGAGAGCAGGCTGCTGACAACCAGCGCCGCGAGCAGCGTGCGGTTTGTTTTGATTTTCATATTTATCTCGTTTGGCTCAGGAAGGACTTCAGTTTAAGAACCTGCGGCCTATAATAAAAAACGCGTTATGGGGGAAAATCCCCCGGAAAAATCGCGTGGAGAATGACGTGGCATCACTGATCTATTCCTTTGCCCAACTTGAGGCGTTCACCGCCGTCGCTGAGCACGGCAGCCTGATGAAGGCGGCCAGTAAACTCGGCAAAGATCGTACAACCTTGCGGGATCTGATCGATTTTCTTGAGGATGGGCTGGGCTACGCTCTGTTCCTGCGGGAGGGGCGCAGCCTGCGCCTGACGCCGGAGGGGGAGCAGCTTCAGCGGCAGGCGCACCTGCTGATGCGGCAGGTCAAAGCATTTGAGGCGTTTGCCCGATCGGTGCCGGACAGCGCCACGCAGGACATTGCCCTCGTTTACGATCCGTTCACCCCCAGAGCTTTTTTACAGGCGCTGATTGCCACACTGGCGGCGAAAAAGATCCGCCTGAGCCTGACCAGCGCATCGCGCGATGAGGCGGAAGCTATGCTGGCGAACGGTCAGGCCGATCTGGGGATCTGCCAGGCGCGCAACCGCAGCGTGGGCAATGAGATGGAGTGGCGGGCGCTGGGGGCGATCGAAATGGATTTTTACGCCGCAACGACGCTTTTTGCGGAGGTTGCGTCGCCGGTGTCGCTGCTCGATCTCTCTCTGGTTCCGCAGGTGATTATGCATGCCGCGTCAGACGAGCCGGTTGCCCGTCGCCTGCAAATTTCAGGGCACACGCTTTTCACTAACGAACTGGAGATGCTGCGCGGCCTGCTGGAGCAGGGCTGCGGCTGGGGGTTTTTGCCGACCCATCTTCACGCAACGCAGTGGAAAAATGTAAAAAGGCTGCCCACCGAAGTGGGCAGCCAGGGGATCGGTCAAACGATGGTGACGATCTGGAAACCGGGCAGCGACAAGCGCGGGTTAATTAATGAAACGCTGTCGCTGCTGCCGTCATTGTGGAAAGACTCAGCGCTGTGAACAGCCTTTGCACAGCTTGTTCTGGATCTGCTGGAAGAAATCGTTACCTTTGTCATCCACCAGGATAAACGCCGGGAAGTTCTCCACTTCAATTTTCCAGATCGCTTCCATTCCCAGTTCCGGATACGCCACGCACTCCAGACTCTTGATGCTGTTTTGCGCCAGCACCGCCGCCGGGCCGCCAATGCTGCCGAGGTAGAAGCCGCCGTGCTTTTGGCAGGCGTCCGTCACCTGCTGGCTGCGGTTACCTTTCGCCAGCATGATCATGCTCGCACCGTGGGATTGCAATAAGTCCACGTAGGAGTCCATACGTCCCGCAGTGGTCGGGCCGAGTGAGCCAGACGCGTAACCTTCTGGCGTTTTGGCCGGGCCTGCATAGTAAATCGGGTGATCTTTGACGTACTGCGGCAGTTCTTCCCCGTTGTCGAGCAGCTCTTTCAGCTTCGCATGGGCGATGTCGCGCGCCACAATAATGGTGCCATTCAGCGACAGGCGGGTGGAGACCGGGTGCGCGGAAAGCTGCGCCAGAATATCGGGCATCGGCTTGTTCAGATCAATGCTTACTACGTCGCCTTCCCCCTGCTGGCGCAGGGATTCAGGAATATACTGGCCCGGATTGTGCTCCAGCTTCTCAATCCAGATCCCCTCGCGGTTAATCTTCGCCTTGATGTTGCGGTCGGCGGAGCACGAAACACCCATGCCGATTGGACAGGAGGCACCGTGGCGCGGCAGACGGATCACGCGAATATCGTGCGCGAAGTATTTCCCGCCAAACTGCGCGCCAAGGCCGAGGTTTTGCGCTTCCTGAAGCAGTTCCTGCTCGAGCTGGACGTCGCGGAACGCCTGGCCGTGCGCATTGCCTTCGGTTGGCAGGCCATCATAGTAGCGCGCAGAGGCGAGCTTGACGGTTTTCAGCGTGGCTTCCGCTGAGGTGCCGCCGATAACGAAGGCGATATGGTAAGGCGGGCAGGCCGCGGTGCCGAGGGTCCGCATCTTCTCAACCAGATAATTTTTTAGCTTCGCCGGGGTGATCAGCGCTTTGGTTTCCTGATACAGATAAGTTTTGTTGGCGGAACCGCCGCCTTTCGCCATGCAGAGGAATTTGTACTCGTCACCATCCACGCTGTAGAGGTCGATCTGCGCGGGCAGGTTGGTGCCAGTATTCACCTCTTTATACATATCCAGCGCCGCATTCTGCGAGTAGCGCAGGTTGTCTTCAATATAGGTGTTATACACGCCCTGGCTCAGCGCGGCTTCGTCACCGCAGCCGGTCCAGACGCGTTGGCCTTTCTTACCCATAATGATTGCCGTGCCGGTATCCTGGCAGGTCGGCAGCACGCCTTTCGCCGCAATCTCGGAATTGCGCAGGAATTGCAGGGCGACGTACTTATCGTTCTCGCTGGCTTCCGGGTCGCTCAGTATAGCCGCAACCTGCTTCTGATGAGAGGTGCGCAGCATAAACGCCGCGTCGTGGAAGGCCTGCTGGGCCAGCAGGGTCAACGCCTCTGGCTCGACTTTCAGCACTTCCTGACCGTCGAACTCGGCAACGGAAACGTGCTCTTTGGTCAGCAGATAATATTCGGTGTCGTCATGCGCGAGTGGGAAGGGGTTCTGGTAGATAAAGGGTTTGTTTGACATAGCTTGCTCCACAAAAATTTAACCGCCGGAGGAAATGTCCGGCGGTCAGAAATCAGAACATCATGGACATCCACGGGTAACCAATCAGCAGCAGAGCTGCCAGGAAGATGGCACCGAAGATGGTGCCGAGGCGCCAGTAGTCTTTGGTTGGCAGGTAGCCGCTACCGTAGTAAATCGGGCTTGGGCCCGTACCGTACGGGGTGATGATCCCCATCACGCCCAGCGAGGTCACCATCAGCAGAACGAACACTTCCATATTCATGCCCGGAATGGTGGAGGCAATCGTCAGCATCGCTGGCAGTAGCGCGGTAGTGTGCGCGGTGGTGCTGGCAAACAGGTAGTGCAGCAGGTAGAACGCCAGCAGCAGGACGATGGTGGCCACACCCGGAGAGATACCGCTCATCAGCATGCCGCCTTCTTTACCCAGCCAGCTGATAAAGCCGGTGGAGGAGAGACCATCCGCCAGCGCCACCAGGGTGGCGAACCAGACGAAGGTATTCCACGCGGCTTTGTTGCCGGTGATGTCGTTCCACTCCAGCACGCCGGTCCACAGCATCAGGCCAACGATCAGCAGGGCAGCCATGGCCGGTTCAATCCACGCCGCGGCGAAGATCCACATCAGCAGCGCGCAGCACACGAATACCAGCAGCAGGATCTCATTGCGCGACAGTTTGCCCAGTTTTTCCAGTTCGCGGGTCGCCCACAGTGGTACTTCATTGTTTACCTTCACTTCTGGTGGGTAGAACCAGTAGGCCAGCAGCGGCATGGTCAGGATCAGCAGGATACCCAGCGGCAGGAAGGCGAGGAACCAGGTCCCCCAGGAGATATCAATTCCAACGGTGCTTTTCACCAGCGCCAGTGCCAGCAGGTTAGGTGCCAGAGCGGAAAGGAACATCGAGCTGGTGATACAAGCCGCGGTGATTGCCACCCACATCAGATAGGATCCGATTTTGCGCGCGCTTGGGTCGTTGGGTTTTGAACCGTACAACGGCGGCAGGTTAGCGATAATCGGGTAGATGGTCCCACCGCTGCGCGCGGTGTTGGACGGGGTGAACGGGGCCAGCAGCAGGTCCGCGAAGGTAATGGCGTAACCGAGCGTCAGGCTGCGACGGCCCAGGTACTTCACCAGAATCAGTGCCAGACGGCGGCCGAAGCGGGTTTTGTCGTAGCCTGCGGCAAACATAAAGGCACCGAAAATCAGCCAGACGGTGGAGTTACCAAACCCGCTCACCGCCCATTTAAAGGAGGCGCCCGCCAGCTTGAATTTCGGGTCAGCCAGCTGTTCGGGGCTAAAGAGCACCCACTGGCTGCACAGCGCAATCGCCACCACGCCGGTGAGGCCGATTACGGCGCCCGGCAGAGGTTCGAAAATCAACCCGACGATGACGCCAACAAAGATGGCGAAGTAGTGCCACGCATAAGGCGGCAGACCTTCCGGAACGGGGACAAACAACAGCAGGACGGCGACAATGACGGGCAGGGCCATCATCAGCAGGCGTTTTGCTGTTCCATTTGATGCCAGATTCGCCGCAGGAGGCGTTACAGCAGTTTTTGTTTTCATAGTTTCACGTCTTAAGTTGTCAAAAATTCGTCGTACAGCGAAAACACAAATTCGATTACTTTATTCGTTTTGCTTTTTTTAGTTATTTAAGGTGCGTTTTTGTGTTTTCAGTAATAGCGATTTAACGCATTTTTGTTTGCGCTAAATAAAAAATGATGATGTTTTTATATTGCGCCTTTGGATGCCATTACTATTGATCGCGATCAAAAAAACAGAATTGAGGACGTAATTTTATACTTTTTATAATAACCACTCTGAGTAGTGTGGTTATTCGCTATTTTTAAGCATTTTATTTATCAATTTTATAACATTATTAATTTGGACTGTGTTTTAGGTTTTGATTTTAAAGGGTTTTTGATGTTCTTGGTGTATTGGCTTTACCATTGTTGATTTAACTTTTTTTAAATTAATGTGAACGTATAAAACATTCACACTAACACCAATGTGTTATTAATGTTATCGCAGGGATTAAATAGTTTATTAACTAACGTAATGACTTTAGAAACTAAAAAAAGCTTTATATTAATGTCATGACATCGGCAAAAACACGAAATAAAAAATCCATACCGATAACGAATTCTTAATTTTTAAAGTTTGGAGTTTCTATTATGAGCACTAACGAACGTATTTTAAGCCCCTTCACATTACCGAATGGTACTGAACTGAAAAACCGTTTGTTAATGGCCCCGATGACAACCTGTACGGGGTATTACGATGGCACCGTGACCAGCGAGCTGGTGGAGTACTACCGTGCCCGCGCTGGCAGCATCGGCACCATTATCGTTGAATGCTGTTTTGTTGACGATCTCGGCCTTGCGTTCCCGGGCGCAATTGGTATTGATAACGACGAAAAAATCGCCGGACTGGCAAAAATCGCTGACGCCATTAAGTCCAAAGGTTCCAAAGCCCTTCTGCAAATTTACCACGGCGGCCGTATGGTCGACCCAAAACTGATCGGCGGCCGCACGCCGGTTGGCCCAAGCGCGGTTGCCGCGCCGCGTGACGGTGCCGCGACGCCGGTTGCTCTGACTTCAGAAGAAGTGGAAGGCATGATCGGCAAGTTCGGCGAAGCCGTACGCCGCGCAATTCAGGCCGGCTTCGATGGCGTCGAAATCCACGGGGCGAATACCTATCTGATCCAGCAGTTCTACTCCCCGAACTCTAATCAGCGCGACGACGAGTGGGGTGGCAGCCGCGATAACCGCGCGAAATTCCCGCTGGCGGTGCTGGACATTACCCACAAGATGGTGCGCCAGTATGCGGACGACGCGTTCATCGTTGGCTACCGCTTCTCACCGGAAGAGCTGGAAGTCCCCGGCATTCGCTTCGAAGACACCCTGTATCTGCTGGAAAAACTGGCCGCTCGTGGGGTGGATTATCTGCACTTCTCCCTTGGCGCCGCCCTGCGTCCTTCTATCGTCGATACTCAGGACCCGACGCCACTTATCGAAAAATACTGCGCCATGCGCTCTGACACGCTGGCGCAGGTACCGGTGATGGGCGTTGGCGGCGTGGTGAATGCCACGGATGTGAATGAAGCGCTGGATCACGGTTACGACCTGATTGCCGTTGGCCGCGCCACCATCGCCTATCCGGACTGGACCGATCGCATCGCGGCGGGCGAAAGCCTGGAGCTGTTTATGGACAGTACCCGACGCGAAGAACTGAGCATCCCGGAACCGCTGTGGCGCTTCTCGCTGGTGGAAGCGATGATCCGCGACATGAGCATGGGCGAATCTAAATTCAAACCGGGCACCTTTATTGAAAAAGTGCAGGACGATGCTAACGAACTGGTGATTAACGTCAGCCTCGAAACCGACCGCATCGCCGATATCGAACTGGCCTCCGGCCCGAGTGAAGACGTGGCGTTTGTGACCAGCTTCGAAGAGATCCGTACCCGTATTCTGGATGCCAATACCCCGCACGTGGATGCTATCACCGGCGCAACCAGCCAGAGCGAGGCGGTGAAAAAAGCGGTCTCGAAGGCGATGCTGAAATCCAGCAAAGCGCTGGCGGCAGAAGAGGGCGCTGACCCGAATGAGACTAAAAGCGTGGACGTGGTGGTGGTCGGCAGCGGCGGTGCCGGTCTGGCGGCGGCGATTCAGGCTCACGACGAAGGCGCGAGCGTGCTGATCGTTGAGAAAATGCCGACTATTGGCGGGAACACCATTAAAGCCTCTGCCGGGATGAACGCGGCTGAGACCCGCTTCCAGCGCGTGAAGGGCATTCAGGACAGCAAAGAGCTGTTCTACCAGGAAAGCCTGAAAGGCGGTGGCAATAAGAACAACCCTGAACTGCTGCGTCGCTTTGTCGAGAACGCGCCGGAGGCCATCGAATGGCTGGCAACGCGCGGCATTATGCTCAACGACATCACCACCACCGGCGGGATGAGCATCGACCGTACGCACCGTCCGAAAGATGGTTCCGCGGTGGGCGGATATCTGATTAGCGGCCTGGTGCGCAATGTCAACAAACGCAACATCGAGGTGATGCTGGATACCTCCGTGAGCGACATCATCTTCGAAAACGGCGAAGTGACCGGCGTGCGTCTGACCACCGAAGAGAACGAAACCCTCACCGTGGCAACCAAAAGCGTAATTGTCGCGACGGGCGGCTTCAGCGCCAACAGCCAGATGGTGGTGAAATACCGTCCGGACCTGGAAGGGTTCGTGACGACTAACCACAAAGGCGCAACCGGCGGCGGTATCGCGCTGCTGGAGCGTATTGGCGCAGGCACCGTCGATATGGGCGAAATCCAGATCCACCCAACCGTTGAGCAGAAAACGTCGTACCTGATTTCCGAATCCATCCGCGGCGGCGGGGCGATTCTGGTAAACCAGCAGGGCAACCGCTTCTATAACGAAATGTCGACCCGCGACAAAGTTTCGGCGCAAATCATCGCGCTGCCGGAGAAATACGCTTACATCGTCTTTGACGAGCATGTTCGCGCCAAAAACAAAGCCGCGGATGAGTACATCGCGAAAGGGTTTGTCACCAGCGCCAGCTCACCAAAAGCCCTGGCGGAAGCGCTGGGGATGGATCACCACCAGTTCCTGGCAACGCTGGAACGCTACAACGGCTTTGTGGAAAAACAGCATGACGATGATTTTGGCCGCACCACCGCGCTGCGTGCGCCTATCAACGAAGGGCCGTTCTATGCCATTCAGATTGCGCCGGGCGTGCACCACACCATGGGCGGTGTGACCATCAATACAGAAACCTGCGTGCTGGACAGCAACCACAACGTATTACCGGGAGCGTTTGCTGCGGGTGAGGTTGTCGGGGGTATCCACGGCGGTAACCGCATCGGTGGTAATGCGGTGGCAGATATCATTATTTTTGGTACGCTTGCCGGACATCAGGCGGCTATGCGTTCGAAAACACGGTAAGGCTCCTGTTTCCCCGGCGGCGCGGTGCTTGCCGGGGCTACATCTGAGGACTTATGCAATGCCTGATAGCCATCGCGTTTACAGTTACAACGCCGTTCTGATGGGCTCGCCCATCCTCCTGAAACTCTTCTCCCATGACGAAGCCCTCGCGTCCCGCGTGTTTCGCCTGATCAAACAGTACGAAGATCTCCTCACCGTCAACCGTGCGGATTCGCAGGTGATGGATGTCAACCATGCTGCCGGTCAGCATCCGGTTGTCGTCAGTCGCCCGGTGTTTGACCTGATCCGCTGCGCGAAAGCGGCCAGCCTGCCTACAGACAGTGCGTTCAACCTGGCGATAGGTCCGCTGGTCAAACGCTGGAAAATTGGCTTTAAGGGGGACGCTGTACCGCCCGCGGACGAGATCGCCGCCTTGCTGAGTATCACGGATCCTGCGAACGTGGTACTGGATGACGCCAACAGCAGCGTGTTTCTTACACGCCAGGGAATGGAGATCGATCTGGGGGCTATCGCCAAAGGTTATATCGCCGACAGGGTGCGGGATTACTTGCATAAAGAGGGCGCCGAACTCGGGTTGATCAACCTTGGCGGCAACGTCCAGACGTTAGGCTCGCCGGAGGACGGCTGGCACGTCGGCCTGAAAAAACCGTTCGCTGGTGACGCGCTGATTGGCGCCATAACGGTAGAAAACCGGTCGGTTGTGACGTCAGGCACCTATGAGCGCTACTTCGAGCAGAACGGCAAACGTTATCATCACATACTTGACCCGCGTACCGGCTACCCGCTGGATAACGAACTGGACAGCGTGACGATTATTTCGCAGGACTCCCTCGACGGCGATATCTGGACCACGCTGATCTACGGCATGGGCGTGGAGCAGGGCTGCGCCGCGCTGCGTTCGCGCCCCGATATTGAAGCCATTTTTGTCACCAAAACAAAAGAAGTGGTGATCTCCTCGATGCACCACTTCCGTTTTACCCTTCTGGACGACAGCTACCGAATTACTGGCAGTACTGTTTGAGCAGGCCGACCTGTTCCGGCTGCAAACGGTAGCGATATACCGGTCGACCGGTGGCGCCGTAGTGAATGCTGGTGAACAGGATATTGATTTGCGCCAGCCAGATCAGGTATTTGCGGCAGGAGACGCGGGAAATGTTGACCGCATTCGCCAGATCGTCGGTGGAAAATTCTATCTCCGGATGGCTGTCGATCCACTGGCAAATGGTGCGCAGCGTCTGCGGCGTTAGGCCTTTCGGTAATTTTTTGCTGTCGGCCAGCTCCGGCGCGCCGCCGTGGATCAGCCTGTCGACGTCGGCCTGTTCATAATACTGATGCGAGCCCATCAGACTGCGCTTTGCCTTCCAGCCGTTCAGCGCCTCTTCAAAACGCGGGAACTGGAACGGTTTAATCAGGTAATCCACCACGCCATAGTGCATCGACGTCTGGATCGTTGCGGCGTCGGAGGCTGACGAAATCATGATAACGTCAATCGGGCGGCCCGATGCCCGGATGATGGGCAATAGATCCAGCCCGTTATCCTGCTGCATATAGACATCCAGCAGCACCAGATCGATCGGCTGGCCTGGGTTTGCGATCAATGCTTCGGCCTGGTTGAGCGTAGAAGCGACGCCGCAGCAGTTAAAACCCTCAACGCGGTTAACATACAGACGGTTGAGGTCGGCTACCATGGCGTCATCATCGACAATTAATACATTTATCACGCGATATTCCTCTCGCTATCCCAGGGGATCTGAACAAAAAATTGGGTAAATACGCCAGGCTCCGACTCGACGGTAATATCTCCGCCCAGGTTCTGGATCTGCTGACGTGCAAGGAACAGCCCAACGCCACGGTTTTCACCTTTTGTTGAGTAGCCCTTTGTAAAAATAGCCTCCAGCCGCTCGGGATTAATGCCGGGACCGTCATCGCTGACCTCACCGCTCAGCCAGCCGTTCTGATAATGCAGCAGCAGGCCGATCTCGCCTTCCGGCTGACCTTCCATCGCATCCAGGGCATTTTCGATTAAATTGCCCAGCACGGTGATCAGAACCGCAACCTGCTCTTCATTGCTGGTGTCAGGAAGCTGACTCTCCTCGGCCAGCGTCAGGGTCACTCCCGCCTCTTTGGCGCGGTTGATTTTACCCAGCAGGAAACCCGCAATGACCGGCGATTTAACCTTGCGCTGTATCGCGCCGATATCCGTCTGATAATTCTGTGCGGTCTGGATGATGTACTCTTCCAGCTTATCGTAGCGCTTCATGTGCAGCAGGCCGAGGATCACGTGTAGCTTGTTCATAAACTCATGCGTATGTGAGCGCAGGGCATCAACATAGTTGACCATACCATCGATACGCTGCATTAACTGGCTGATTTCGGTCTTATCGCGGAAGGTGCTGATTGCCCCGATGACCTGATTCTGGCTTTTCACGGGGACCATGTTGCACAGCAGTAGCCGTCCGTTACAGCCGATCTCTTGATCCTGACGAGCAATGCCGGTTTTCGCCACTTCCCGCAGGCTGGCCAGCAGTGGTTCGCCGCTGCTCTCGGAGTGCTCACCCGAGCTCAGGAGCAAAATTTCTCTGGCGGTGTGGTTAATCATCGTCACGCGCCCGTGCATATCAACAGCCATCACGCCTTCGCGCAGGGACTGCAACATGGCCTGGCGCTGCTCAAAGAGGGCGGAGATCTCGTAAGGCTCAAGCCCGAAGAGAATACGTTTCAGAACCCGGACCAGACCCCATATCGCCACTGAGCTCATCAGAACGCTGAATAAGATGGTCCACACGGCATTGAGCCGACCGCGGGCAATCTGATCTTCAACTTTATTCAGCGAAATACCCACCACGACCACGCCGATCTGGTCGTGCCGATCGTCATAAACGGGCGTAAAGACGCGCAGTGCTTCCGCGAGTGCGCCGCGGTTCACGGAGACATTCTCTTTCCCTTCGAGGGCGGGCGTCAGATCGTCGCCAATAAAATGCAAACCTAACAGCGCTTCGTTTGGATGGGAATAGCGGATCCCACGCAGGTCGGTAACCACGGTAAACAGCAGGTCGTTGCGCTTCGTCACCGCCTGGGCAATCGGCTGGATGATGCCAGCCTGCGGCGATTCCATCAGGCCACGCTTGATCTCCGGGCTGTCGGCCAGCGTTCGGGCGATACCCAGCGCAGTATCTTTCACGTCATCGCGCGTGGCACGGGTGATCTGCACAGAGTACAGCGCGAAGACCACCAGCAGCACAGAACCGATAATGGCGCACACCATCAGCGTAACCAGCGTATTCAGCTTCATAGGGCGCTTGCGCGTCGGGGGGAAGGGCTGCAAATCGCTCATTAACACTCCGCGATGAAAAAGAAAGGGCTAATTATCGCTGATGACGGGCATTTCATAAAGCCATGTAAAGAGAGGCGTTTCGTGAGCCTTCTCTCATGTGACCTGTATAAAACACTTTATAGTGTGGGGGTACTCATAATAAGGAGGCAGTTTATGAGCATTATGCTTACCGGTACGGCCAGGGAAAGACGGCACGCCAGCACGATGAACATCGACAGATTATCTACGCTGGATATGCTTAATGTCATACACCAGGATGACGCACAAATCTCTTCTGCACTTACCCCTCACTTAAGTATGCTGGCTCGCGTGGTGGATAACGCGGCGGCGACGCTTAGTCACGGCGGACGTCTGGTGCTGATCGGCGCAGGCGCGTCCGGAGGCGTGGCGAAGCAGGCGGCAGAAGCGTTCGCGCCGGGAAAACATCCGGTCATTGCGATGACAGCAGGCGATAACGCCGGAAGCTACGCGCGCGGCGTTGCCGACCTTCAGACGATAAAATTCGGCGAGCACGACATGATGCTGGCGCTGTCCGTCAGCGGCAAAACGCCATGGGTTTGGGGCGCGATGCGTCATGCGTGGTCTCTGGGCTCAACGGTCGCGCTCATTACGGAGGATGCGCAAAGTGAAGCGGCGCAGCTGGCGAGCATGGTTATTGCCCCCGATCTGGGCGCGGATGTGGTTGCCGGGTATACCAACGCCAAAGCGGGCATTGCGCAAAGCATGATAATGCATATGGTCACCACCGGTCTGGCGATACGGACAGGACGGGTGTACAGCAACCTGCGTGTTGATCTGGAGGCAAGCAATACCAGATGGGCCGAGCGACAAATTGCCATTGTAATGGAAGCGGGGGGATGCTCCCGGGCGCAGGCGAAGGCGGCGCTGGAAAGCTGTAACCATCAGTGTAAAACGGCGGTGCTAATGGTGCTGACGGGTATGGATGCCTGGAAAGCACATGAATTACTGGCGCAGAATAACGGGTTTGTTCGCCTGGCCTTGCAGGAAGCGCCGTAATATTTCAGCGTCAAATAAAAAAAGCCCGCGTTGCGGGCTTTGCTATTTATGGGGATCAGAACTGGTAGATCATACCGATGCCAACGATGTCATCGGTTGCAATACCGTTGTCATTGTAGAAGGCATCATCTTCGTCCAGCAGGTTGATTTTATAATCAACGTAGGTGGAGAAGTTCTTGTTGAAGCTGTAGGTCATGCCCACGTCGATGTAGTTAACCAGATCCTGGTCTACATAGTCATAACCATTGCCTGGATGATAATCGTTGCCACCCAAATCGATGCCTTTTGAATAGACCCACGCCAGGGATGGACGCAGACCGAAGTCAAACTGGTACTGCGCTACGGCTTCAAAGTTCTGAGTTTTGTTGGCGATGCCATCGTTGCCGTACGGAGTCATGTTGCGGGTTTCCGCATACATCATTGCCAGGTAGACATCATTCGCATCGTATTTTGCACCGATTGTCCACGCTTCCGCACGTTCACCGCCGGCATATTTGCTGAAGCGATTATAGGTACCTGCGCCGTAAGCAACCTGGTCGTTGGTACGGTCAGACGATGAATAAGCGGCACCCAGCGACAGACCGAAATCGAAGTCATAGGTAGTTGACATACCGAAGCCGTCGCCGTTCTGGAAACGAACATCATCATGGCCGTTTTTGGTGCCTTCCTGATTTTCGTTTGCGTTAGCACCTTCATTAGCACCCTGATATTGCAGTGCAAAGTTCAGGCCGTTAACCAGACCGAAGAAGTCATTATTACGGTAGGTCGCCACACCGTTAGTACGGCCAACCATATAGTTGTCGGTCCAGGTATAGGAGTCGCCACCAAATACTGGCAGCATATCGGTCCAGGCTTCAACGTCATACACGACGCCGTAATTACGGCCGTAATCGAATGAGCCATATTCGCCGTATTTCAGGCCAGCAAAGGCCAGACGGTTAAAAGAGGTGTCGCCTGCGCCTTCGGTATCGTTAGCGTAGGTTTTATATTCCCACTGGCCGTAACCAATAAGATCGTTATTAATTTGTGTTTCGCCTTTGAAACCAATCTGGACATAGGTTTCATCGCCGTCGTCGCCTGGGTTGTCGGAGAAGGTATGACGTGCATCAACTTTACCGTACAGGTCAACTTTGTTGCCGTCTTTGTTATACATTTCCGCCGCATTTGCTGCGCCAGCCATTAATAACGCGGGTACGAGAATTGCCAGAACTTTTCTTTTCATTATATATTCCCTTTAAATATAAATTGTCTGAATATATGTAATTACCCTCCGTAACTACATGGCTGATACTATTCTATGGATTATTATTTAGGTTCAAAAATAAATGTAATTAAACTGGTAAAAATATTACAAAATATTTCTTTTTATCTCTTTATTTTTCGCGTGAATTAATTCATTGAAAATATAGCGGGTAATTATTATTAAGTATTTCTAAATTCTATTTATTAAGGGTTTTGATTCGGGTGTATTATAATTCACTCTCTTTTGAGCAACAGGATGGGATGATGGAACTTGCGCAGTGGCAGCACCGTTTTGAGCGCTGGCTCGACGAAAATCATTTTACTGATGATGCGGCGCACGATATCGCCCATTTTCGCCGCGTCTGGATGACGGCGCAGACCATTATGGCTGACGGGGATTGCGATCCGCTGGTTGTGCTGACCGCATGCTACTTCCATGACATTGTCAGCCTGCCGAAAAATCACCCGCAGCGTAGTCACTCCTCGCGGCTGGCAGCGCGAGAAACGCGCCAGATCCTGAGCCGCGATTTTCCTGATTTTCCGCCCGATCGGTATGCGGCCGTTGAGCATGCCATTGAAGCGCACAGCTTCAGTGCCGGTATCGCGCCGCAAAGCCCGGAGGCCAAAACGGTCCAGGATGCCGACCGGCTGGAGGCGTTAGGCGCCATCGGCCTTGCGCGCGTCTTTGCCGTGTCCGGTGCGCTGGGCACCGCGTTGTTTGATGCCGACGACCCGTTTGCCGGGGCGCGTGCGCTGGATGATAAAGCTTTCGCGCTCGATCACTTTCAGACCAAACTCCTGCGCCTGCCGGACACCATGCAAACCGCACGGGGACGCGAACTTGCGCGTCACAATGCCGATTTTCTGATCCAGTTTATGGCGAAGCTGAGTGCCGAATTACAGGGCGATTACCTCGGAACCGACAGCCAGATATTGACCCATTTCCGTCGCAGTGTGCGATCCTGAACTGTGGTACTCTGTTTTCTGTCTTTATTGTCCGGTTAAGAGAATGCAGGAAAATCGATCAGTGACTGTGCCCGCGCCTGAGCGGGTTGAGAAATCAACGGCAGCCGTGCAGGCACTCCTGCGTCAGCTGCTGGAAATGTATGATGCTAAAACGCTGGCAAACCAGCTGGTGGCACATGGCGAGAGCCACTGGAGCCCGGCAATACTCAAGCGGCTGCTGATAAGCGACAGGGCAGGGCACCGCCTGAGCGACGGCGAGTTCCGTTATCTGCGCAACCTGCTGCCGCGCCCGCCTGCTGCGCATCCGAATTATGCCTTTCGCTTTATCGATCTCTTTGCCGGTATTGGCGGCATTCGCCATGGCTTTGAAGCTATTGGCGGGCAGTGCGTGTTCACCAGTGAATGGAACAAACATGCCGTCCGCACCTATAAGGCGAACTGGTACTGCGACCCCGACGAGCACCAGTTTAATGCCGACATCCGCGACGTCACCCTGAGCCACAAAACCGGCGTCAGCGACGAAGAAGCCGCTGAGCACATTCGCAACACCATTCCGGCGCACGATGTGCTGCTGGCAGGCTTCCCGTGTCAGCCGTTCTCACTGGCTGGCGTGTCGAAAAAGAACGCGCTGGGACGTGCGCACGGCTTTGCCTGTGATACGCAGGGCACACTGTTCTTTGATGTTGCCCGGATTATTGATGCCCGCCGCCCGGCAATTTTTGTGCTGGAGAACGTCAAGAATTTAAAGAGTCATGACGGCGGCAAAACCTTCCGCATTATCATGCAAACGCTGGATGAACTGGGTTACGACGTGGCGGATGCAGAGGACATGGGGCCGGACGATCCGAAAATTATCGACGGCAAACACTTCCTGCCACAGCACCGCGAACGCATCGTGCTGGTGGGATTCCGCCGCGATCTCAATCTGAAAGGCGATTTTACGCTGCGCGATTTGCCCTCGCTGTATCCGGCGCGCCGTCCGACAGTGGCCGATCTGCTGGAGCCCGCCGTCGATGCGAAATTCATTCTGACGCCAGTGCTGTGGAAATACCTCTATCGCTATGCCAAAAAGCATCAGGCCAAAGGCAATGGCTTTGGGTTTGGCATGGTCAATCCGCTTAATCCTGACAGCGTGACGCGTACGCTGTCGGCGCGCTATTACAAAGATGGCGCGGAAATTCTTATCGATCGGGGCTGGGATAAGGCGCTGGGCGAAAAAGATTTCGACGACCCTCAGAATCAACAGCACCGACCGCGGCGCTTAACGCCGCGCGAGTGCGCCCGCTTAATGGGCTTTGAGGCGCCGCAGGGCTACAGTTTTCGCATTCCGGTGTCGGATACACAAGCCTATCGTCAGTTTGGCAACTCGGTGGTGGTGCCAGCCTTTGCCGCCGTCGCAAAACTGCTGGCCTCACGCATCAGCAAGGCCGTTCAGCTGCGTCAGAGTGAGGCCGTCAATGGCGGACGTTCACAATAAGGCCACGCGCAGTAAAAACATGCGTGCCATCGGCACGCGTGATACCGCGATCGAAAAACGGATCGCTGGCCTCCTTACCTCCATCGGGTTTGAATTCAGGGTTCAGGATGCCACGCTTGCCGGGCGTCCTGATTTCGTGATCGATGCGTATCAATGCATCATCTTTACCCACGGCTGTTTCTGGCATCATCACGACTGCTATCTGTTTAAAGTCCCGGCGACACGCACCGACTTCTGGCTGGAGAAGATTGGCAGGAACGTCGAGCGTGATAAACGCGATGTTTCGCAGCTTTACGCCCAGGGCTGGCGGGTGCTGATTGTCTGGGAGTGCGCACTGCGCGGAAGAATGAAGCTGAATGACGTGGAACTGACGGAGCGGCTGGAAGAGTGGATCTGCGGCGGCGGTCAGGCCGCGCAGATCGATACCCAGGGCATTCACCCGATCACGGTTTCTCCACCTCACACGCCGTGACAATCGGTTTCGCGGGCAGTAAATATTTACCCAGCGTGACCAGCACCACGGCAAAGACAATCACGCCCAGCGCCAGCCATTCAATCGTCGACAGCACTTCGCCCGCAAAACCGGTACCCAGCAGCACGGCAACCACCGGGTTAACGTAGGCGTAGCTGGTGGCAACCGCCGGTGAGACGTTGCGGATCAGGTACATATAGGCGTTGATGGCAATAATCGAGCCAAACAGGGCCAGATACCCGACGGCCAGGAAACCTGAGAGATCTGGCATTGCCGTCAGTTTTTCACCCGTCAACGCCGAGGCAATCAGCAGCACGATGCCTGCCGCGAGCATTTCAATGGCACCCGCCATCATCCCGGAGGGCAGCTCAATGCGGGAGCCGTAGACCGAGCCGAACGCCCAGCTCATCGAGCCGATCATGATCATAACGGCAGCCCAGGGGTTTCCGCTCAGGTTACCGCCGCTGTTCAGCATGATAATACCCACAAGCCCAATCGCGATGCCCAGCCATTCGAGCTTACGGGTGCGGATCCCGAACAGACGACTAAAGCAGAGCGTAAACAGCGGCACGGTCGCGACGACCACGGCGGCGATGCCCGACGGCACGTTCTGGTGTTCGGCGACGGTTACTGCGCCATTGCCCACCGCTAGCAGCAGCAGGCCAATCAGGGCGGCGTTAAGCAGGGGACGCAGCGGCGGTAGCCTGTGGCCGCGCAGCAATAAAAACGCCATCAGCAGCACGCCAGCCGTAAGGAAACGAATACCGGCCATCATCAGCGGGGGCCAGCTTTCCACGCCAATACGAATGACAAAGTAGGTGGATCCCCAGATGATATACAGGGAAAAAAGTGCTCCAATGAGCGGTAATAAATGCCGAAAACGCATAGTCCCTCACGACGAAATAAAAAGTTCGATCATAGTTAACGCCAAAACTATCGGGCTGGCGAGTGCTTTAATTGTGTTGTTAATGTGAAATTTTTGTTGACGTGAGGTGCCTGTTTCCGGGCGTTGAGTTTTGTTCCATACTATTCACTTAATTAGCAAAAAAAGAAGGATAGAGATTTTGGCAGGAAGTAGCTTATTAACATTACTGGACGATATCGCCACCTTGCTGGATGACATTTCAGTCATGGGGAAACTGGCAGCGAAAAAAACCGCCGGGGTACTGGGGGATGACTTGTCGCTTAACGCGCAGCAGGTCAGCGGCGTGCGGGCGAACCGTGAGCTGCCGGTGGTGTGGGGCGTAGCGAAAGGGTCCTTTATTAACAAGGTGATCCTTGTTCCGCTGGCGCTTCTCATTAGCGCCTTTATACCCTGGGCCATTACGCCATTGCTGATGATTGGCGGGGCGTTCCTGTGCTTCGAGGGTGCCGAAAAAGTGTTGCATATGTTTGCCGCACGCAAAGAGAAAGACACCCCGGAAATGCGCCAGCAGCGTCTGGAAGCGCTGGCCGCGCAGGATCCAAAAACGTTCGAGCGCGATAAGGTCAAAGGTGCGATCCGTACTGACTTTATCCTTTCGGCCGAGATTGTGGCGATTACGCTTGGGATCGTATCCGAAGCACCGCTGATGAATCAGGTCATGGTGCTTTCGTTGATTGCCATTCTTGTAACGGTTGGGGTGTATGGGCTGGTCGGTCTCATCGTCAAGCTGGATGATATCGGCTTCTGGCTGGAAAAAAAATCCAGCGCCATTGCCCGCGTTATCGGCAAAAGCCTGCTGGTGCTGGCGCCGTGGCTGATGAAAAGTTTGTCGATAGTGGGAACTCTGGCGATGTTCCTGGTCGGCGGCGGTATTATCGTGCACGGCGTTGCTTCGCTGCATCATGCAATTGAACATCTGGCGTCGGGACATGGTTCGGTGATCGCCGCCATTCTGCCGACGCTGCTTAACCTTGTGTTGGGCTTTATCGTAGGTGTCATTGTGGTGGCAGTGGTCAAGCTGGTAGAAAAAGTACGCGGAAAATCGCATTAATTTTTGCTGACCCCGGATGCAAAAAGACCATTCCTCGTCTAAATTGAAAACGTTTCACCCTGATACAGGAGGCAGGTATGGTCTTTTTGGTCAGTGATGAAGTTAAGCCAAAGAATGGTGGTCCATGCATGATTGTCACCGGTTATTCCAGTGGAATGGTGGAGTGTCGGTGGCATGACGGATACGGCATTAAGCGGGAGGCTTTTCGTGAAGATGAGCTTCAGCCTGGTGATAAAAGGCAAAAACGCGATAAGGCTTAATCACACAACGCCCGGCCTTGCCGGGCGTTTTTACTGGCAGAAGACTTATCATATCGGATGGTGAGCGACACTCAGGGAGTGCGTGTGCAGCACAATACCTTTGTTGTAAAACAATCTTTTTTGCAGTGGCTGCATAAGCGTAGCAATCCCCGTTTGGTTGTTAACCTCTGTTTTATCGTTGTCCTGATCTTTTCCACCCTCCTGACCTGGCGCGAAGTTGTGGTACTGGAAGATGCCTATATCTCCAGTCAGCGTAACCATCTGGAAACGGTTGCCAGTGCGCTGGACAGACAACTCCAGTTCAGCGTCGATAAAATGCTGTTTTTTCGCCACAGCATGCGTGATGCGCTGGAAACGCCGCTGGCGTTTGGCGTTCTGCATGATGCGGTAAAGCGTTTTGCCCGTTTGCGCGCATCCCCCACCTGGCAAATTGAGGTTGATAAACAGCGCACATTGCCGATCAACGGTGTGTCGGATGCCTTCGTTGAAAAGACCACCCTTCTGAATCGCGATGATGAGTTTCTTGATAATGAACTGTCCGCCGCGCTTGAAGTGGGGTATTTATTGCGTCTGGCATCCAGTTCTTCCGGCAACGAAGAGCGCGTGATTTATGTCTCTCGCGCCGGATTCTTTCTGGAAACGGATACGCCGGAAAATGCCAGCGATATCGTGCAGCGTTACTACTATCTGGTCACTCAGCCCTGGTTTACCCAACAGTCCGAGCGTGGGAACCGTGCGCGTGCCGTGCGCTGGTTTATCTCGCCTCCTTCCTCCTTCGTGGGCAAGAAGCCGCTGATCACCGCCAGTGTGCCTGTTTATTACAATCACGTCTGGTATGGCGTGGTGGCGATGGATTTCACCTTTGCCACCCTGCGTCGTCTGCTGGTGGAGGCCGTAGGCGATAACCCGGAAGGGGAATACCAGCTGTATGACAGTCGTCTCACCCTGCTTGCGACGTCTGGATCATCTGCTGCGGACGTTAATCATTTTGACGCGCCCGAACTAGCGCAGATAGCGCACGCAATAGAATCGGATTCCGAAGGCGGCATTCGCCTGGGGAGTCGTTTTGTCAGCTGGGAGCGTCTCGACCACTTTGATGGCATTGTCCTGCGCGTGCACACCCTGGAAGAAGGGGTGCGCGGCGATTTCGGCAGCATCAGTATTGTGCTGGCATTGCTTTGGGCGCTGTTCACCGCGATGCTGCTCATCTCATGGCTGGTGATCCGGCGCATGGTCAGTAATATGTATTCGTTGCAGAATTCGCTGCAATGGCAGGCCTGGCACGACCCTCTGACCCGGTTGAATAATCGTGGGTCGCTGTTTGAGCGGGCGAAAATACTGGCGAAGCAGTGTGAACAGCAGGCGCTGCCTTTCTCTGTCATCCAGATCGATCTTGACTGCTTTAAGAGCATTAATGACCGGTTCGGGCACCAGGCGGGTGATAAGGTGTTGTCCCATGCTGCGGGGCTGATTGCCAGTACCCTGCGCACTAAAGATATTGCCGGGCGCGTCGGCGGCGAAGAGTTCTGTGTGGTGCTGCCCGGCATGACGCTTGAAGAGGCGGCGGAAGTTGCAGAGCAGATCCGTGAGCGTATCGACAGCAAAGAGATCCTGATTAAGAAAAGTACTACCCTGCGCGTGAGCGCGTCGTTTGGCGTCTCTGGCGCGCAGGAGAAGGGCAATTATCACTTCGAAAATCTGCAATCCACCGCCGATGCGCGTCTGTATGAGGCGAAACAGCGCGGGCGTAACCGGGTCATCTGGCAGGATCACGTTAAAAAGTAATCAAGCCCCTCGCGCCAGCCGGCCGGTCCGGTGTGCTGAGTGCGATAAACCCGTGTGGGATCGTTGTTCTTAAGGCTGACCCCCTCCCGGTTGAAGCCTTTCACCACCACGGCGAAGGCTACGCTGTCCAGCAGAGGGGCATCATTGGGGCCGTCGCCCAGGCCCAGCGTTGTCGGGTCAAATACGTCGTGCAGGCGATATTGTTCCACAAGCCAGTGCACCGCCACGTCTTTGCCACAGCTCGTGTCCAGAATATGCCAGAAGCGAGCACCCGGGACGATCTTCAGCCCCTGCCGGGCCAGTTCGGCTGCGAAGCGTTTCATTTGTTCATCACTGTCACGCCAGATCAGCGTCACGGAAGCCTCGTGTTTACGTGCAAGCGCCGCACGGGGACGGCTTAGCCCGGTCCATTCGGCGACCACGCGCTCATCCACATCGTCGAAGGTGGTGAATTTCAGATGCATCTCCTGGCGTACCCGGGCAATAAACTGCCGGATATCGTCATGCTTCTTTTCTGAGATGAACCGTGCGGCGTTTTCCCACCGTACGTCAGGCTGGATCGCCGCGCCGTTTTCCGCAATGTAGGGCAGCCCGCCAAGGCCAAGTTCCTGCTGGATGTCACGCATTTCGGACGCGGTTTTGCTGCTGCACAGAATGACTGGTACCTGTTCATCCTGTAATCTCTTCAGCCAGGAAGCGGCAGGCTGCCAGTCGAGAGTGTGAAAATCCAGCAGCGTACCGTCGAGATCGGTAAAGACGAGCAGAGTCTCCTTTAGCGAAGGCATAACGTCTCCTGAATAATGATGTTCATCTAAGAAAAGTCTTAAAAAAACTCAGCATTGATGTCCCGTTGAAGTGGAAACGATCCCGATAAACCCACACGCGGCGCATGTTTATACTCATAACCAAAATTCACATGTATAAAATATAATATTCGCTAAGAGAATATATGCTTGTAAGACAAATCTGTTGGGGATAATGTCTTACCTGCATCAGATTTCCTGGTGTAACGAATTTACAAGTGCTTCTTGCATAAGCAAGTTTGATCCCGGTCATCCCCATGACCGGGATTTTTTTCGCCTTAGCGGTTCGTTTCCGAGACGCTAAAGTCATGGATATCCAGCTCGAATGCTTCAGCCAGTTCACGGTAGGTATGGTAATCACGACCATTGACCACGACACGGTCTGAATTATCCTCCGCGCGATGAACTTCGGACTCACTGATTTCATTAATGGCGGCAAGCAGGGCATCGACATCCACTTCCACCTCACGCTTAATGGTGTCGCTGTACTCTTTGTCAGTCTTCATGGCGGGCTCCTCATTTAACCGTCTCAACAGCTAAGTATAGACCGCACACAAAAACGCCATTCGCGTCAGGCGGCGATGCCAGCCAGGGTAATTTGTTCTACACTGGCTCAAAACCACAGGAGGAATGTATGAAGGTCAACGATCGGGTAACCGTCAAAACGGACGGTGGGCCGCGCCGCCCGGGCGTGGTGCTGGCAATAGAAGAGTTTAATGAAGGCACAATGTATCTGGTGTCGCTGGAAGATTACCCGCTCGGCATCTGGTTCTTCAACGAACTGGGGCACCCGGATGGGATCTTTGTGGAAACGGCGGAATAGGTCGGCGTCGGGGGCGTCTTCTCCCCGGCCCGGCTGCTGAAAAGCAAAATCTCTGGCCAGGCCAGAGATCAAGGTAGGGTACAACATGGCCGTGCAAATTAGCGCATATTAACGAAAATCCCATTCGTCACATTATCTGTCAGGCGTACGACATGGTATATCACTTGCTTATTATGCGTTTTAATTTTCCTTTTAATATTTCCTTTGTGTGACGATACTGTTTTTGCCTTGATATTCATCTGGTCTGAGATCTGAATTGTCCCTTGTCCAGCCATCCACATTCTTAGCATACTTGATTCAGTTCTGCTTAATGATAGAGTGGGTAAGTTAACCGCCCCTACATTCTTAACTTCTTTATTCAAATAATCGCCCAGAATGTCATCAAGCGACTCTGGTTTAATCGATTTCGAACTGATTAATAAGTTTTTACGCACCAACAAATACTCATCGAAATGAATATTGGCGATCGCCATAAAAACAATAAACAGGGTTCTGGGATGCTGATTAATGATCTGCTTAATGTGCTGACTGTTAGCGGGGTCGTGAATGAAACAGTCCTCATTAATAAACACCACGCCGGGCTTGTGAGTCTCACAAGCGGCTGCGAGTTCTTCAACGGTGTGTGCATCGTTGATGTCTCTCTTTCTTACCCCTCTGCTTGCTAAGTACCCGGTTAACCCTAGCCGGGTGTAGCTGCATAAATCCATAATGATCGTTGACATGGCATACCCTCACTCAATGCGTAACGATAATTCACCACCTGCCTGAGAGCTCATAAACAGCCATACGGGATGGAAAAAATCTAATAAAACCTGTGAGCATGACAAAGACTTTCAGGCGAACTCACTATCCCGTAAAGTTACGTATAATTTGCCAGGAATCATCTTAAAGTAAAGTAAATATTAAGTATTGTGAGGTGGTTAGAAACATTTAAACCGCGTCAGATATATCCTGGTAGATGTTTTTCAAGATTATTTTTAGGAATATCCTCAGAAAGACATTGCAAACACTGCGGGTTATTATTTGCGTGGAAGTTCGCTGACAATATCCGCTAAGAGATTGAATATCTCGCTGAATAAATGCTCGCAGAAGGGGGCGATAAGTGGCATCAATAATGACATTAATAAAAGGCCAACCGTCAACGTCACCGGAAAGCCGATGACGAATACCGACAGCTGCGGGGCCATTCGGTTGAGTAAACCCAATGCGAGGTTAACGGTGAGCAACAGGGTTATGACAGGCAGCGCCAGCATCAGCCCGTTGAGGAAGATCAGCCCGGCAGCCCGCACCAGCGCCAGAAAAGCGTTACTGTTCACCGGGTTGTCGCCAATCGGCAGCGTGTGGAAGGTGTCCACCAGCATAGAGATGAGCCACAGGTGGCCGTTGAACGAGAGAAACAACAGCATCGCCAGCAGGTCGATAATACGCGCCAGCACGGGCATATTCAGATGGCTGCCCGGGTCAACGAACGTCGCGAAAGACAGACCCATCTGCAAACCGATCAGTTCGCCCGCCGTTCGTACCGCGGCGAAGGCGAGCTGCATCGTAAATCCGACCGCCACGCCAATCATCACCTGTTGCAGGGCAATCCAGATCGCATTCGGGGAAAAAATCGGAATATCCACCGCCGGCAGGGAAGGGGCAACGATAATGGTGATAACCATGCCCAACCCAATTTTGATGCGTTTAGGCACCGACTTTTCACTGAGTATGGGGGCGGTGGAGATCAGCGCCATGATGCGCAGCATCGGCCAGAAATAGATCCCGAGCCACTGAACAAACTGATCGCTGGTGAATTGCAGCATCGTCCGTCAGCCGATGATGTAAGGCAGATTGGTGAACAGGTTGCGCATGTAGTCCAGCAGCAAATTGAGCATCCAGGGCCCGGCAACGATAATCGCCACGAAGACGGCGATGATCTTCGGGATGAACGACAGGGTCATTTCGTTAATCTGCGTGGCGGCCTGAAGAATACTGATAATCAGACCGGTTACCAGCGCAACCAGAAGCAGGGGCGCGGCGACGGCAATCGCGACTTTCATCGCTTCCGTGCCCATCATCATGACCGACTCAGGCGTCATTGCGCGCTCCTCAACTGTAGAAACTCTGCGCCAGCGAGCTGACCAGCAGCTGCCAGCCGTCGACCAGCACGAACAGCATGATCTTAAAGGGCAGGGCAATGGTTGCGGGCGGGACCATCATCATCCCGAGCGCCATCAGGACGCTGGCGATCACCAGGTCAATAATCAGGAACGGAATGAAAATGGTGAAGCCAATCTGGAACGCCGTTTTCAGTTCACTGGTCACATACGCTGGCAGCAGAATGCGCATCGGCACCGCTTCCGGTCCCTGTAACTCGCCCGTGTTAGCGAGACGGGCAAACAGGGCCAAATCCGCTTCGCGCGTCTGGCGAAGCATAAATTCACGTAATGGCTGAGCCCCCTTTTCCAGGGCAACCTGCATGGAAATTTTATCTTCGCTGAACGGCTGGTACGCCTCGGTGTAAATCTTGTCGATCACCGGCGACATAATGAAAAAGGTCAGGAACAGGGCTAAACCCAGCAGCACCTGATTGGGCGGCGCGGACGGCGTGCCGAGCGCATTTCGCAGCAGACCAAACACAATGATGATGCGGGTGAAACTGGTCATCATCAGCAGGATCGCCGGGATAAAGGTCAGTGAGGTGATGAACACCAGCGTCTGCACGGAGAGGGACCAGCTTTGTCCCCCGTTCGCCAGCGGCGTGGAAACCAGCCCCGGCAGCTGCGCATACACAGAAGGCGCGAACAGGCCCAGACCTGCCAGCGTAAGCAATAACAAACGGCGCATCAGGATCTCCCGGAACGCTTGAGCAAACTCTTCATAACGGACTGAAAATCCGCAGGGGCCTGGGCGTTAGCCTCCACCGTGACAGGCGCAGGGGGCAGCGTGTGAAGAACGTTAATGCTGGAGGCGGTCACGCCCAGCACCAGTCGCGCATCTTCCACTTCCACAATGACCACGCGCTCGCGTGGGCCGAGTGTGGTGCTGGCGCTGACCTTCAGTCCGCGCGTGCCGGCCGTTTTCCCTGCCAGACCGAAACGCTTTGCCAGCCAGGCAGCGATAAGGATAAAGGCAATAATACCGAACAGCGCGCCGCTCACCTGAAGCAGCGGGGAGCCGGGTACGGCGGAGGGCGCGGACAGTGTTGCCTGGGTTTTCATACTTAACGGCTCAGGCGACGCATACGTTCGGAAGGGGTAATGATGTCGGTGATACGTACGCCGTATTTATCGGCCACCACCACTACTTCGCCCTGTGCAATCAGGTAGCCGTTGATCAGAATATCCAGTGGCTCACCCGCTAAACCGTCCAGGGCTACAACGGAACCCTGCGTCAGGCGCAGCAGCTCTTTAATAGTCATGCGGGTGCGGCCCAGCTCAACGGTCAGCTTGACCGGAATGTCCATAATCAGGTCGATGTCCTGTAACGTCCCGCTGACGTCGCCGCCGCCTAACTGCTGGAAGACCGCGTCTGCCGCGCTTTTCGTCGGCGTCGTTTTTTGCTCGTTTAACGCGTCAGCCCACAGATCGTCCAGTGCTCCGCTGTTTTCATCGGACGGATTGTTCATGTCACTCATTTGGGCTGTTCCTCATTCAGCGAATTCAAAATCGGGTTGATCAAGTGCTCAACGCGTAACGCATACTGGCCGTTAATTGTGCCGTACTGGCTTGTCAGCACGGGTACGCCATCCACATGGGCAATAATGCGGTCGGGTTTATCTATCGGCAAAACGTCGCCGGGTTGTAATTTCAGGATCTGCGATAACCGCATGGAGATGTCGGCAAAGTTAGCCACCAGCTCCAGCTGCGAGTGCTGAACCTGGCGCACCAGGTTCTCACGCCAGTTCTGATCTTCATGGCGTGAGTTCTCCAGCGGCGGGTTCACCAGCAGTTCGCGCAGCGGTTCAATCATGCTGAACGGCAGGCAGATGTTGAACTCGCCCGTCAGGTTGCCGATTTCGACGTGGAACGGGGTGTTCACCACGATGTCATTCGGTGAAGTGGTGATGTTGGTAAACTTCACCTGCATCTCGGAACGGACGTACTCCACTTCCAGCGGGTTAATCGCTTTCCACGCGTCGCTGTAGGATTCCAGCGCCAGCTTCAGCATGCGGTTGATAACGCGCTGTTCGGTATGGGTAAACTCGCGGCCTTCCACTTTGGTCGGGAAACGGCCATCGCCACCGAACAGGTTATCCACCGCGATGAACACCAGGCTTGGCGAGAACACCACCAGGCCGGTACCACGCAGCGGTTTCAGATGGATCAGGTTAAGGTTGGTTGGCACCGGCAGGTTGCGGGCAAACTCATGATACGGCTGAATGCGGATCGCACCGACGGTGATATCCGGGCTACGACGCAGCAGGTTAAACAGCCCCATTCGGAACTGACGTGCGAAACGTTCATTGATGATCTCCAGCGCCTGTAAACGCTCGCGCACCACGCGACGCTGGGTATTGGGATCGTAGGGACGAATATTATCGTCGCCGGTCAGACCCGGCTTCGGATCGTCACTCTTATCGCTGTCGCCATTGAGCAGCGCATCGATTTCTGCCTGAGAAAGAATACTGTCGCCCATGTCGTTACCGCAGAATGAAGGCTGTATACAGAACGTCAGTGACTTCCTGCTTAGGTTGGCCGTTGACCAGCGGGGTCGCCAGCGTCTGTTTGATCGCATCGACCAGCTTTTGCTTGCCCACATCTGTGGCGAGCGCGGAGGCATCCTGACGAGAAAACAGCAGCAGCAGACGGCTACGCACTTCTGGCAGGTAGTCGTTCAGACGTGCACGGGTCGCTTCATCTTTCAGACGCAGCGTAATGCCCACGTAAAGCACGCGATCCGCATCGCCGAGGTTCACGGTGAATGTATCCAGCGGGTAGAAGACCGGCGCCGGTGGAGGCGGCGCTTCAGCTTTGGCGGCTGCGCTGGAGGGTTCCTGCTGCATACGCCAGTAACTGTAGCCTGCGGTGGCGCAGGCCGCGAGGGTAATCAACACCAGCAGCGGGATCCAGATGGAACGCTTGCTTTTTTTGGTGATAGCGGAGTCTGTCATCTGATACGAGCTTCCTGTTTCGGTACAGCTTAATACGGTGATTATCCCGTGTCCGGCTTAGGTCAAAGCGTGGAAAAGACGGGGATAATCACGTTACCTCTGGCGTTTAGGCAAAGATGTCTACGGCACGGCTGCCGCGCGCGGCGGATTGCAGGGCGGCAGGGGCAGGCAATAACTCTTCGCTCTCCTCGTTAAACCCGCCATGCTGGCCTGAACGCGAAGCGTGCTGTTGTTGCCCGGATGAAGATTGCTGCTGCCCGGCAAAGCCTTCGCTGCTGACGCTGCTTTGGGAAAGCTGAATGCCGTTTTCCGCAAGCTGCGTGCGCAGGATCGGCAGGGCCGCTTCCAGCGCCGCACGAACGTGGCTGTGGGGCGAAACCATCTGCAACTGCGCCTGGTTGTCATCCAGCTTAAGCGAAATTTGCACCTGACCCAGATCTTCCGGGTGCAGGCGTAGCTCTGCGGTCTGTTGGCCCTGTCTGGTGAACAGGGTGATGTGCTGGCTTAGATTCTGCTGCCATTCGTGCGTGCCCAGCGGCTGGCTTAACACCGGCGCGGTCGCAACGGTAGCGGCAGACTGGGGGGTTGCCAGGTGACTAACGATCGGGGCCAGCGTCGCGGTTGGGCTGACGGCAGACGACGCCGTGCTCACTACGTCCTGCTTCTCCGCGACGGCGGCAACAGCTGGCGTAACGGCTGCCGTGGCGGGCAGCGACGTGTCGCTGTCCTGAACCGACGTTTTTTCCTGACCCGTTAACGCATGGCTAAGCGGCTGATGCTGGCCGTTGTCCGTCTGGGCTAGCGCAGAGGGGAGGGCGACACGAGGGGCGACCTCCCCGGTGCTTGCTGGCTGCGTCGCCATTGGGGTGGTAGTCTGCTGGTGTGGTAACATCGCCATCAGCGCGCTTAACCCGGCCAGCTCCTCTTCTTCAGTCGTGGTCTCGCTGTTTGCTTTCGCGTCCGTCCGGGTCAGCGCCTTCAGCGCATCCGTATTCGCTGCGGGTTTCAGGCCGGAGACGAGGCTTTGCAGGGAGACGGCGGTATCTTCATCAGTCAGGGTCTCCTGGCGGGAGAGCAGCTCGGCGATTTTGGCCTGGAGCGTGGTATCACCGTTTTTTTCCTGTGCCGCTGTCGACAGCTTGCTTCCCGCCGCTTTCAGATCGGCCAGCGTCAGCGGAGCATCTTTGCCTTTGCCGGTGGTCTCGGTCAGCGCGCCCGCCAGCAGAGAGAGAAAATCTTGCGCGCCCTCAGCGCCTTTTCCGGTCAGTGTGCCGCCGGACGGGTCGCTGTCGGTCATCAGCAGTTGTTGCAGTGTGATCATTCTGGTTTCCTCATTGATGCGCGCTGGGCAAACTCATCCATTTTTTTCTGATCCAGACGGTTTTCCGCCAGGGTCGAGGCTGCAATCTGCCGGTCCTGTAAGGTTTGCCAGGCCTGCAACCGCTGTTTTTTCTCGCGCCAGAAATTCAGCGCGGTATCGACTTTTTGCGTCCACTGGTTAAGCTGCTGGCGATGCTGCTCAATCGCCTTTTCCAGCGTCTGGATAAACTGCTGATAGTTAATCCAGCGCTGGCTACCAATGCCCTGCGTCATGTCGGTGTTAAGGTTGGTGCGATATTCATGCTGATAGTCGATTAACATCTTCAACTGTTCTTCAGCCTGCTGGCACCCGCGTCGCATTGCGCCAAGTTGCAATGCGGCATCATCAACTTCTTTTTCAGCCAGATCTTTCAGCGTTGATAACGCGCTGTTCTGCGCCATGACCTTCGCCCTCCACCTGTGTTACACCTGCGGGAAAATCAGCTCCAGTGCCTGGAGGGAATCTTCCCAGTCGGCGCGTTCAAAAATACCCTGTTGCAGAAATGCCTCCAGCTGCGGCCAGAGGGCAATCGCTTTATCGAGCATCGGATCGCTGCCTTTGGCGTACGCTCCGACGCTTACCAGATCGCGGTTGCGCTGGAAGCTGGAGAGCAGTTGTTTGAAGTTACGCACGCGCGCGTAGTGTTGTTCGGTGATCAAGGCCGTCATCGCACGGCTGATCGAGGCTTCAATATCAATCGCCGGGTAGTGCCCGGCTTCGGCCAGACGGCGCGACAGCACGATATGGCCGTCGAGGATCGCGCGCGCAGAATCGGCAATCGGGTCCTGCTGGTCATCGCCTTCGGTCAGTACCGTATAGAACGCGGTGATGGAGCCTCCGCCGCTGATGCCGTTCCCCGCACGCTCAACCAACGCCGGGAGCTTGGCGAAGACCGACGGCGGGTAACCTTTGGTCGCGGGCGGCTCGCCGATGGCCAGCGCAATCTCACGCTGCGCCATCGCGTAGCGGGTCAGGGAGTCCATAATCAGCAGCACGTGCTGGCCCCGGTCGCGGAAATCTTCCGCGATACGCGTGGCGTAGGCGGCACCCTGCATACGCAGCAGCGGCGACACGTCCGCCGGGGCGGCGATCACCACCGAGCGGGCGCGACCCTCCGCACCAAGAATGTTTTCGATGAAATCTTTGACTTCGCGACCACGCTCACCAATCAGGCCGACGACGATAACGTCCGCCTGGGTATAACGCGCCATCATGCCGAGCAGGACCGATTTACCCACGCCGGAGCCGGCAAACAGCCCCATACGCTGGCCGCGTCCCACGGTGAGCAGGGCGTTAATTGGCCGCACGCCGGTATCCAGTACGTGCTCGATTGGCGTGCGTTGCAGTGGGTTAAAGGGTTGGGTGATCAGCGCGCCGGTTTCGGTGGTATCAGGGGAGGGCAGGCCATCGAGCGGTTTGCCGCTCCCGTCCAGCACGCGCCCCAGCAGCGCCGGACCGAGCGGGAGCTGTTTGCCGCTTTGCAGGCCGTCACCGCTGATGTTTTTCGCGTAGACGCGGGCGCCGGGCAAAATCCCTTCCACTTCCTCAAGGGGCATGAGGAACAGTCGCTGGCCGTTAAACCCGACCACTTCACTTTCCACTTCACGCGTCTCACTCCCGTCCTGACGCTCAATCACGCAGGTGGCGCCGAGCGGAAGTTGCAGACCCGTGGCTTCCAGGACCAGACCGGTGGCACGCGTCAGGCGTCCATAACGACGAACGGATGGCAGCTGCGCCATCTTCGTTTCAAAATTATCGAGCGTGTTAAGCCAGCGCGTAAGGCGTGCGGTCATCAGACGACTCCCGGTGCCGCCAGGCGGCACAGTTCCTGCCAGCGGGTCGCGACGCTGGCATCCAGATCGCCCTCATCCGCCGAGACCTTACAGCCTCCGTGATGGAGCGACGGATCGCCGCGCAGCCGCCAGCCGTGCAGGCTCAGCGTCGCGCCGAGGCTCTCTTCCACGCGCTGCAAATCATCAGGATGCACGCGCAGCTGCGGTTTGCCGCTGAACAGCGGCTCCTGCTGGAGCAGCCCCTGGATTTGCTTAATCAGCGCGGCGTTATCCACGACCGGCGTCTGGCCGATCACCTGACGGGCCGCCTCCAGCGCCATCTGCATCAGGCGCGAGGCAATCACGCTGTCCAGCGCATCCAGCGTGTGCTGAAACTCGCTCACCAGCTGCTGCATGCGGGCATGCAGCGGCGCCTGCTGCTGGCGCGCCTGCTCAATGCCCTGCTCTAAACCTTTCGCCAGCCCTTCCTGATAACCCTGTGCGTGCCCGGTCTGACGGCCTTCGTTCATCCCGGCGTTGAAGCCCTGCTCGTGCGCCTGCATTTGCATCTGGGCCAGCATCTGGGCGCGCTGTTCCTCTTCACTCAGCTCGGGCACGCCCGCCCCGGCGTCGCCCTCATCGGACGACACTATGGCAGGGGTGAACTCTGCGGTGGGAGGGGAGAGGTCGTCAGGCGTCCAGCGCTTCCACGACAGTTCATCAGACATAGGTGTCGTCTCCGCTGCCAATCACCATCTCGCCGGTTTCTGCCAGACGACGAACAATAAGCAGGATCGCTTTCTGTTCGTTCTCCACCTGAGACAAACGCACCGGGCCACGGTTGGCCAGGTCGTCGCGCAGGATATCGGCCGCACGCTGGGACATGTTGCGCAGGAACTTCTCGCGCAGCGGCTGCTCGGCGCCTTTGAGGGCGATAAGCAGGGACTCCGAATCCACTTCCTGAAGCAGGCGCTGGATGCTGCGATCGTCCACTTCGACCAGGTTTTCGAACAGGAACATCTCGTCGATAATTTTCTGCGCCAGTTCGCCGTCGAACTCGCGCACCGCCGTAATAACCGCCTCTTCCTGCTGCGTTTTCATCAGGTTGATGATTTCCGCTGCCGTTCTCACGCCGCCCATTTTGCTGCGCTTGAGGTTCTGGCCGTCGAGCAGGTTGTTCAGCACTTCGGTCAGCTCCGCCAGCGCGGCTGGCTGGACGCCGCCGAAGGTGGCGATACGCAGCATCACGTCGTGGCGCAGGCGCTCGTCGAACAGCGCCAGAATATCGGCCGCCTGGCCCCGTTTGAGGTGGACCAGAATGGTGGCGATAATCTGCGGGTGCTCGTCGCGAATAAGATCGGCGGCGCTTTGCGGCTCCATAAAGTTGAGCGTTTCGATCCCGCTGGCGGTGTCGCGCGTTTCGAGAATATCTTCCAGCAGGCTGGCGGCGCGCTCTTCGCCCAGCGCCTTAACCAGCACGGAGCGCAGGTATTCGTTGGCGTTGACGTTGAGCGCAGCAAACTGCTCGGCTTCCTGCTCAAACTCCGCCAGCACTTCGGTCAGCTGCTTGTTGGAGATCTGGCGCACGTTGGCCATCGCCGCGCTGAGGATCTGCACTTCTCGCTGAGAGAGGTGTTTAAACACCTCCGCCGCGCGATCTTCGCCAATGGTCATCAGCAGGATGACGCTCTTATCGGTGCCTGTAAGCGTATTACTCATGTTCGTTACCCATCCAACCGCGGATGACCAGCGCGACGACGCGCGGATCGTTATCTGACATTTCGCGAATGCGCTGGCTCATCACCTCTGCGCCCATACGCTGGTTAGCACGACGCTGCTGCATCTGTTCATCTTTGCTGAGACGAACTTCAACCGCTTCTTCCTCGTCCGGACGCGCGTTCTTCTGTTCCAGCGCAGCTTTTTCGGCTTCAGCGCGACGCTGAAGCTGAGGACGGACACCCTTACGCCACAGCAGCCACGCGACAATCAGCACCAGCAGCCAGCGGCCTGCGGACATCAGCTGATCGAAGAACGCCTGCTGTTGCCAGAACGGCAGTTCGCCACCGGTCTCATCCACCGGGTTGAACGGTGAGTTCACAACGTTGAGGGTATCGCCACGTTTTTCAGAGAAGCCCATCGCTTCGCGGGTCAAATCTTCGATCTGCTTCATCTGCTCTGCCGTGAGCGGCAGCGGTTTACCGTCCGGCAGCGTTTTGTAGTTCACCACCACGGCAACAGAGAGACGCTGAATATCGCCCGTGTTCAGTTTGGTATGGCGGATAGTCCGGTCGACTTCGTAGTTGGTCGTTTCGTTACGGCTGCTGTTACGCGGGCCGGCACTGTTCGCGGTCGAGGTCGTCTGCTGATTCGTTTGCTGACCGTTCTGCGGGTTGGCCGGCGGCGTGGAGATTGGCGCGGCGTTGGCAGGCGCAGGCTGGTTAGAGAGCGCACCCGGCACACCGCCAGGATACTGGCCACCGACCTGTTCCGTCTCATTGATCTGACGCGAGCGTAACACGGCGCGAGAAGCATCCCCGTTCGGGGCGTACTGCTCTTCGGTCTGTTCTTTATTCGAGAAATCAATCTGCGCGGTGACCTGCGCATGCACGTTGCTGTTGCCCACCACCGGGCCCAGAATCGCTTCGATGCGACGCTGGAGACGGCCTTCCACGTCGGCGGCGTATTTCAGCTGGGCGTCGTTGAGATCGCGCCCGGCGGTGTTGGACTGCGTCAGCAGGTGACCGCTCTGATCCACCAGCGTAACGTTACCCGGCGGCAGACCGGCTACCGCACTGGAGACCAGGTGCGTGACGGCGCTGATCTGGCCTTCATCCAGCGCACGACCGGGTTCGAGGTTAACCGTCACAGAGGCAGAAGGGGACTTTTGTTCGCGGACAAACAGGGACGGCTTAGGCATCGCCAGGTGCACGCGGGCACTTTTCACCGGGCCTAAGGTTTCAATCGTACGGGCCAGCTCACCTTCCAGCGCGCGCTGGTAGTTAACCTGCTCGCTGAACTGGCTGATGCCGAATTTTTCCTGATCCAGCAGTTCAAACCCAACCGCGCCGCCTTTCGGCAGCCCCTGCTGGGCGAGACGCAGGCGAAGCTCGTGCACTTTATCTGCCGGCACTTCAAGCGCACCGCCGTTATCGGCAAAGCGATACGGGATGTTCATCTGGGTCAACTGGGTGACGATGGCACCGCCATCCTGGTCGGAAAGGTTGCTGTAGAGCGTGCGGTAGTCCGGGCTTTTTGCCCATAAGACCATCGCGACAACGATCGCAATGGCGGCAGCGCCTGCCACAATCAACGGGATCTTAGGGTTGGCGCGAAGGCGGTTCATCCACTCGAGTGATTTATTCTGCGGCGCTGTCGATGCTGCTGTCGCACTCATTGCGCACCTCTTAAATCCTGGTGGTTTACGTTATTCGTGTAGAGAAACAAAACTGACTCCCGGGTCGGCAAACACGACAAAAGTTCCATACTGATGGCCCTGCCATTATTTGATGAATCGGGATTTTCTATGCGTCAAATAACCTGGTTTTTTAACGCTATTTACCGCCATTATCTTATTGACAAGCTGTTAGTCTTGACCTCGTAAAAAACCATCCAGGGGAGAGTCATGGCTATACAGGGCATTGAAGGGGTACTCAGTCAGTTACAGGCGACGGCGATGACCGCCCGTAATCAGAGCGTAACTGACCAGCCGCAGGGCATTAGCTTCGCCGGTCAACTGCATGCGGCGCTGGACCGGATCAGCGATAAGCAAAACGCGGCCCGTACCCAGGCTGAGAGATTTACCCTCGGTGAACCCGGCGTGGCGCTCAACGATGTGATGGCCGATCTGCAAAAAGCGTCGGTGTCATTGCAGATGGGGTTGCAGGTGCGTAACAAGCTGGTGTCGGCGTATCAGGACGTGATGTCGATGCAGGTGTGAAACCTTCCAATCTTACGCTGGCAGCCTGATGGCTTTAATGCCACAATATTTTTTTCTTCGCATGCAGGAAAGATGATGAAAAAAGTAGCAATTGTGGCTGCAATTCTGACGTTAGCGGGATGCGTTCAGGTCGAAAACTATCAGGAAGTGGTTAAGCATCCGGCACCTTCGCATCTGGCAGGTTACTGGCAGTCGAAAGGGCCGCAGAGCGCGATGGTGAGCCCGGAGGCGATTGCCACGCTGGTGGTGACGCCAGAGGGTGATACCCTGGACTGCCGTCAGTGGCAGCGCGTTATCGCGGTGCCGGGTAAGATCATGCTGCGTTCAGATGATTATTATAACGTGACCGAAAAACGAGACGTCTATCCGCTCGATCGTGATGGGGCGGCGCTGGAGTATGACGGCATGGAACTGTACAAGGTTGACCGCCCAACGGTGGAATGCGCAGATTACCTGAGCAAGAATCCGCTGGAGAGTAAGCTTCCGTAACCGTTTTGGAGTTTGCGCCCTCTACCCGTGGTCTGAGGGATCTCCACAAAATAATGCCTTCACCGTCGGCCCCCTCTCCCTGGAGGGAGAGGGCTGGGGTGAGGGGGAACATACGGCTCTGGTGGTCATTCCGTTCACTTTATGTTCCTTGCTACTCTGTAGCGACATGAGCGGTGAACGTGCCAGGGTGGCTCAGTCGCCACCACCCTGGCGACCCGGGCTCCCGGCGGAAAATCGCCGCTTCGCGGTACCCTCAGCTTTTTCCTTCAGGCTATCGGGACGGGCATGAGCCTGCATCCATGCAGGCCACGCCCTCTCGGCGCTTCCCTGCGCCTCGCCCCGGCCTTTCGGAAACGCTTCGGCGATTTACAGCCGGACCAGGGCATCGCTGAAAGCCCTCAGTTATTATGAAGGCAACGTTATTGCTTCTGCTTTCAAATTACTGGGGATATCTCTCCCTGTGGGAGAGGGTCGGGGTGAGGGCATCAGGCCGCACCTATCCCGTACTACAGCGCGTCCTCAATCACCCAGACGCTGACGCTTCCCCCGTTACAGAAGAACGTCCCTTCGCCATCCGCCGCCGTGGTCACGGTTTCCTCGCGGTTGCCTAAAAAATCCCGCCAGGTCTTATTGCCGTAATTCTCGCCGAGGCAGATCGTCTTCTCACCGTTATCACCATTCGACAGCACCACCACACAGCCCGGGTGCTCCTCTGTCCCGCTGCGGCTAAACGCAATGCAGTTTGGATGATCGAAAAAGAGGGTTTGCACGCCGTGGGCAAAACGCTGCCGGGCGAGGATCAGCTCGTGGAGCTGTTCAATCACCGGCATATCAATGTGATACGTCTCACCATCCCCGCCAGTGTCGTCATAGCTGGCGCCAAAAAGATCCGGGTAGAACACGCTCGGCACGCCGTTTTCACGCAGCAGGATGAGCGCGTAGGCCAGCGGTTTGAACCAGGCTTCAACCGGGGCTTCCAGCGCCTGCAAGGGCTGGGTGTCATGGTTGGCCACCAGCGTTACGGCATGGAACGGATCGGCTTCCACCAGCGTACCGGTGAAAATCTGGCTCATATCGTAGTCGCGTCCCTGGCGTGACGCTTCGTGAAATTTCATTTGCAGCGGCGCGTCAAACAACATGGTTTTGCCGTCCACCTGATTGATGTATTGCTGCAATTTATCCACTTCGTGAGACCAGTATTCCGCCACAATAAACAGAGGCTGCGGGGCCACCTCCTGGACGTGTTCAATCCACTCTTTATAGAACCATGCTGGAATGTGTTTTACCGCGTCCAGGCGGAAGCCGTCGCAGTGGGTTTGCTCCATCACCCAGCGCGCCCAGTATTTGATCTCCTCCGTCACCGCGTGGTTGCGAAAATCAATATTTTCACCCATCAGGTAATCGAAATTGCCCATCTCGTCGTCGACCTGATCGTTCCAGCCTTCGCCGGTGTAGTCGTTAACGATTTTGAAGATACCGTCCTCACTGGGATTTTCAATGTGGTCGATACCGCTAAAGCATTTGTAATCCCAGATGAACTGCGAATACTGCCCGGCCCGAACGGGGAAGGTGTAGCGCGTCCAGGCTTCACATTCGATGATCTCATCGCTGATTTGGGTGCGATCCTGAGCATCCACGCGCTGCACGCGGACGGGTTCCTTTTCATCGGCCCCCATTTTATGGTTGACCACCACGTCCAGAAGCACCGCAATCTGGTTGCTTTTTAAGGCGTTGATGGCCTCCAGCAGCTGGGCTTTATCGCCGTATTTGGTGGCGACGCTGCCTTTCTGGTCAAACTCACCGAGGTCGAAAAGGTCATAAGAGTCATACCCGACGGAATAGCCGCCGGATGCGCCTTTGTAGGCCGGGGGTAACCAGACCATATTGATGCCGATTTCGTTCAGGTTGGGGGCTAATGCCGTGACTTCTTGCCACAATTCACCGCCGGTGGGGTAGTACCAGTGAAAACATTGTAAAAGTGTTGGGTTGCGCATGCACCATCTCCATGAGGTCGCGAAACTCAAGTATGGAGCAGGTTTGGCAGAAATGCCTGGCGAACGAAACGGTTAACGCTTGCCCGCCAGTTAAATGGCTAATTAATATCGCTATTACTTTGCGGAACAAGGACATGACCGCCCTGGTTACCGTAGGTGGAGAGAACGGTTTTCTGGATGGAGGATTGCCCAACCAGCTTCGCCAGCTCATCCATTCTGGCTTGCAGCAATGTTTTTACCTGGCCTTCGTTGTCCAGGATCACCCGCAGCGTCGGGCGAAGCTGCTCCTGAATCTGCATCGAAGGTTCACTTTCCTGAGTGAGACGAGCCAGTGAGTGCACCGCATTAACATAGTCGGTTTCACAGATGATTAGATCATCCCATAGTCCCTGCCGCGCCAGTCGCAACATCAACTGGCTCTGCTCAAGGAGTTGCTGATAAAGGGCATAAAGTTGCGGTGCGTTACTCATTAGACGGCGTCCTGCATCAGTTGTGGCGTACCGGCAACCTCCTTCCACCCGTCAGCGATATTGCGCAGCAGGTTTTCCACCTCTTCGATGGCGCTGGCGTCGTTATTCACGTTGGCGTGCAGGAGGCGACGTACCATATAGGCATAAAGGGCAATCAGGTTTTGCGTAAGCTCATCACCGTTATTTTCCACCAGGCCAACCTTCAGCCCGTTTTCGATAATGTTGATGGCTTTTGAGAGCGCCAGCCCTTTAGCAGGAATATTACCGTCTGCCAGGAACAGACGCGCGCGTACTAGCGCGCTGAGGGCTCCATCAAATAGCATGATTACCAGCTGCTGCTGGCTGGCGCTCATCACCGCGCTTTCAACTTCTATCTTTGCGTAGGCCTGCGTGCCTTTTGCGCCGTACATGTTATCCCCCTCGGGTCTGATTAGCGTTTACTACTTGTTGCTGGACGTATTTTCGAACTGCTGCGTCAGGTAGCTGCTGGTGTTGTTCAGCGAGGTCATCAGTACGTCCAGCTGGGTAAACTGGGCTTTGTACTGCGCCACTCTTGCATCAATACGTTCGCTCACGGCGTTATATTGATCCGTTAACTTGTTCAGCGTTTTGCTGACGCCATCTTTGGCCGCCTGGATAATGCCTTTACTGGAAAGCCAGTCAGTCAGATGGGTGGCCATGGTGGTAGTGATCCCGGTGGTTTTACCGTCACCCACAACCAAATCTTTCACGGCAGACGGGTTATCCGTCAGCGCTTTTTTCAGCTTGTCGCTGTCCAGCTCCAGCTTACCCGTACTTGGATCTGAAGTAATGCCGACCTGAGACAGCGTTTTATAGGCGGTTCCGCCGACGGTATTGCCCAGCATGGTTTTCAGCTGCGTCTGGATAGTACGCAGCGTAGTGTCTCCGAGCAGGGCGCCGTTGCTGGTATCTTGCTCATCTTTACCCGGATCTACCGCCGTGTATTTTGTCAGTGAGGCGAAGCTATCTTGCAGGGTGTTGTAGGCATCCACCCAGGCTTTCATCGCCGTTTCCGCTTTCGACGTATCTTTAGCGATCGTCAGCGTCTGGTTACCGGTGGTGACATCGTTCAGGTTCAGGGTGATATCTTCCAGCGCATCGCTGATGGTGTTGCTGCTGTTTTCGATATCAACGTTATTCACCTTCAGCTTCGCGTTCTGCGCGGTGACGCTTTCCGTCATGCCGTTGCTGGCGTCGGTGCTGGTGCCGTTGTAACCCATAAAGGATTGCAGGGCGCTGTCGCCGCTCACGCTGATGCTGACCGCGTTGTCCGCCCCGGTTTCGGTGGAGGTGATGGACAGACGATACTGACCATTACCGACGTTAATAATACTGGCGGTCACGCCGGCGTCAGCTTTGTTAATCGCATCGCGAATGCCGGTCAGCGAGGAGTTTGCCGCGCTGATATCGACGGTCACCGGATCTTTACCGTTACCGGCGGTAAAGGTGATCTTGCTGTCAGCCGTGGCAATGGCCGTTTTGCTGTCCGGCTGCGCATTTTTGGTCGTCAGGGTTTGCGCCTGCGCCAGCTGCGACACGCTGATGGTGTATTTACCGGCAATCGCGCTGCCGGTGGTGGTGGCGCTGAATGCCGTGGTGCTGCTCGACGTGCTGGTCGCCGTAAACAGATCGGCTTTATTCAGCGCGGTGTTGGCAGTCTGAAAGGCTTCCAGTGAACTCTTCAACGTGCCGTAAGCGCTCAGCTTGGCGGTATAAGATGACTGTTGTTTGGAAATCGGCGTCAGCTGCGCTTTTTCGGCCGTAGTCAGACTATCCAGAATGTCTGCTAACTTAAGACCCGATCCAATCCCCAATGATGAAATACTTGCCATATTTATTCCTTAATCTATCGACACGTAGAACGAATAGTGGGGTTATCGGCCTTTATGGGGGAAAGTTTACGGTTAATTTCTTTTTTTTAATGGCGGGAATAACGCTAATAGAGAAGAGCTTTTCCGTGGCTAAAAAAATTAACGCGATCCTGAAAAAAAATCTAAAGGTTGTTTTGGACCAGACGATAACACCTTTGACGGCGATGAAGCCGAAGGGTGGAAACCCAAATCTAACCAAACAGATTTGATGAACAACAGGAATCGAAATCATGGCACAGTACATTAATACCAACAGCCTCTCGCTGATCACTCAGAACAACATCAACAAGAACCAGTCCGCTCTGTCTTCTTCTATCGAGCGTCTGTCTTCTGGTCTGCGTATCAACAGCGCGAAAGATGACGCTGCGGGCCAGGCGATTGCTAACCGCTTCACCTCTAACATCAAAGGCCTGACTCAGGCTGCACGTAACGCTAACGACGGTATCTCTGTTGCTCAGACCACTGAAGGCGCACTGTCTGAAATCAACAACAACTTGCAGCGTATCCGTGAACTGACCGTTCAGTCTCAAACTGGCACCAACTCTGATTCTGACCTGTCTTCAATCCAGGACGAAATCAAATCCCGTCTGTCTGAAATTGACCGTGTATCTGGCCAGACTCAGTTCAACGGCGTGAACGTCCTGGCAAAAGACGGCAAAATGAATATTCAGGTTGGTGCTAACGATGGCGAAACCATCACCATTGATCTGAAGAAAATTGACTCCAAAACTCTGGGTCTGGACAGCTTCAACGTTAACGGTCCTAAAGATGAAAAAGGAACTTTAGGTACAGTAGCTAACGCCGATTTCACAGCGTATTATGGCGCTACCACTAGCGTTGACAAAGCAACCGTAGTTGAAAAAACTCCAAAAGATTTAGCGACTCGTCTTGGTGTTGCAGATACAAGTGTCGTTTTAAAAGGTGATGCAGTTTACAAAGATGATAATGGTAATCTGTTTGCGAAAGTAACCATTACTCCAACTGATGCAGCTGAAGTCAACAACCTGAAAGCAAATGGTTTTGAAAGCGAAGCAGGAAAAGGTAAAGATTATTTCATTGCTCTTGATCCACAAGCTGCTGTAACCACCGCTGGTGGTGATACTGCAGCCTTCACTATCGATACTTCAAGCCTGAGCCTGAAAAACCTGACTACAGGTTCTTCATCTAACCCACTGGCTAAACTGGACGAAGCGATCGCTTCTGTTGACCAGTTCCGTTCTTCACTGGGTGCGGTTCAGAACCGTCTGAGCTCTGCGGTAACCAACCTGAACAACACCACCACCAACCTGTCTGAAGCGCAGTCCCGTATTCAGGACGCCGACTATGCGACCGAAGTGTCAAATATGTCCAAAGCGCAGATCGTTCAGCAGGCCGGTAACTCCGTGCTGTCCAAAGCTAACCAGGTTCCTCAGCAGGTTCTGTCTCTGCTGCAAGGCTAATCGCCTGATTACGCTTAAACCCCGCTTCGGCGGGGTTTTTTCTATCCATGCACAAGCGTAACCCCCCAAATAACCCCTCATTTCACCCACTATTCACCCGATTAAAACCCCTCCAGAATCGGATAATCATGCCGATAACTCAACTAACGCAGGGCTGTTTATCGTGAATTCACTCTATACCGCTGAAGGTGTAATGGATAAACACTCGCTGTGGCAGCGTTATGTTCCGCTGGTGCGTCACGAAGCATTGCGCCTCCAGGTGCGTTTGCCGGCGAGCGTGGAACTGGACGATCTGCTACAGGCGGGCGGTATCGGGTTATTGAATGCAGTTGACCGGTACGACGCTCTGCAAGGAACGGCATTTACGACTTACGCAGTGCAGCGTATTCGTGGTGCGATGCTGGACGAGCTGCGCAGCCGCGACTGGGTGCCGCGCAGCGTTCGCCGCAACGCGCGCGAAGTGGCGCATGCGATGGGGCAGCTGGAACAGGAACTGGGGCGCAACGCGACGGAAACCGAAGTGGCGGAGCGTCTGGACATTCCTGTTGAAGAGTATCGCCAGATGTTGCTCGATACCAATAACAGCCAACTCTTCTCTTATGATGAGTGGCGCGAAGAGCATGGCGATAGCATCGAGCTGGTGACGGATGAACATCAGCAAGAAAACCCGTTACACCACTTACTGGAAGGGAATTTACGCCAGCGCGTGATGGAAGCGATTGAAGCTTTACCTGAACGTGAGCAACTGGTGTTAACCCTCTATTACCAGGAAGAGCTCAATCTCAAAGAGATTGGCGCCGTGCTGGAGGTGGGCGAGTCACGGGTGAGCCAGCTGCACAGCCAGGCCATTAAACGCCTGCGCACAAAACTGGGTAAGTTATAGGTGAGTCATTCGCCTTGGAAATGCCGCACAACGTATTGACAACCAGGAGTTATCATGACGGTGCAGCAATCTAAAAGACGGCCTTTAAGCCGCTACCTGAAAGACTTTAAACACAGCCAGACGCATTGCGCCCACTGTAAAAAATTACTCGACCGCATCACGCTGGTTCGTCGCGGTGAAATCGTGAATAAGATTGCGATTTCCCGCCTCGACACGCTGATGGATGAAGCCGCCTGGCTTGAAGAGCAAAAAGAGTGGGTAGCGCTTTGCCGTTTCTGTGGCGATCTCCACTGCAAAGAGCAAAGCGACTTCTTCGATATTATCGGCTTCAAGCAATTCCTGTTTGAACAAACGGAGATGAGTCACGGCACCGTGCGTGAATACGTGGTTCGCCTGCGCCGCCTGGGTCAGCATTTGACCATGCAAAATATCTCCCGCGATCTGCTGACGACCGGATACCTGGATGAAAATCTGGAGCCCTGGCTGCCCGCCACCAGTACCAACAATTACCGCATCGCGCTGCGAAAGTACGCGCAATATAAAGTCCAGATGCCGGGCGTCATAAAGCAGAAAGTCCACGCCGGAACAACTTCTGATATATATTAAAAAAGAATAAGATGTAGCGCAGCCGCCTTTGACGTTGCAGGCGATTTCTCTACACTACTCAAAAATTCCACTGTATCGGAGTACTTATGAAATTAGCAGTTCTGGGTCGTCAGGCGCTGATGGGGATGATGGCCGTTGCGCTGGTCGCGGGGATGAGCGTGAAAACGTTCGCGGCAGATAATCTGCTCAACAAAGTCAAAGAGCGCGGCACGCTGCTGGTTGGGCTGGAAGGAACCTATCCTCCGTTCAGCTTCCAGGGCGACGACGGTAAGCTGACCGGTTTTGAAGTGGAGTTTGCGCAAGAGCTGGCCAAGCATCTCGGCGTCAAAGCCTCCCTGAAACCGACCAAATGGGATGGTATGCTGGCGTCACTGGATTCCAAACGTATCGACGTGGTGATTAACCAGGTGACCATTTCTGACGAGCGTAAGAAGAAGTATGACTTCTCTACGCCGTACACTGTGTCTGGTATCCAGGCGCTGGTGAAGAAAGGTAACGAAGGCAGCATCAAATCCGCCGCGGATCTGAAAGGTAAGAAAGTCGGCGTCGGTCTGGGCACCAACTACGAAGAGTGGCTGCGCCAGAACGTGCAGGGCGTGGACATCCGCACCTATGATGATGACCCGACGAAATACCAGGATCTGCGCGTAGGCCGTATCGACGCCATTCTGGTTGACCGCCTGGCAGCGCTGGATCTGGTGAAGAAAACCAACAATACCCTGGCCGTCGCGGGCGATGCGTTCTCCCGTCAGGAGTCCGGCGTGGCGGTGCGTAAAGGTAACGAAGATCTGCTGAAAGCCATTGATGCTGCCATTGCTGAAATGCAGAAAGACGGCAGCCTGAAGGCGCTTTCTGAGAAGTGGTTCGGCGCAGACGTGACGAAATAAGTCTCTGACCGACAAAAAAAGGCGCTTTTAAAAGCGCCTTTTTTATTTCTAGCGCGTCTGCGTGCATAATGAAATAACAATTGTTTGCGTGACCGGAGGAACCATGTCACTACAGAATTTAACGCGCTTTCCCCGTCTGGAATTTATCGGCGCACCCACGCCGCTGGAGTATCTGCCGCGATTTTCTGACTATCTGGGGCGCGATATTTTCATTAAGCGTGACGATGTGACGCCCATGGCGATGGGCGGGAATAAGCTGCGCAAGCTGGAATTTCTCGCCGCCGATGCCCTGCGCGAGGGCGCGGATACGCTGATCACCGCCGGGGCAATTCAGTCTAACCACGTTCGCCAGACGGCGGCAGTGGCGGCGAAGCTGGGCCTTCACTGCGTAGCCCTGCTGGAGAACCCGATTGGCACGCAGGCAGAGAATTACCTGACTAACGGTAACCGCCTGATGCTGGATCTGTTCAACGTGCAGGTTGAAATGGTTGACGCGTTGACCGACCCGGCTGCACAGCTTGATGAACTGGCGACGCGCCTGGAAGCGCAGGGCTTTCGTCCGTACGTCATCCCGGTTGGCGGCTCGAATGCGCTGGGTGCTCTCGGCTATGTTGAGAGCGCGCTGGAAATCGCCCAGCAGTGCGAAGGCGCGGTGAGTTTGTCCTCGGTGGTAGTGGCGTCCGGCAGCGCGGGTACCCATGCCGGTTTAGCGGTCGGGCTTGAGCAACTGATGCCGGACGTAGAGTTGATTGGCGTGACGGTTTCCAGAAGCGTTGCGGATCAAAAGCCGAAAGTCGTCACCCTGCAACAGGCGGTGGCAGAACAGCTTGCGCTTCAGGCGAAGGCGGAAATATTGCTGTGGGATGACTACTTCGCGCCGGGCTATGGTACCCCCAATGATGAAGGGATGGAGGCCGTTAAGCTGCTGGCCCGCCTCGAAGGTATTCTGCTTGACCCTGTCTATACCGGTAAGGCGATGGCGGGCCTTATCGACGGTATCGCCCGCAAGCGCTTTAAGGATGAAGGACCTATTTTGTTTGTTCATACTGGCGGGGCGCCTGCGCTGTTTGCCTATCATCCCCATGTCTAAAAATCAGGTAGAAAAATAATAATGCAAGAAAGTATTCAACTGGTTATTGATTCGCTGCCGTTCTTGCTTAAGGGCGCGGTGTTTACTTTACAGCTCAGTATCGGCGGGATGTTCTTCGGGCTGGTGCTCGGGTTTGTGCTGGCACTGATGCGCATGTCGAACGTCTGGCCGGTGCGGTGGCTGGCGCGGTTTTACATCTCCGTGTTTCGCGGAACGCCGCTTATCGCCCAGCTGTTTATGATTTACTACGGGCTGCCCCAGTTCGGTATCGAGCTGGATCCGATCCCGGCGGCGATGATTGGCCTGTCGCTGAATACGGCGGCGTACACCTCTGAAACGCTGCGTGCGGCGATCTCGTCCATCGATAAAGGACAGTGGGAAGCGGCGGCCAGTATCGGGATGACCCCGTGGCAGACGCTGCGCCGGGCGATCCTGCCCCAGGCGGCGCGCGTGGCGCTACCTCCGCTGAGCAACAGCTTTATCAGCCTGGTGAAAGACACCTCGCTTGCGGCGACCATTCAGGTGCCGGAGCTGTTCCGTCAGGCGCAGCTGATCACCTCGCGCACGCTGGAAGTGTTTACCATGTATCTGGCGGCCTCGCTGATTTACTGGGTGATGGCGACGGTGCTGTCCGCCCTGCAAAACTATTTTGAAAACCAGCTTAACCGCCAGGAGCGAGATCCAAAATGAGTGCAATTGACGTCAAAAACCTGGTGAAAAAATTCCACGGGCAAACGGTGCTGCACGGCATCGACCTTGAGGTTGAGCAGGGCGAAGTGGTGGCAATTATCGGCCCGAGTGGGTCAGGGAAAACCACGCTGTTGCGCAGCATTAATTTGCTTGAGCAGCCTGAAGGCGGGACGATCCGCGTGGGCGATATCACCATTGATACCGGGAAACCCATCAGCCAGCAAAAAGGGCTGATTCGCCGCCTGCGTCAGCATGTTGGCTTCGTATTCCAGAGCTTTAATCTCTTTCCGCACCGTACGGTGCTGGAAAATATTATCGAAGGTCCGGTCATCGTAAAGGGTGAACCAAAGGAAGACGCGACGGCCCGCGCCCGCGAGCTGCTGGCGAAGGTTGGCCTGGCCGGGAAGGAGACGAGCTATCCGCGTCGGTTATCTGGCGGACAGCAGCAGCGTGTCGCCATTGCGCGCGCGCTGGCGATGCGCCCGGATGTGATCCTGTTCGACGAACCCACATCCGCACTCGATCCTGAGCTGGTCGGGGAAGTGCTTAACACTATCCGACAGCTGGCGCAGGAAAAACGCACGATGGTGATTGTGACGCATGAAATGAGCTTCGCTCGCGACGTTGCCGATCGGGCAATTTTCATGGATCAGGGGCGAATAGTAGAGCAGGGGCCAGCTAAGGCGCTGTTTGCCAATCCTCAGCAGCCTCGAACCCGCCAGTTCCTTGAAAAATTCTTAATGCAGTAGCATTTTCACGCTCAATTTGCTCCAGATGTCGCTTCTGGAGCAAATTATCCTCCCATAACTTCAGTTTTGTTGATTTTTTATTCCGCCCGATGTGGATAAGCCATCGCCAAATTAAAGATAATCCGTCTGTGGTCGATATTTTATATAAATGATCCTGCTTTATGTGTTAGGTTATATTCACCATAATAATGATTATCTTTATCAGAGGCTTCATTCGGCAAGTATGAGGGATATAGACTTTTTCACCTGGCGACGGGAATGCGTCCTCCGGTTTCAGGAAATGACCTGTGCTGACGAGGTATATCAGGAACTTCAGCGACAAACGCAGGCGCTTGAATTCGATTATTATGCGCTTTGTGTTCGACACCCTGTGCCATTTACCCGCCCGCGAACATCCGTCCATTCCAGTTATCCGCAACAATGGATGGCGCAATATCAATCCGAGAATTATTTCGCCATTGACCCGGTACTGAAGCCGGAGAATTTCATTCAGGGTCATTTGCCCTGGACGGATGAATTATTCACGGATGCCCAGCAATTATGGGACGGCGCGCGGGACCACGGTTTACGTAAGGGAATTACCCAGTGTCTGATGCTGCCAAATCATGCGCTCGGCTTCCTCTCCGTGTCATGTACTAGCTTACAGGCACACTCGATATCCAGTGAAGAAATTGAGCTGCGTTTACAAATGCTGGTTCAGATGGCGCTCACTACACTGTTGCGCTTTGAACATGAGACGGTGATGCCGCCGGAAATGAAATTCAGCAAGCGTGAACGGGAAATTCTGAAGTGGACCGCAGAAGGGAAGACGTCGGCAGAAATTGCCATCATTCTTTCCATCTCGGAAAATACCGTCAACTTCCATCAGAAGAATATGCAGAAGAAATTCAACGCGCCGAATAAGATTCAGATAGCGTGTTATGCCGCGGCGACTGGGCTTATTTGACTGATATCACGTTCTGCGTGTCAGACGAGGAAAAGGCTGAATGCACTGCATCCAGCCTTTTTTGTTACTGGCGGTAGGCTTGTTTAATTTGCTTAACTGTATTGGCAAAAACAGCGGATTCCGCCTGATCTTCCATCTGCGCGATCTGTTTTTCCATTTTAATGATCACACGTCCAGCATCAGCCTGGCCCATCGCCTGTAGCATAAGCGTCAGCAGCGACTTCAGGCAGTTTACTTCCTGTGCCAGTTCCTGGTTATTCTCGGCAGTGGCAAATTCAGGTGTGCTCATTTATTTTCCTCATTATAAAACAGCGCATGAGCGCGACGATGAAAGTTAAGGCGGCGGAGTATACCACAAGCTGCGGCAAAAAATGCAGTGGTTGTTTTTTATACTTTTACGCGTATTGATTATTGGCCGGTGCGGATTATGAAGGTAATCTGCCCAATATGTTAGCGACAATTAAATGTTTATCGCCGGTACGCCATCCGTTAATTGTTGTTACAAAAAAATGAGAGCATTTTTTAGTTTACGTTAACAAATGTTTTGGTGGCTTTTTGAATGCTGGTGCTAAAAAAATAGCGGTAAAGCCCAGTACACATGGGTTTTCTTTCCACTTACTGTACAGCCTAATTTCCAAAAACGAGACCCGAATCGTATAGCCGATTTTTTAGCGTTTTAATCTTGCATGGAAAACCGTTAATATAAACCCAATTAGCAGTCAGTAGCGTTATCCCTATTCTGGAGACATTTCCTTTGATCAACGTCCTTCTTGTTGATGACCACGAACTGGTGCGCGCAGGGATACGACGCATTCTTGAAGATATAAAGGGTATTAAAGTTGCCGGCGAGGCGTGCTGTGGCGAAGATGCCGTCAAATGGTGTCGCGCGAACTCCGCAGACGTGGTGCTGATGGATATGAACATGCCCGGTATTGGCGGGCTTGAAGCCACGCGCAAAATCGCGCGCATGTTCGTTGATACCAAAGTCATCATGCTGACCGTCCATACCGAAAATCCGCTGCCCGCCAGGGTCATGCAGGCGGGGGCTGCGGGGTATCTCAGTAAAGGCGCTGCGCCGCAGGAAGTCGTCAATGCGATCCGCACCGTTCACGCAGGGCAGCGCTATATCGCTTCTGATATTGCTCAACAGATGGCGTTGAGTCAGATTGAACCGGAAAAAACGGAATCTCCGTTTGCCAGTTTGTCTGAGCGCGAATTGCAGATTATGCTGATGATCACTAAAGGTCAGAAGGTGAATGAGATTTCTGAACAGCTGAATCTCAGCCCGAAAACGGTCAACAGCTATCGCTATCGGATGTTCAGTAAACTGAACATCCACGGTGATGTCGAACTGACTCACCTGGCCATTCGCCATGGTTTGTGCAATGCGGAGTCGTTAATAAGTCAGTGAGTGAAGCGTTCGATTCAAAAGCATTTCTGAAAACCGTCACCAGCCAGCCTGGCGTCTACCGGATGTATGATGCTGGCGGTACGGTTATCTATGTCGGTAAGGCGAAAGATCTGAAGAAACGCCTTTCAAGTTATTTCCGCAGCAACCTTGCCTCCCGTAAAACCGAAGCGCTGGTCGCACTTATACACAACATTGATGTCACCGTAACGCACACGGAAACGGAAGCGCTGCTCCTTGAGCACAACTACATTAAGTTGTATCAGCCGCGCTACAACGTTCTGCTGCGTGATGACAAGTCCTATCCGTTTATCTTCCTGAGCGGCGACACGCACCCGCGGCTGGCGATGCATCGTGGCGCTAAGCATGCGAAAGGAGAATATTTCGGCCCCTTCCCGAATGGTTATGCCGTGCGGGAAACGCTGGCGCTTTTGCAAAAAATCTTCCCTGTTCGCCAGTGCGAAAACAGCGTTTATCGCAACCGCTCCCGGCCATGCCTGCAATATCAGATTGGCCGCTGCCTGGGACCATGCGTTGAAGGGCTGGTGAGCGAAGAAGAGTACGCGCAGCAGGTGGAATATGTCCGCCTGTTTTTAGCCGGGAAAGACGATCAGGTGCTGACGCAACTGATTACCCGCATGGAAAAAGCCAGCGCGGCGCTGGAATTTGAGGAGGCCGCACGCATCCGCGACCAGATCCAGGCGGTGCGCAGGGTGACCGAGAAGCAGTTTGTTTCCAATACGGGCGACGACCTCGATGTCATCGGCGTTGCCTTTGACGCCGGCCTGGCCTGCGTTCACGTGCTGTTTATTCGTCAGGGCAAAGTGCTCGGCAGCCGCAGTTACTTCCCGAAAGTGCCGGGCGGGACTGAGATGGGTGAAGTGGTGGAGACCTTTGTCGGCCAGTTTTATTTGCAGGGCAGCCAGATGCGTACGCTGCCCTCGGAGATCCTGCTCGACTTCACGCTGGACGATAAAACCCTGCTGGCGGACTCACTTTCAGAGCTGGCAGGCCGCCGGGTGAATGTCCAGACGAAACCGCGCGGCGATCGTGCGCGTTATCTGAAGCTGGCGCGAACCAATGCCGCCACGGCGCTGACCACCAAACTTTCCCAGCAATCGACCGTCAGCCAACGTTTAACAGCCCTTGCTGCGCTGCTCAAGCTGCCGGAAGTGAAACGCATGGAATGCTTCGACATCAGCCATACGATGGGTGAGCAGACCGTGGCGTCGTGTGTGGTCTTTGATGCCAATGGCCCACTGCGGGCAGAGTATCGTCGCTATAACATCACCGGCATTACGCCCGGTGACGATTATGCCGCCATGAATCAGGTGCTGCGTCGTCGCTATGGTAAAGCGATTGAAGAGAGCAAAATCCCGGACGTTATCCTTATCGACGGCGGGAAAGGGCAGTTGGGGCAGGCGAAGGCGGTATTCGAATCGCTCGACGTGGAGTGGGATAAGAACCATCCGTTGCTGCTAGGGGTAGCTAAAGGGGCAGATCGTAAGGCTGGCCTGGAAACGCTGTTCTTTGAGCCGGAAGGCGAGGGCTTTAGCCTGCCGCCAGATTCCCCTGCACTGCACGTGATCCAGCACATCCGAGATGAGTCGCACGATCATGCCATTAGCGGACACCGCAAAAAACGGGCGAAAGTGAAAAATACCAGTACCCTTGAGACGATTGAAGGCGTCGGGCCAAAACGTCGCCAGATGCTGTTGAAGTATATGGGCGGATTGCAAGGATTACTCAACGCCAGTATGGAAGAAATTGCAAAAGTGCCGGGTATTTCGCAAGGGCTGGCAGAAAAGATCTACTACTCGTTGAAACATTGAGGGCTCTGTAGCAACATAGAGCTAAATTTTACTGACAACAGACAGTTACCGTCATCATGCGATTTAATATCCCTACGTTGCTTACTCTCTTTCGTGTTGTGCTCATTCCGTTCTTCGTCCTGGCATTTTACCTGCCGGTCGTCTGGGCGCCTTTTGCCTGTGCGCTCATTTTCCTGATTGCCGCCGTGACGGACTGGTTTGACGGTTATCTGGCGCGTCGCTGGAACCAGAGTACCCGCTTTGGCGCGTTCCTCGATCCGGTTGCGGATAAGGTGATGGTGGCAATCGCGATGGTGCTGGTGGCGGAACATTATCATACCTGGTGGGTGACGCTGCCTGCCGCGACCATGATTGGCCGTGAGATTATTATCTCTGCCCTGCGCGAGTGGATGGCGGAGCTGGGTAAACGCAGCAGCGTGGCGGTGTCCTGGATCGGTAAAGTTAAAACCACTGCGCAGATGGCGGCGCTGGTGTGGATGCTGTGGCGTCCGAATGCCTGGGTAGAGTGGGCCGGCATTGGTCTGCTGTGGGTTGCGGCGGTGCTGACATTGTGGTCAATGTTGCAATACTTGAACGCTGCGCGCGGTGATTTGCTTGAACAGTGATCGTTTCGGCTTAATTTTCAGCAAACGATCCTGAGATGCAAAAAATAACGTTGACTCATAACGTCATATCAGTAGAATGCAACGCATCGAACGGCGGCACAGTAAGCCGGACGATAATGAAATCAAGTGCTTAGCAAGTCGTTAAATAGTTACTTGATAACATGCGGGAATAGCTCAGTTGGTAGAGCACGACCTTGCCAAGGTCGGGGTCGCGAGTTCGAGTCTCGTTTCCCGCTCCAGATTAATGCATCGGCAGTTTGCGGGTGCAGGTCGAAAGACAAAAGATTTAAGGCGCGTTAGCAAAGCGGTTATGTAGCGGATTGCAAATCCGTCTAGTCCGGTTCGACTCCGGAACGCGCCTCCACTTTCTTCCCTGGCCGGATGGTGGAATCGGTAGACACAAGGGATTTAAAATCCCTCGGCGTTCGCGCTGTGTGGGTTCAAGTCCCACTCCGGCTACCATGGGAAAACTAGAATAAAATCAATGATAAGCAGTGTCGTGTAAACCACCGAAAGGTGGTTTTTTATTGCCTAATTTTCGCCATTCGCCATTCGCCATTCTTTCGCCATTCGGCTTCACCATAAAAAGAGGGCATTACTGCCCTCCGACTACCGGAACTATAGGAATTTTTCTATCATAACGTGCTGTCTGTGACGCGTTTTTATGACCAGCGATTCCCTGTTTTTCGTTAAGCGTTCCTTCCAGATCCGATATCCCTTTAGATTTGCTGCTACGAAGTTAGGTTATGGTAATAACCAGGCTGAGTTAGTCTATGGCGTCGTTGATCTCTCTTTATCGGCATATGGTGCGGGCAGAAAAGTTTTGGGTCCCAGAGAGAAGTCCTGGAGTTTATTCCACAAATATCCAATCCGTTTATATCAGAGGCTGGCAAGAGGCATCTAACACCGCAATGGCGCTGGATTTGACCAGTGGAAGCATTACGGGGTGGCAGATGTACCAGATAGCAAAAGAGAATTGATTATGTCTCAAGAGTTAGAATTTTCGCTTCATCCACCTGTTTGGCCTGCCGTGGCCTATTTTATTGTATCTATTGCAATTTTTCTCTTGCTTTATCTCGGCAAACTAAAAGTTAACAGGCTGTATAAATACCCGCTATTTATCGCGTATAGGATGTTTGTAATCGCTATTGCAGCCGTTCAGATAAACATCTTTGCCAATGGCTACGAGTTTGTCAGCAGCTTTTTGCATATAGATTTTGACCCCTATCGCTATGACTCGGTATATTGGGGCTCATTGTTTTTCTCCATAATTTACTTGCTGGCATTGCCCCGTAACAAGTTTTAGCATAATGAATTTTTTCATTTAAGGGACGCTATGTCTTTACCGCCATTGTATGCACTGCGTGCGTTTGAAGTTGCTGCGCGGTTGAACTCCTTCAGTAAAGCCGCTGAAACGCTCAATATTACGCCGGGCGCGGTCAGCAGACATGTCCGTACCCTTGAACTGTGGTTCGACTGCGAGCTTTTCAAAAGGCTAGGTCCTCGCGTGGAGGTCACTGAAGCCGGGCGAGTGCTTGCCGGACAGCTTAACGAAAGCTTCACGAGCATTGAATGGGCCTGCCGGGCATTTCGCAGTGAAAACCATCTGCTGCGGTTAAAAACACCCAGCACCCTGACCATGAGATGGCTTCTCGACGTGCTGCGATCTTTTCGCAACAACCATCCAAAACCGCAGGTGGAGATTGCCAGCGTCTGGATGGACATTGACACCGTTGATTTCAATCTTGAGCCATACGACTGCGCCATCCTTCTCGGTAATGGCCGTTTTGGTGAGACAACGGAAAGCCAGCTGCTTTTTCATGAATGGCTTATCCCGGTTTGCACCCCATCGCTTATCGAACCGGCCCGGCAGCGGCTTCCGCAATGCGATTTGATCCATCCTTCACCGGACAGACGTGACTGGCGGCGCTGGCTGCGAAGAACAGGATTGTGTCCGGGGCTCGATATGAGCAGCGGCATGGTGTTTGATACCCTTGAACAGGGAAGTATCGCCGCGATGAACGGGCACGGCATCGCTATCGCCGACCTGCATCTCACGCTTGATGCCCTGAAAAGCGGCCTGCTGGGCCTGCCGTTCAGGGAAGCTATCGCGACGGGAGATGGTTACTACCTCGTCTGGCCAAAAAATTCGCTCAAAAGAGAGAGCATCCAGCACCTTCTGGGCTGGCTGCAAAACCATACCCCGGTCGTTCCGGCTCTGGATATCGATTACCTGGAATACGATGAAAGCCGGGTTTATTAATACCGTTATGAGTAAGAGATGTTTGCCATCTTTTTATAGCGTTCTGGCAAAGCGCTGTTCAGGCTGAGTACCTTATCCAGAATATAAAATGCTGGCGTGTTTTTCTGCTGCTCAGCGTCAATAATTGCACCGCGTAATATCGTGGCGGCAGACGAAATCCTGTGAAAATATTCTTCAGTCTCAGGCGTCTGTAATTCACCCGACGTGGCGTAGCGCACGTGCGGCCAGCCGGAGAAGTCGAGCAGCGGAAGGGGCTTTCCTGCTTCAGGATGACAGGCTGAAATCAGCGCAGCCGCTTGCTTAGGGTCGCGATGGGCAACGGACAGCATGTATACGCGCTGCGAAAACGGTGAAAGAGCCTCAGAGTGATGTTTCTTAGCCATAAGCATGGCCATAAAATCCTGTAAATCATCGGCTGAATCGGTGTCAGGTGGTAATACAGTTTTCAATAACTGATATAACGCATCAAGTGTCATATTTGCCCCGGATCCTCTTATCATTATTATTCAGTTTGCGGCTGAACGTTTTATCGACCCGCGCAAAGGCGGGTCGTGAAGATGATATTTGAATGCGGTCGCATCAGAAAAACGATTAATAATGGCAATCACTGTGAGTTTTTCTCACTATAGCCTCCTGGCTTCACACGCCGCCCAGGTACGCCTTCCTCACCTCCGGATCCTTCAGCAACGCCTCGCCGCTGCCGCTTAACCGAATCTGGCCGTTAACCATCACATAGCCGCGGTCGGACAACTTCAGCGCGTGGTGGGCATTCTGCTCGACCAGAAAAATCGTCATTCCGTTACGGGCCAGTTCGCGCAGCGTCTGGAAGATCTGTTTAACCACGATTGGTGCGAGGCCGAGGCTGGGTTCATCCAGCAGCAGAAGTTTAGGACGGCTCATCAGCGCCCGGGCAATAGCCAGCATCTGCTGTTCACCGCCGGAAAGCGTCATCGCCCGCTGGTTACGCCGCTCCTTGAGGCGAGGGAAGAGGTCGAACATACTTTGCATATCTTCAGCTGCATGCTGATTGCCGACGGGGATTGTCCCCATCAGCAGGTTCTCTTCTACAGACATATCCGGGAAAATGCGTCGTCCCTCAGGTGCCTGCGCTATGCCGCCGGTGGCAACATAGTGGGTGGATTTGTGGCTGATATCCTCGCCGCAGAAGAGGATCTGCCCGTTGCGGATCCGGGGCTGACCAAAGACAGACATCAGTAATGTTGACTTCCCCGCGCCGTTAGCGCCAATCAGGGCCACGGTTTCCCCTTTGTTTACCTCAAGTGAAACCTGCTTCAATGCCTGGATCACCCCGTAAAAAACGTCCACATTATGAAATTGAAGCATCGGTGCGCTCACAGATTTACCTCGCTTTCGTCGGTGCCCAGATACGCGGCAATCACTTTTTCATTGTGCTGGATCTCAGCCGGTTTACCTCTGGCAATCACATCGCCGTGATCGAGCACAATGATGTCATCTGAAATGCCCATCACCATCCCCATATCATGCTCGATCAGCAAAACCGTGATGTCGTGGTGGTCGCGCAGGAACCGGATGATCTCGCTCAGCTTGTGCGTCTCCACCGGGTTCAGGCCGGCAGCAGGTTCATCGAGACAAATCATCTCCGGGCCGGTGCACATGGCGCGGGCGATTTCGAGGCGTCGTTGCTGGCCATAGGACATTTCCCCGGCCAGACGGTTCGCGCAATCTACCAGATCCACCACCTCCAGCCAGTAAAACGCCCGGTCCAGCGCCTCGTTCTCTGCCCGACGATACGCAGGGGTGTTCAGCACCCCCGCCAGCAGATTGCTGTTGACGCGCATGTGCTGTGCCACCAGCAGGTTTTCCACAACGGACATCTCGCGGAACAGGCGGATGTTCTGAAACGTGCGCGCAAGACCCGCGCGGTTCACCAGATGCGTGCCGCCAAACATCTTATAGAACAGGCGTTGACCAAGCTGCGCCGGGCTGAGCCAGTCGCCCGGCTGGAGTTTCTGGCCGAGCACCTGAATGACATTGGTGGTTTTATTTCGTGCATTGAACAGAATGTTGCCGCCGGAGGCCCGGTAGAAACCGGTCAGGCAGTTAAAGACGGTTGTTTTTCCCGCGCCGTTAGGCCCAATGAGTGCAGTAATAGAGCCGCGCTGCACCTCAAGATTGACGTCGTTTAAGGCCTTGATCCCGCCGAAGTGCATCATCAGATGTTCTACACGCAAAATCGTTGCGTTCATGGCGCCACTCCTTTACGCACGGCAAATCCGCTGCGGTTGATGCGGATCAGACCGCGAGGACGCCAGATCATCATCACCACCATCAGCATGCCAAACAGCAGCACGCGGTATTCCGCAAAGCTGCGCAGCAGTTCTGGCGTGACGGTTAGCACAAAGGCGGCCAGCACGACGCCGACGGTGGAGCCCATCCCGCCCAGGACCACAATCGCGAGGATGAGGGCCGATTCAAAAAAGGTGAAAGAGGTGGGGTTAACAAACCCCTGCCAGGTGGCAAAAAACACCCCGGCGATACCTGCCGTCGATGCGCCCAGGGTGAAGGCCGAGAGTTTGACCAGAACGTGATTCAGCCCCATGGAACGGCAGGCAATCTCATCCTCACGGAGCGCTTCCCACGCCCGTCCAATGGGCATTCGGGTCAGCCGGTGTTTAATGTACAGCACCAGCATGACTACCAGGAACAGTACCGCATAGATGAAAATAAACTTCATGTTGGGGTTATAGGTCAGGCCAAAGAACTCGTGGAAAGGGACGCCGCCTTCTTTGGCGCGTCGGCCAAACTCCAGGCCAAAAAAGGTCGGAGCAGGGGCTGAAACGCCGTTAGGCCCGCCGGTGAAGGTAAGCCAGTTGTTCAGCACCAGACGGATGATCTCGCCAAACCCGAGCGTGACGATGGCGAGATAATCCCCGTGCATGCGCAACACCGGAAAGCCGAGCAGGGCGCCCGCGCCCGCAGCCATTAGCGCCGCCAGCGGCAGCATGCTCCAGAACCCAAGCCCCAGATACTGATACCCGAGCGCCAGCCCGTAAGCGCCGATGGCATAGAAGGCGACATAACCCAGATCCAGCAGCCCTGCCAGGCCAACGACAATGTTCAGCCCAAGACCGAGCAGGACGTAGATCAGTCCGAGTATAGCGACCGTCAGAACGTATTTTGTGGCCACAAACGGGAAGCAGATCGCCAGCGTGACAATCAGCGGAATGATCCAGCGCATGCGGCTTTTATACGCCGGTGGCCGGACATACACCCCCGCATTGTCGGATTCAAACCGCGCCTGTAAACGTCTTCCGGCCGCCGTAGCTGAAAAGGCGCTCAGCAAAAAGCGTCCCAGCATCACCGTGCCTACAATCCACGCCAGCCGCTGGCCGTCAAAGTTAAAGCTGTAACCATCCAGTATCACGCCCGCAATCGGGCCGAAAATAATCAGGGCGATCATTCCGGAAAAAATCGCGTCCAGAATGCAGCGCTTCAGGGAAAAGCCGTCAGAGGTCATCGCGTTGTTCCTTACACTTTAGCCACGACAGGGCGGCCCAGCAGCCCCTGAGGACGGAAGATCAGGATTAATACCAGCAATCCAAACGAGAACACGTCTTTATAATCCGAGTTCACCATCCCGGAGAATTGCGCTTCTGCGACGCCCAGAATCAGCCCGCCAAGCATCGCACCGGGCAGAGAGCCGATGCCGCCCAGCACCGCCGCCGTAAAGGCCTTGATGCCGATAACGAACCCGACGTAAAAATCAAAGGTGCCGTAATTCATGGTGATCAGCACGCCCGCCAGCCCGGCCATGGCTGCGCCGATAACAAACACCAGCGAAATAATTCTGTCGGTGTTGATACCCAAAATGGAGGCCATCTTACGATCCTGCTGCACCGCACGGCACATGCGCCCTAAGCGGGTACGGTTGATAATCCAGGTCAGCACCAGCATGCCCGCGAACGAGGCGATGAGAATAAAGACTTTGGTATAGGTTATCTGGACAAACCCTTCGCCGAGGTGAAAACGCAGCACACCATCCAGCATGGTCGGTACGCCCTGCTGCCGTGGGCCCTGGCTGAGCTGGACGTAGTTTTGCAGTATCAACGACATCCCGATGGCCGAAATCAGCGGCGCCAGACGCGTCGAATTGCGTAGCGGCTTATAGGCGATGCGCTCAATCGTCCAGCCATAAACGCCGGTGACCACGATGGTGAAAACAAGGGTTCCCAGGATCAGCAGCGGAAAGGAGTGGAGTCCAAAAAACGCCAGCAGGGCCAGGCCAATGGCCGAGAGATAGGCGGAGATCATATACACTTCGCCGTGGGCGAAATTGATCATACCGATGATGCCGTACACCATGGTGTAGCCGATGGCGATAAGACCGTAGACCGAACCCAGCGTTAAGCCATTAATTAATTGTTGCAGGAAGAATGTACTCATGGTCGCGCACCTGAATAAAGGGTTACGCCGACAGTCAGACCTGCCGGCGTTGAGCAGATTCCGTCCCGTTATGGCACTTCTTTATATTTGCCTTTGTCGTCCCACTGGTAGACCACGTAGTCAGACACTTTGAGGTCACCTTTGCTGTCCCAGGCTTTTTTACCCATCACCGTGTCGACAGGGTTAGCCTTCAGCCACTCGCTGGCTTTTACGGAATCCGTCCCTTTCGTGGCCTTGAATGCCGCTGCGATAGCCTGCACAGACGCATAGGCGTAGAGGGTGTATCCTTCTGGTTCAAATTTACCGGCGCGGAATTTCTCGATGACGGCTTTTCCGTCCGGGATCAGGCGCGGGTCTTTACCGAAGGTCATGTAAATACCGTTGGTGTACTGCGCCCCACCGGCGGCGGTGACCATCTCTTCATTGACGATACAGTCTCCCGAGAAGAACTTCGCCTGCACGCCCTGTTCACGCATCTGGCGAACCAGCGGGCCCGCTTCCGGGTGACAGCCCCCGAAGAACACCACGTCTGGTTTTTGTGCGCCAATTTTGGTCACCAGCGCGTTAAAGTCTTTCTCCCCGCGGGACAACCCTTCGTACATCACATCCTTAACGCCGCGTTTCGCCAGCGCCGCTTTAGTGGCGTCCGCCAGCCCCTGACCGTAGGTGTCTTTATCGTGGATGATGACGACCCGTTTGGCTTTCAGCTTATCGAGAATGAAATCGCTGGCGACCTGGCCCTGCTGGTCGTCACGTCCGCACATGCGGAACATATCGCTCATGCCCCGCTCGGTAATAAGCGGGTTCGTTGAGCCGGGGGTGATGGAGAGGATCCCGGCATCGCTATAGACCTCGGAGGCGGGCATGGTCGACGAGGAGCAGAAGTGGCCGACGACCGCTTTCACTTTATCCTGATCGACTAAGCGGTTGGCGACGGCAACGGCCTGTTTGGGTTCGCAGGCGTCATCGCCCTGAACCAGTTTGATTTTCTCACCGTTGATCCCGCCAGCGGCGTTAATGTCTTCCGCCGCCTGCGTAGCGCCATGCCAGTATTGATCGCCATAGGTTGCGTTCGGGCCTGTGAACGGCCCGGCCACGCCGATCACGATATCGGCCTGTGCAGAAAAGGCCGTCACCAGACAACCGGCCAGCAACAGGGAGAGGGGAGTTTTGGTAAATTTCAGCGACATTATTATGTTCCTTAGCAAAGAGGTTTTTGCACCAGGTATAAACCCGAACGCCTGATGGCATCGTAAATCCAAAAACAAGAGCGAGAACAAAATGCACTTTAGAAGCAATCTCGTGCTTAATACGGCGAGGATCCCACGCACCGCGAAGCGCGCAGAACATTAAGCAAAAAGGTTGCCAGAATGGTTAATCCCTTGACCGGGTCACAACACGTTGAGTATAGAGCGCCGTTTTATGCGCCTTTGCGGGATGAGATGAATTTACAGCGGAGATCACATCTCCTTAACAACAAAGCCCATAAGTTGTGCAACGGTCACGATTTGCACGTTTTTGCAGCAATAAAGACCTAAACTTCAGATAGGCATGCGCGGCGATATATGTCAGGATCGTTTTTTTTATCAGGAGTATCAGCAATGGCTGAAGGCCCATTAACTGAAAGCGAGATGGCGTGGCTGGAAGAGACATTAATCTCTTACGGACACGACGATGCATCCGTGATTGACGTGTCCGAACTGGACGGCATGCTTACCGCAGTACTTTCCGGTCCCGTTGTGGTGGAGCCCGACACCTGGCTGGTGGCGGTATGGGGTGGTGAGAAGTATATTCCGCGCTGGAAAAACGATCGTGAAATGAACCGTTTTATCGATCTCTGCTTTAAGCACATGAACGATATTGCCGAGCGCCTGAGCGAATACCCGGATCAGTTTGAACCGCTGTTTGGCTATAACGACGTTGACGGTCAGAGCTATACCGTAGTGGAAGAGTGGTGCTATGGCTACATGCGCGGCGTGGCGCTGACGGACTGGTCATCCCTGCCGGAAGCGCTGGAAGCGGATCTGGCGGTGATTGCCCTGCACGGAACGGAAGAGCACAGCGAGAAGCTGGATGCGCTGACCGAAGAGGAGTATATGGCCAGCATCGAGAGCATTCAGCCTGCGGCGCTGCGTTTGTACAACTACTGGGTGGCTAATCCGCAGCAGCCGGAAGCGAAAAAGCCGATCGTGAACGGGTCGAAGGTGGGACGTAACGATCCGTGTCCGTGCGGGAGCGGGAAGAAGTTTAAGAGTTGCTGTCTGCACTGAAAAAAGGGGCTATTCATAGCCCCTTTTTTTATCCCACTTCCGGCAGCATTCCCGCTGCAATCAGCACCTGCACCAGAATAATCACCACCCCACAACCAAACACCACGCACAGCAGCGGCTTACCACCCGCCACGCGGTATCCTTGCTGCGGATGTTGCTGGCGGCTCTTCCACGCCAGCAGGGAAGGCAGCAGCAGGGCCAGTACCGATAACGCCACGCCAGCATACCCCAGCGCCATCACAAACCCGCGCGGATAAAAGAGCGCGAAGGCCAGCGGCGGCAGGAAGGTCATCGCCCCCGTCTGTAAGCGTCCGGCAACGGTATTGCGACGCTGGAACAGATCCGCCATATAGTCAAACAGGCCAAGCGCCACGCCGAGGAAGGAGGTTGCCAGCGCCAGGTCTGCAAACAGATGTACCGCCAGCTCCACGTGTGAAGAGGCCACCACGTTACGCAGGGCAACCAGGAATCCATTCAGACCAGAATGCTCTGCCATCAGGCCGATAAAGGTGGTGGAATCAATACTGCCCAGCGTCACCAGCTGCCAGAACAGGTAAGCAATCAACGGAATGGCGCTGCCGATCACAAAGACGCGGCGCAGCTTGCGAATATCCCCGTTCATATAGCTCACGATGCTCGGCACGCTGCCATGAAAACCGAAAGAGGTGAAAATCACCGGGATGGCCGAAAGCGCCAGACCTTTCTCCAGCGGGAGGGAGAGCAGGTTAACCTTGTGCACATGCGGTGCCAGCAGCACCAGCATCACAACAAGGAAGAGAATTTTGGCGCTGAACAAAAAACGGTTAAACAGATCGACCAGCGACGTGCCCGCACAAACCACACCGCCACCGATCAGCGTAAAGACAATGGCGCCTGTTTCCGGTGAAAGCGACGCACCGAAGCCGTCATTGATACTTGACGCAATCAGCTCCCCGGCGCCGCTGATGTAGGCGGCGGTCAGCGCGTACATCAGGAACATCATGCTGAAACCGGTGATCCACTGCCCGTAGCGTCCAAGATAGCGTGCAGCCAGGGAGCCTAAGCCGGTATCGGCAGGGACATGTTGATAAACCTCCAGCAATAATAGCGCGGTGTAACACATCAGGGCCCAAAGACCGCCCAGCAGCACTACGGTAACCCCAAACCCGACGCCGGCGGCAGCCAACGGCATGGCCAACATTCCTGCGCCAATTGTCGTTCCGGCGACGATAAAAATACTTCCCAGAGTTCTGTTCTTCACGCTTTCCTCTACAACGCTTCCATACCGCGACTTATTCTGCGGCGCAGAGTAAGGGAAAAGCACCATCTCGTCAAATCACCGTTACATAGGGTGTAATGATTAATTTACAAAAAGAAAGGGGGAACCTGCGCCAGCGCAAAGCGTGTCGTGGAGGGAGCATTTAGTCTGCTTTTTATTTGCGAGAGGTAATGATGTCAATTCACGGACACGACGTGCTGAATATGATGATTGAGTCAGGTGAGCGTTATACGAAGGAGAGTCTGGTTGAGGCGATACATGCCCGCTTTGGCGAAGCGGCGCGTTTCCATACTTGTTCAGCTTCGGAAATGACAGCCGCGGAGCTGGTGGCGTTTCTGGCGGCGCGCGGAAAATTCATTCCGGCAGCAGACGGATTTTCCACGCACGAAAGTAAAATTTGCCGTCATTGAATAAAGCGGTGCTGAAAACTCAGCACCGCTTTTCTATTAATTCTGCGTGTCGAGCGTCGACAGCTCTTTATCAATGAAGTACAGACCTTCCCCGGATTTACCTGCCAGAGATAATTTATCCAGCACGGATTTAAACAGCTTCTCTTCTTCGTGCTGTTCAGCCACATACCACTGAAGGAAATTAAAGGTTGGATAATCCTGACTGGTCATGGCGGCATGAGCCAGTTCATTTATTTTCTGGGTGATCAGCTGTTCGTGCTCATAGGTGGCACGGAACAGTTCATCAAGAGAGCCGTACTCGGCGAAAGGCGATACCACGTTATCAATGCGCGGCAGGCTGCCGGTGTCCGTCAGGTAATCAAACAGACGCTGCATGTGCGTCATCTCTTCCTGGGCATGACGACGCAGGAAGGCGGCAGCCCCTTCAAAGCTGTGATAGCTGCACCAGGCGCTCATCTGCTGATAAAGCAGGGAAGAAAATAGCTCAAGATTCATTTGCGCATTGAGCTTGTCGATCATTTCAGTTTTTAACATGGTGCAGCTCCGGTTTATTAATTCTGGTTCACGATGAGCGACACTATAATTTGTTATTTAATTATTTGCAAAAAGTAAAATAAATATTTATTTATTAAAAATACGAATGGGAATAAAACGCATTGCCGCCATTTGTATTTATTAATGAGAATTGTTTTTGTTCTTATTAAATAAACTGCCAGCGTGACTGGCAGTCGCGGTTAATACCACGGATTCTGGCTGGAAGAGGTAACGGCGTATCCCTGACATTTATACTGAATGGTCACACTTTCGTTCAGACAGAGTGAACCGCTGATCAGGGTGCAGGTTTTAATCGGCTGCCCGTAGGCTGACGCGGAGGCGTAGCCCATGCGTTGGCAGGCCTTTGTTGCCGTACCGTTATTAACATAGTCATCAGACCAGGCGTTTTGGAGCATGGTCTGGCCATAGTCGAGGCGCACAATTCCGTTTGGGGCATCCGTACTACTGACTTCTGCCTGACGGTTGATGCTGCACCCGGCGAGCAACAGGATCGTTCCGGCTATGATTACACGTTTCATGTTTCACTCTGCGTGACGGGAAATACGCCATTGTAACCAACGCGACGGGACGCAATGGCCGGAATAGCCGGAGGATCTGCCCTTTCACTCTACAACGAGCCGGGCCACCGAGCGAAATTGTGAGCGCATCTTTGTTTTTTAAAACAAGTTTTCACTTAATTTGAAAGTGCGTTTGTTTGATAGTAAGGTTAAGTTGAAAAGGTATCCACAGCGGGATCGCCCGCCATGCATTCAGGAGAGACAAGATGAAAATTGCACTGATGATGGAAAACAGCCAGGCCGCTAAGAATCCCATCATCCTTAATGAGCTGAAAGCCGTTGCTGATGAGAAAGGTTTCCCGGTCTATAACGTCGGTATGAGTGATGAGAACGATCATCATCTCACTTATATTCACCTGGGCATCATGGCGAGCATTCTGCTTAACGCTAAAGCCGTTGATTTTGTTGTCACCGGCTGCGGTACCGGGCAGGGCGCGTTAATGTCCCTGAACATCCATCCGGGTGTGATTTGCGGTTACTGCATCGATCCTGCGGATGCTTTCCTGTTCGCGCAAATCAACAACGGTAACGCGCTTTCTCTGCCGTTTGCGAAGGGCTTCGGCTGGGGGGCAGAACTGAACGTACGCTTTATTTTTGAGAAAGCGTTTACCGGACGCAATGGCGAAGGCTATCCACCAGAGCGTAAGGAGCCGCAGGTGCGTAACGCCGGTATTCTGAACCAGGTGAAAGCGGCGGTGGTAAAAGAAAACTATCTGGATACCCTGCGTGCAATCGATCCTGAGCTGGTTAAAACCGCCGTCTCAGGCCAGCGCTTCCAGCAGTGCTTCTTCGAGAACTGCCAGGACAAAGAGATCGAAGCCTTCGTACGCGGTATTGTTGGCTGATTTCCTTTGCCGGGCGGTGCGTTGCCGCCCGGCACAGAGCCTTACTTTTTCGATGATACCGTGCTGCCTGCATTTTTGGTCAGACGCAGCGTGTCAACCATTCCCACCAGGCAGATCAGCGCGATCGCCACAAATGCCAGCCGGAAGCTCATTCCCGGCATGCCGGCAATCCCCATCGTCTCACTGACTTTTTCCCCGATACGAATACCAATTGCCCCGAGCGTGATCCCAAGTCCCACGGCAAGCTGCGTTGCGGTTGAAAACAGCGTATTGGCATAGCTCATCTGCGCAGAGGGTACATCCGCAAAGGCCAGCGTACTGATGGCTGTAAACTGGATCGAACGAAAAACGCCACCCAGATAGAGGATCAGCATGACGAGCCACACAGGAGTCTGCGGCGTAAGAAAGGCGCAGGCCAGCAGCGCCAGGACATTCAGTGAACCGTTAATCAGCAACAGCCGTTTAAACCCCAGGCTGCGGATCAGGGGCGTCGTCGCCGGTTTAATGGTGAGATTGCCTACGAAAACGGCCAGCACCAGCAGGCCAGAATGGAACGCGTCCATGCCAAAGCCGACCTGGAACATCAGCGGTAACAGGAACGGAACCGCGCTGATGGAGGCGCGAAACAGCGATCCGCCGTACAGGGTGACGCGAAACGTCGGCACTTGCATCGCATCGAGCCTGATCATCGGCCAGGTTGCCCGCTTAAAGTGGCGAAGCGCCAGGCTCAACGCGACGACACCGACGATAAACAGCGTGGCAGTTAATTCTATCCGCAGAGGCTCTGCGCCCATCAACTCCATCGCATAAACCAGGCTCACCATGGCAAGGGTGGTGACCACAAAACCCGGTAAATCAAACGGTCGGCGCGTATCTTCATGCAGGTCTGGAATGATTCGCAGTGCCAGCAAAATGGCGATTATCCCCAGCGGCACGTTAATAAAGAAGATCCAGCGCCAGTCGGCATAGCTTGTAATGAACCCGCCCAGCGGCGGGCCGATGATCGGCGCGACCAGCGCAGGCCACGTCAGGGTGGCGATTGCCGTGATGAGCTGATGCTTTGGCGTTGTACGTAACACGGCCAGGCGACCCACAGGCACCATCAGCGCGCCACCCATGCCCTGGAAGACGCGCATTGCGACAAACTCCTCGAGCGTGGTGGACAGGCCGCAAAATACCGAGGCCAGCGTGAAGATCGCCAGCGCGAGGGCAAATACTTTTCGCGCGCCGAAGCGGTCGGCGATCCAGCCGCTGGCGGGGATCAGCACGGCAAGGGTGATCAGGTAGGCGCTGATGCCGATATTCAGATCCACGGCCTGTACGCCGAAGCTTTTTGACATATCCGGCAATGCGGTGGCGATCACCGTCCCGTCCAGAAACTCCATAAAGAAAGCACCGGCCACCAGCAGTGCCGCAGGCGATAATCCACGGCTCTCTTTGCCGGATACGTTTTCACCCATTCTCTTCCTGCCCGCTCAAAAAATTTTATAAAAATTTACTGGAATTTATAAGTCTGTAACGTGCGGATTTATCGTGCCTTTTTTTAACAAACCGGCAGCACTGAGGGTTTGTTAACTGTGATGCAGGTCACAAAATGGTTGATTTTCGTGATGACGGTCATATTATAAGCGTATTGATAATAACACCTGCATAACACGTTACTGGAGCAACATAATGAAACTGCGCAAAATCCTGAAAAGCATGTGGGCTAACTACTGCACAACGTTTAAAGACGTCCCACCGGGTGCGATGTTCTGATAAAAAAACCTGCTTCGGCAGGTTTTTTTATGTCTGCGGACGACGAGAGGGAGATGGAAGGGCGTCTGTTTTGCTACTATGGCGGCCTTTGAATAAGGAGAACCCCATGTCACAAAACCTGAGCGCCGATCAGGAACTGGTATCTGACGTCGTCGCCTGCCAGCTGGTTATCAAACAAATCCTTGATGTGATTGACGTTATCGCGCCGGTTGAGGTACGCGAAAAGATGTCGACCCAGCTAAAAAACATCGATTTCACCAATCATCCTGCTGCGGCGGACCCGGTTACGCTCCGCGCGATCCAGAAAGCGATCGCGCTGATTGAACTGCGCTTCACGCCGCAGGGTGAGTCACACTAAAATAAACCGATGTTTTAAAATTAGAAACCGTTTTCTGATTTTACGTCGAAGGGCGACAGAGTCTGTCGCCCGCAGAAGGTTCAAAAGAACGTCTGCACCAGCAGATAGCTCACCACGCAGGCACAGCTGACGCCAATCAGGCCCGGCAGAATAAAGCTGTGGTTGATGATGAATTTACCGATGCGGGTGGTGCCGGAGCGATCGAATCCAATACAGGCCAGATCGCTCGGATAGGTGGGCAGCACAAAGTAGCCGTAGGAGGCCGGGAAGAAGGCCACCAGCATTTTCGGATCGATGCCTAACATCAACCCCATCGGGGCGACTGCGGTCAAGGCCGCGGCCTGGCTGTTGACCAGTTTCGACACCAGAAACAACACGATGGCATACGTCCAGGGATGACTCTTCACTACCCCCTCCAGTGCCATTTTCAGTTCGTCGAGATGCGCCTGGAAAAAGGTATCGCTCATCCATGCCACGCCAAACACCGAGAAGATGGCGACCATCCCCGCCTTAAATACCGCTCCGTTTGAAATGGCCGACGCATTAACCTTACAGGTCATCAGCATGATGGCCCCGGCAATAAGCATCATCATTTGAATGACAAGGTTCATCGACAGGGCCGTCATTTTGCCTTTGATCTCAAACGCCGGACGCAACTCGGGCAACGCACCCAGCAGGACCACAACGGCAATCCCGGCGAAGAAGATCCACGTTGACCAGTAGGCCTGTTTAGGGAAACGCTGATCCATCAACGTCTCCGTTCCCCCATAGATAAACTCCCGCTGTTTCGGATCTTTCAGCTTTTCCTGAAATTCAGGATCGTCTGCGAGGTTTTTCCCCCGGCGCAGGCTCCACAGTGCCGCAATGGCGACGCCTGACAGTGAGGCCGGTACGGAAACGGCGAGTATTTCGAGGATCCCCCACGCGTGGCCGATACCGTGCTGCGCACCCAGAATTGAGACCAGCGAAACGACGGCCACGGAAACGGGGGAGGCGGTGATCGCCATCTGTGAGGCCACCGAGGCCACCGCCATCGGCCGTTCCGGGCGAATGCCTTTTTTCAGGGCGATATCCGCGATAATGGGAAACATAGTGTAGACGACGTGGCCGGTCCCGCAGAGAAAGGTCAACATCCAGGTGGTAAACGGCGCGAGAAGGGTGATGTGCTGGGGATGTTTACGCAGCAGGCGCTCTGCGAATTGCATCATCACGTTCAGGCCACCGGCGGTTTGTAGTGTGGCCGCGCAGCCGATGACGGCGAGGATCGTGAGCATCACGTCAACCGGCGGTTTACCGGGTTGCAGACCAAAGACAAAACTCAAAATAAACAGGCCGATGCCGCTTATCAGCCCCAGGCCCATCCCGCCGAAGCGGGTACCTACCAGCAGGCAGAGGATAATGACAATAAACTCAATGGTGATCATGATGCTCCCTCGTTAATGTATGTAATTAAACAAATCATTACACGATGTGTGGTTATTCATTGGGAGCAAGATCTGATTTGTTAAATGTCAGCAAAAGCAGGGAGTTGGCACCCACTCCCTGACGGGCTGAGGGATCCCCAGTAATTTGAAAGCAAAAGCGATAACGTTGCCTTCAGAATAACTGAAGGCTTTCAGCGATGCCTCGGTCCGGCTGTAAATCGCTGAGGCGTTTCCTGTAGGCCGGGGCGAGGCGCAGGGATGCGCCGAGAGGGCGGGCTTTACAGGGATGTTACCTCCGCCCGTCCCCGATAATCCGGAAGGAATAATCAGAAGGTACCGCGAAGCGGCGATTTTCCGCCGGAAGCCCGGGTCGCCAGGGTGGTGGCGACTGAGCCACCCTGGCACGTTCACCGGTTATGCCGTGACAGAGTAGCAAGGAACATAAAGTGAACGGAATGACCACCAGAGCCGTATGTTCCCCCTCACCCCAGCCCTCTCCCTCAAGGGAGAGGGGGCCGTCTGTGCAGGCATTATTTTGTGGGGAACTCTCAGCTCTGACGGGAGCGGGTGAAGGACTTAGTGGTGTTGCACGGTAGCTATGTCGAGAAGATGGCGGTCCGTCTGCTCCAGACAGATCCCTGCGCGTTTCGCGTTGCGGATTTCGTCTGCGAGCGTTTTCAGCAGCATGCCATCCTGCTGCTGCTCTCTGTCCATATCACGTAAAAACTTGAGGGTAATGTTGTCCTGTTGCGCTTTGGCTTCATCGGCCAGCTTGTTCAGCTTCGTACAGCGTTGCTCATACTCTTCAAGCGTTTTCTGGAACAGTTCCTCCAGAGAAGAGTAATTATCTTCAATCGTTTCAAGCTCTTTGACTGTGGGATTGGCGCCGATGGCTTTCAAAAAGTTAAAGACACGCATCATGTGCGTGACGTTACTTTGCGCCTGAGTACGAAAGAAGGTGGCAGTGCCGTTGAGGCTTTTTCTGGAACACCAGGCGCTCAAATGCAGATGCAGATTTGAAGCATAAAACTCCAGGTTCATCTGGGCATTCAGTTTTTGCATCATCGTTTGGGTAGTCATACTCATATCCTTATTGACTGTGGGACTTGATGTCCGCTACGAAACCTGACCCGGCAGGTACTGACGATTGAATAACAGAAAAAGATTTCTGCAAGGTAAACAAACTCGAAAATTCACGTCCTGTGTTCGATTTAAATAAGCATACGCTTCTCTTTGAATTAAGAAAACTCTTAGTTGGGCTGTGTTTACCATACATTACAAATTTAAATATAGCGCAGAACAGAAAACAGGTGGCGAGATAAAATATTTTTTATCTTTATGATTTTAATGATATTAAAATCAGTGCTTCCCATTTTTATCGTTTCAGGAAACCTTCTGTGGCGGGAAATTCTGTGAAAGTGTTAAATCAGAAATAATAACTGCAAATATATCCTGCTGTAGCAAATTTGAGCTAAATCAATTTTCACATAATATACGGTTCTGTGATCGCGTCGTAAGATTGTTATCTAACAAATCTGGAAAATGAAACGATGTTTTATATCTTTTCACTTCTAGGGGTTTATGATGACAAAAGTTGCGGTGCTGCTGGCACCTGGTTTTGAAGAAGCAGAAGCGATTATCACAGTGGATATCCTGCGTCGCTTGCAGATTGAGGTGGAAACGCTGGCCTGCGCGGAGTCCCGTGCGGTAGTGAGTTACCACAATATCCCCATGGTGGCTGACAGTACCTTAACGGAACGTATTAATAGGCTGTATGACGCGGTCGTGTTACCCGGTGGGCCGCAGGGGAGTATCAATCTTGCGGCTAACCAGGAGGTGATACGCTTTGTTTCCGCGCATGACGAGCACGGCAAACTCATCTGCCCGATCTGCTCTGCGGCTGCGCGGGTGCTGGGCGCAAACGGGCTACTGAAGGGGCGGCGCTACGTCTGTTCCGGCGATCTTTGGCAGTCCGTTGATGATGGAGTATATGTGGATGCGCCGGTGGTGGAGGATAACAACCTCATCAGCGGCAAGGGGCTGGGGCACGCTTTTGACTTTGCGCTGACGCTCTCGGCGCGTCTGTTGGGCGACGATGCCCCCGTGCGCGATCATGCTGAACACATCTATTACCGCTGGTAAATTTTCTGCCGGACGCTAAGGCGTCCGGGTTACAGGGATTTCTTAGCTGACCTTATGGATAATCCTGCTTAACTCCTTTCCATTTGTAGGACAATTACGTCCTTTTTTATGTCATTTTTCGCTGAATTTATGTACGCAATTACTGTAATTCTGCGGTGTGATGTCGCTCTCTTATGGATGATTAATTTCCCGCTAAAACTATCTCCAGCAATAACGCTTATAACGAGGTAAGCGCTAATGCCTTGTTTTAAGTCCGATTAAATAAGTTGTTCGCCATTATTCCCTACAGATAAGAATGCTAAAGCTGGAGTTTACCATGCACAAATTTACTAAAGCGCTGGCGGCCATCGGCCTGGCTGCCGTTATGTCACAATCCGCTATCGCTGAAAATTTAAAGCTCGGTTTTCTGGTTAAACAGCCGGAAGAACCGTGGTTCCAGACCGAATGGAAATTTGCTGATAAAGCCGGAAAAGATTTGGGATTTGAGGTAATTAAAATCGCTGTACCTGACGGCGAGAAAACGCTTAACGCCATTGATAGCCTGGCGGCGAGCGGCGCGAAAGGTTTCGTTATCTGTACGCCGGATCCAAAGCTGGGTTCAGCGATTGCCGCGAAAGCGCGCGGTTATGACATGAAAGTGATTGCGGTGGACGATCAGTTCGTGAATGCCAAAGGCAAACCGATGGATACCGTTCCGCTGGTGATGATGGCGGCCACCAAAATCGGCGAGCGTCAGGGCCAGGAGCTCTATAAAGAGATGCAAAAACGCGGCTGGGATGTAAAAGAGACCGCCGTGATGGCGATTACCGCTGACGAGCTGGATACCGCCCGTCGTCGTACCACGGGCTCCATGGACGCGCTAAAAGCGGCTGGCTTCCCGGAAAAACAAATCTACAAAGTCCCGACCAAATCCAACGATATCCCGGGCGCCTTTGATGCGGCGAACTCCATGCTCGTCCAGCATCCGGAGGTGAAACACTGGCTGGTGGTGGGGATGAACGATAACACCGTGCTGGGCGGCGTGCGTGCAACGGAAGGCCAGGGCTTTAAAGCACCGGACATTATCGGGATCGGCATCAACGGCGTGGACGCCGTGAGCGAACTGTCTAAAGCGCAGGCGACCGGCTTCTACGGCTCTCTGCTGCCAAGCCCGGATGTCCACGGCTATAAATCCAGCGAAATGCTTTACAACTGGGTGACCAAGGGGGTTGAGCCGCCGAAATTCACCGAAGTAACCGATGTGGTGCTGATCACCCGCGATAATTTCAAAGAGGAGCTGGCGAAAAAAGGACTGGGCGGTAAGTAATACGCTGTGATTGCGCCCCTCACACGCCGTGAGGGGCCTGACGTACACACTACAGGAATCACGGAGTCGTTATGCAACAGTCTGATCCGTATCTCTCTTTCCGCGGCATCGGTAAAACATTCCCCGGCGTAAACGCGCTGACCGATATCAGCTTCGACTGCTATGCCGGTCAGGTTCATGCCCTGATGGGGGAGAACGGCGCGGGAAAATCCACGCTGCTAAAAATTCTCAGCGGCAACTACACGCCCACCACCGGCACGCTGGCCATTCGCGGCGAAGAGGTGGCCTTTGCCGATACCACGGCAGCGTTAAACGCGGGCGTCGCCATCATCTATCAGGAGCTGCATCTCATTCCTGAAATGACCGTGGCGGAGAACATCTACCTGGGCCAGCTTCCGCATAAAAGCGGCGTGGTCAACCGCTCGCTGCTCAACTATGAAGCGGGCTTGCAGCTCAGGCACCTTGGGCTGGATGTCGATCCGCAAACGCCCCTTAAGTATCTCTCCATCGGCCAGTGGCAGATGGTGGAAATTGCCAAAGCGCTGGCGCGTAACGCCAAGATCATCGCTTTTGACGAGCCAACCAGCTCGCTCTCGGCGCGTGAAATTGAAAACCTCTTTCGCGTGATCCGCGAGCTGCGCAAAGAGGGCCGCATCATTCTGTACGTCTCCCACCGTATGGAAGAAATTTTTGCCTTAAGCGATGCCATCACCGTGTTTAAGGATGGCCGCTACGTGCGCACCTTCACCGATATGCAGCAGGTCAATCATGACCAGCTGGTGCAGGCGATGGTCGGGCGCGATCTGGGGGATATTTACCACTGGAAGCCGCGCGAGTACGGCCCTGAGCGTCTGCGTCTGGATAGCGTTAAAGCCCCAGGCGTGCGCACACCTATTTCACTCTCGGTGCGCAGCGGCGAAATCGTCGGGCTGTTTGGCCTTGTCGGGGCAGGGCGCAGCGAGCTGATGAAAGGGCTGTTTGGCGGTACGCGCATTACCCAGGGCCAGGTCTTCGTCGACGGGAAAAAGGTCGATATACAGAAGCCTGCGCAGGCGATTAACGCGGGCATCATGCTCTGTCCGGAGGATCGAAAGGCCGAAGGCATTATTCCAGTGCACTCGGTGCGCGACAACATCAACATCTCTGCCCGGCGCAAGTTCATCCGCGCGGGATGTCTGATTAACGACGGCTGGGAGGCGCGCAACGCTGATCACCATATCCGTTCGCTGAACATCAAAACTCCCGGGGCTGAACAGCTGATCATGAACCTGTCCGGCGGCAACCAGCAAAAAGCCATTCTGGGGCGCTGGCTGTCGGAAGACATGAAGGTCATTTTGCTGGATGAACCAACGCGCGGTATCGACGTGGGGGCGAAACACGAAATCTATAACGTCATCTATGAGCTGGCAAAACGCGGCGTGGCGGTGCTGTTCGCCTCCAGCGATCTGCCCGAGGTGCTGGGCGTCGCCGACCGTATTGTAGTGATGCGTGAAGGCGAAATTGCCGGTGAATTGCTGCATGAACAGGCGAATGAACAACAGGCGTTGAGTCTCGCCATGCCTAAAGTTAGCCAGGCTGTCGCCTGAGTAAGGAGTCAATGATGTCCTCTGTTACTACATCCGGAGCGCCGAAGTCGGCTTTCAGTTTTGGCCGCATCTGGGACCAGTACGGCATGTTGGTGGTTTTCGCCGCCCTGTTCGTTGCGTGCGCGATTTTTGTGCCAAACTTTGCGACCTTCATCAACATGAAGGGGCTGGGGCTGGCCATCTCCATGTCCGGCATGGTGGCCTGCGGAATGCTATTCTGCCTGGCCTCCGGCGATTTTGACCTGTCGGTCGCCTCGGTGATTGCCTGTGCCGGGGTCACCACTGCCGTGGTGATCAATATGACCGAAAGCCTGTGGATCGGCGTGCTGGCGGGGCTGATGCTCGGCGTGCTGAGCGGTCTGGTGAACGGCTTTGTGATTGCGCGCCTGAAGATTAACGCCCTGATCACGACGCTTGCGACCATGCAAATCGTGCGCGGTCTGGCCTATATCATCTCCGACGGTAAGGCGGTGGGGATTGAAGACGAGCGCTTCTTTACGCTGGGCTATGCCAACTGGCTGGGCTTGCCTGCGCCTATCTGGCTGACGGTAGCCTGTCTGATCCTGTTTGGTTTCCTGCTTAACCGCACCACCTTTGGTCGTAATACCCTGGCGATTGGCGGGAACGAGGAAGCGGCGCGTCTGGCGGGTGTCCCGGTCGTACGGACCAAGATCATTATCTTCGTGCTTTCCGGGCTTGTGTCGGCAGCGGCGGGGATTATTCTGGCGTCGCGTATGACCAGCGGTCAGCCAATGACCTCTATCGGTTATGAGCTGATTGTCATTTCAGCCTGCGTATTGGGGGGCGTATCCCTCAAGGGCGGCATCGGAAAAATCTCATATGTGGTGGCGGGGATCCTGATTCTGGGGACCGTGGAGAACGCCATGAACCTGCTTAATATTTCTCCGTTCTCTCAGTACGTCGTACGCGGCCTAATCCTGCTGGCAGCAGTGATCTTCGACCGTTACAAGCAAAAAGCTAAGCGTACCGTCTGATTTATTTTTAGCCACTTATCTGCTTAACTATTAACCATAGTTGACCCACTGACCGGCCCGCCAGTTATGCTGACGGGCCGGTTGCTAAATGGCGAGCGCCGTCACACTGTCTATACTTACATGGCTGTTTTGTTCACTGTAAGGAGGATTAGGGTGGCTGACTTGTTAACCGCACCGCCTGTACTGCCCGGAAAATTTGCTTTCTTTTTTGACCTCGACGGGACGCTCGCCGGGATTGAACCGCATCCTGACGACGTTGTTGTACCGGATCTGGTGTTAGAGAATTTGCAGCAACTCTCCCGACAGAACGAGGGGGCACTGGCATTGATTTCAGGGCGCTCAATGGCCGAGCTGGATATGCTCGCCAGTCCTTATCACTTTCCGCTGGCCGGTGTGCACGGAGCGGAGCGCCGCGATATCCATGATCAACTGCATATAGTTTCACTCCCCGATACGCTGGTTCAGGCGCTGCATGCGCAACTCTCTTCTGCTCTGGAACTGCTTCCCGGTACGGAACTGGAAGCCAAAGGCATGGCCTTTGCGCTGCACTACCGTCAGGCGCCTCACCATGAGGCGGCGATCTTTTCGGTAGCAAGAAGCGTGGCGGAAGCCCATCCGGAGCTGGCGTTACAGCCCGGTAAATGTGTGGTCGAGATTAAACCAGCAGGAATTAATAAAGGCGCTGCCATTGCAGCGTTTATGGCGGAAGCGCCGTTTAAAGGGCGTACGCCAGTATTTTTTGGGGATGACCTGACCGACGAGGCCGGGTTCAGCGTGGTAAACCAGGCCAGTGGCATGTCTGTCAAGGTAGGGCCGGGTGAAACCGTTGCCGGATGGCGGCTGGAAAACGTCGCCAGCGTCTGGCAGTGGATATCTGATGTCGCTAACCAGCAACAACAACAAATAGCGCAAAACAACGGGAGAAATCATTATGGGTCGCTTAGTCGTCGTCTCTAATCGCATCGCACCGCCGGATGATAAAAAAGCCAGTGCCGGTGGCCTGGCGGTCGGGGTATTAGGTGCCCTCAAAGCCGCGGGTGGTCTCTGGTTTGGCTGGAGCGGGGAAATCAGTAATGATGAGAAACCGCTTAAAAAGGTGTCACGGGGCAATATCACGTGGGCTTCCTTCGCACTCAGTGAGAAGGACTATGATGAATATTATTCCGAGTTCTCAAACGCCGTGCTGTGGCCAGCGTTTCACTATCGTCTGGACCTGGTGAAATTCCAGCGTGAATCCTATGAAGGCTATATGCGCGTTAATGCGCTGCTGGCAGATAAACTGCTGCCGCTGATCGAAGAAGACGATATTTTATGGATCCACGATTACCATCTGCTGCCTTTCGCCAGAGAGCTGCGAAAACGTGGTGTGAATAACCGAATCGGTTTTTTCCTACACATTCCTTTCCCGACGCCGGAGATTTTCACGGCACTGCCGCAGCATGAAGAGATCCTTGAGGCGCTGTCTGATTACGACCTGCTCGGTTTCCAGACGGAAAACGACAGGCTGGCCTTCCTCGACAGCGTGTCCGGTAAAACCCGACTGGTTACTCACGGCGGCAAATCTCACACCGCGTGGGGACGTAATTTCCATACCGAGGTCTACCCGATTGGTATTGAGCCAGACGAAATTGCCGAGCAGGCCTCCGGTCCATTGCCTCCGAAGCTTGCCCAGCTTAAGGATGAACTCAAGCACGTTAAGAATATCTTTTCGGTTGAACGACTTGATTATTCCAAAGGTTTGCCGGAGCGATTCCTCGCGTACGAAACCCTGCTGGAAAAATTCCCGCAGCATCACGGCAAGATTCGTTATACCCAGATAGCGCCGACCTCGCGCGGTGAGGTTCAGGCCTATCAGGATATCCGTCACCAGCTTGAGACCGAAGCAGGGCGCATCAACGGGCGCTACGGGCAGCTTGGCTGGACACCACTTTTCTATTTGAATCAGCACTTTGAGCGCAAAATTCTGATGAAAGTGTTCCGCTATGCGGACGTCGGGCTGGTCACGCCCCTGCGCGACGGGATGAATCTGGTGGCAAAAGAGTATGTTGCAGCACAAGATCCTGCTGACCCGGGTGTGCTGGTGCTGTCTCAATTTGCCGGTGCGGCAAACGAGTTAACCTCAGCGCTGATTGTAAACCCTTACGATCGCGATGACGTGGCAAATGCCCTGAACCGTGCGTTAACTATGCCGCTTGCGGAACGTATTTCACGCCATTCGGAAATGATGGAGACCATCATGAAGAATGATATTAACCGCTGGCAGGCGCGTTTTATTGACGATTTGCGCGCGATCCAGCCGCAAAGTCAGGAAGGTGATCTGCAAAAAAAGATCGCGACCTTCCCTAAACTCGCCTGATTTTCTCCGGGGGCATTAATTGCCCCCAAGAGGCACCAGCAGGACATCAACCTGGCTTGACGAAACGATAGATTTTGCCGAGCATGCCGCACGAGAAAAAAAACTCTGGTTATGATTTCCGCAAATAACCAGGTCAATATTCTCTTTCTGACAGATGTCGAGTATATGCGCGCTTAATTCACCGGTCGCGATAACGGTCTGATGAATCGGATAGTCTGCCCTCTCCACCAACTCTTGCAGGAATTGGTGCGTTTCCTCCTGCAATACCTCACGTATATCTTCCAGCATCGGCGCAGCCAGCTGATTATACATTTCGGGTTCCGCGGCCAGCGTGATCAGGCTGATGCGGGCATTGGCGGGGCGGGCGATGGATACGGCTCGGGCGACAAGCTGGTGGCTTTCGGGAGAAACAGCAACTGAAACAAGCAGATGGGAGTAACTCATCACGCACTCCTTTGATGTCAGAATGACAAGTTTCCCCAGCTTTACCGCGAAACTGTCATTACTGCAAGAGGTGAATGCGTCATTAGTGTGAAGCTTATCATAATTATTCATTAATTATTCTTATAAGAAGAATAACTGAAAAGATGGCCTAAATGAAAAAAATTAACAGCTTAACGTAAATTACACATTTTCCCTTCCGGGTGGTTAACACGCCTTAACTCATCATCAACCCGGCGTAGATCGTTACGCAACGAAACTTATTTTTGTGTTGCCAGCGTTAACCCCCTGTTTTTACTTTATTAATTAATGGTAGTTTCAGCGTGAAGTTTTCCCCATAGCAGATCAATGCGGATTTGCCCTGTCTTTACATTTCCCAGACCCAATTCCCCCGTCCGGATGCATGAGTATTCGTTCCTGAAGAATATAAACAAGCTTGGGTTGGATAAAAAACACCCAAATTACAAGTCACGCTGATGGATTTATAGGTTACATTCGCGTAAATTATGTGACGCAGATCACATTTTTTTAAATTCCAGGGGGGGCTGCATTGTATGTGTCAAAACTGACGAGTAGAGTTTGCGTCGAATTAGGAAAAATCTTAGTTATTTGTAAGAAAAGATAAAATGTGTAACCGACATTTTGGCCATGTTAACCGGTCACGCGCTTTACGACGTACAAACCTAAATTCAACTATGCATTTGGCCTTTTCTTTTTATACCGGGTGATTTCCCGGCGACATCACGGGGTGCGGTCTTTCCGCATAAAAATAATAGTTGGTTATTCGGGATGGGAAAAATGCATACATCCGAGTTGCTAAAACATATTTACGACATCAATTTGTCGTATTTATTGCTCGCGCAGCGTTTGATTAGTCAGGACAAACCGTCAGCGATGTTTCGTCTGGGTGTTAACGAAGAGATGGCAACCATGCTGGGGGGATTAACACTTCCGCAGATGGTCAAGCTGGCTGAAACCAATCAGCTTGTCTGCCAGTTCCGTTTCGATAACCCGCAGACCATTACGCGTCTGACTCAGGAATCCCGCGTGGACGATCTGCAACAGATCCACACCGGTATTCTTCTCTCCACCCGCCTGCTCAACGAAATCAGCCAGCCTGACGACGTAGCCCGGAAGAAAAGGGCTTAACAATGAGCGAAAAAAGCATTGTTCAGGAAGCCCGTGATATCCAGCTGGCAATGGAACTCATCACGCTGGGTGCGCGTTTACAAATGCTGGAAAGCGAGACGCAACTGAGCCGTGGTCGTTTGATCAAGCTGTACAAAGAATTGCGTGGTAGCCCACCGCCAAAAGGCATGCTGCCGTTTTCGACTGACTGGTTCATGACCTGGGAGCAGAACATCCATGCTTCCATGTTCTGTAACGCCTGGCAGTACCTGCTTAAAACGGGCTTATGCAGCGGCGTGGATGCCGTGATTAAAGCCTACAAACTTTACCTTGAGCAATGCCCGCAGCAGGAACAGGGACCCCTGCTGGCGCTGACCCGCGCCTGGACGCTGGTGCGTTTTGTTGAAAGCGGAATGCTTGAATTGTCGCGCTGCAACTGCTGTGACGGCAATTTTATTACCCACGCGCACCAGCCTGCGGGCAGCTTCGCCTGTAGTTTATGCCAGCCTCCATCCCGAGCCGTAAAAAGACGTAAACTTTCCCGGGATGCTGCCGATATTATTCCACAACTGCTGGATGAACAGATCGAACACGCTGTTTAACCCGAACCTGTGGGCAAGATTCCAGCAGCGGTAAGCGATTACCGCTGCTTTTTTTTACCCTGCGTTCAGGTCACGCGCTCGAAATGAACGTCCTGCCATAGTCACTAGCGGAAGGATGATGTCGTGCTTATCTTATTAGGTTACCTGGTAGTTCTCGGTACAGTTTTCGGCGGTTACATGATGACCGGCGGGCACCTTGGAGCACTCTATCAACCGGCTGAACTTGTCATCATCGGCGGTGCAGGGGTAGGGGCTTTTATCGTTGGTAACAACGGTAAATCGATCAAGGGCACGCTGAAGGCGATTCCGCTGCTGTTTCGTCGCTCGAAATACACCAAAAGCATGTATATGGATCTTCTGGCGCTGCTCTATCGCCTGATGGCGAAGTCACGTCAGCAAGGAATGTTCTCGCTGGAGCGGGACATTGAAAACCCGAAAGAGAGCGAAATTTTCGCCAGCTACCCGCGTATTCTGGCTGACGCGATGATGCTCGATTTTATCGTCGATTACCTGCGACTGATCATCAGCGGCAACATGAACACCTTCGAAATTGAAGCCCTGATGGACGAAGAGATCGAAACCCACGAGAGCGAATCCGAAGTTCCGGCCAACAGCCTGGCGCTGGTGGGCGACTCGCTTCCGGCGTTCGGTATCGTGGCGGCGGTCATGGGCGTCGTTCATGCCCTGGCCTCGGCGGATCGCCCGGCGGCTGAACTGGGCGCCCTGATTGCCCACGCAATGGTGGGGACGTTCCTCGGTATTTTACTGGCATACGGCTTTATCTCCCCGCTGGCGAGCGTGCTGCGCCAGAAGAGCGCTGAAACCACCAAAATGATGCAGTGCGTGAAAATTACGCTGCTCTCAAACCTCAACGGTTATGCGCCACCGATCGCCGTCGAATTTGGCCGTAAGACGCTCTACTCCAGCGAACGTCCGTCGTTTATCGAACTGGAAGAGCATGTGCGCGCGGTGAAAAACCCCAACCAACAGACGACAACTGAGGACGCATGAAAAACCAGTCCCATCCGATCGTCATCGTAAAAAAACGCAAGCATAAGGGGCACGGGCACGGTTCTCACGGCTCATGGAAGATCGCGTACGCCGATTTTATGACCGCCATGATGGCCTTCTTTCTGGTGATGTGGCTGATCTCCATCTCCAGCCCGAAAGAGCTTATTCAGATTGCGGAATATTTCAGAACGCCGCTGGCGACGGCGGTCACCGGCGGGCCGCGCATATCGAACAGCGACAGCCCGATCCCCGGCGGCGGTGACGATTACACCCAGCAGCAGGGCGAAGTGAAAAAACAGCCTAACATCGACGAGCTGAAAAAACGGATGGAGCAGGCGCGCCTGAAAAAACTGCGCGGTGACCTGGATCAGCTGATTGAGGCGGACCCTAAATTGCGCGCGCTGCGTCCGCATCTGAAAATTGACCTGGTGCAGGAAGGGCTGCGTATTCAGATCATCGACAGCCAGAACCGACCGATGTTCAAAACCGGCAGTGCCGACGTGGAGCCCTACATGCGCGATATTCTGCGTGCGATTGCACCGGTGCTGAACGGCATTCCGAACCGCGTTAGCCTCTCCGGTCACACGGATGATTTCCCGTACGCCACGGGAGAGAAGGGATACAGCAACTGGGAGCTTTCTGCCGATCGCGCCAACGCCTCGCGTCGCGAGCTGGTGGCGGGTGGGCTTGATGATGGCAAGGTCCTGCGCGTGGTCGGCATGGCTGCAACCATGCGCCTGACCGACCGCGGACCGGATGACGCCATCAACCGTCGTATCAGTCTTTTAGTGCTGAACCAGCAGGCGGAGCAGGCCATCCTGCATGAAAACGCCGAAAGTCAGAATGAGTCACTGGACGATTTAAAACAGCCTGGGGCCGTCCCTTCGGCTGCCGTTCCAACATCGCCACCAGCCAATCCGAGGTGATAGCGTGAGCATGGATATTACCGATTTTTACCAGACATTTTTTGATGAAGCCGACGAATTGTTGGCCGATATGGAGCAACATTTGCTGGATCTGGTGCCCGAGGCACCGGACTCAGAACAGCTCAACGCCATCTTCCGTGCGGCGCATTCCATTAAAGGCGGAGCCGGAACGTTTGGATTTACCATTTTGCAGGAAACGACCCATTTAATGGAAAACCTGCTGGATGAAGCACGACGCGGTGAGATGCAGCTCAATACCGACATTATCAACCTGTTTTTGGAAACGAAAGATATTATGCAGGAACAGCTCGACGCCTATAAAAGTTCGGCAGAGCCTGATGCCGCCAGCTTTGAATACATCTGCAACGCGCTGCGTCAGTTAGCGCTGGAAGCCAAAGGTGAGGCGTCTGCGCCCGTTGTCCCTGCGGCAAAACTGAGCGTTGTTGACGCCGCGGCCAAACCAGACAGTGCGCCTGATGCGCCCGCAGGAAAATTGCGCGTAGTGCTGTCACGGCTGAAAGAGAACGAGGTCAACCTGCTGGAAGAGGAGCTGGGTAACCTGGCGACGCTCAGCAACGTGGTGAAGGGTAAAGACAGCCTGGCCGCGACGCTCGACGGCGGGATCGGCCAGGATGACATTGTGGCGGTGCTGTGCTTCGTGATTGAAGCGGATCAAATTGCGTTTGAAACCGAGGCGGCGGCCGTTGAAGTGCCCGCGCCGGCAGAAATTGCCCCTGCGGTAGTTGCTGCTGCTCCGGCCCTGAAAGCCGTGCCAAAAGAGACGGCTGCCCCGGCCCGCGGTGAAAAACCGGCGGCGCGTTCCAGCGAGTCCACAAGCATTCGCGTGGCGGTGGAGAAAGTGGATCAGCTGATCAACCTGGTGGGTGAACTGGTGATCACCCAGTCGATGCTGGCCCAGCGCTCCAACGAGCTGGACCCGGTGACCCACGGCGATCTCATCACCAGCATGGGCCAGTTACAACGTAACGCCCGCGATTTGCAGGAATCGGTGATGTCCATCCGCATGATGCCGATGGAATATGTCTTCAGCCGCTTCCCGCGCCTGGTGCGCGACCTGGCCAGCAAGCTCAACAAACAGATCGAACTCACGCTGATGGGCAGCTCCACCGAGCTGGATAAGAGCCTGATTGAACGCATTATCGACCCGTTAACGCACCTGGTGCGTAACAGCCTCGACCACGGCATTGAGCTGCCGGAAAACCGCGTGGCAGCCGGAAAATCGCCAGTGGGCAATCTGATCCTGTCAGCAGAACATCAGGGCGGCAACATCTGCATCGAAGTGACCGATGACGGCGCGGGCCTGAACCGCGAGCGCATTCTGGCGAAGGCGATTTCGCAGGGCATGGCGGTCAACGAAAACATGACTGACGAAGAAGTGGGCATGCTGATTTTTGCCCCGGGCTTCTCAACCGCAGAGCAGGTCACCGACGTTTCCGGCCGCGGCGTGGGCATGGACGTGGTGAAACGTAACATTCAGGAGATGGGCGGTCACGTTGAGATCCAGTCTAAGCAGGGCGCGGGCACCACGATCCGTATCCTGCTGCCGCTGACGCTGGCCATTCTTGACGGCATGTCCGTTAAAGTGGCGGACGAAGTCTTTATTCTGCCGCTGAACGCGGTGATGGAATCCCTCCAGCCGCGCGAAGAAGATCTGCATCCGCTGGCGGGCGGCGAGCGCGTGCTCGAAGTGCGCGGCGAGTACCTGCCGCTGGTGGAACTGTGGAAAGTGTTCGAAGTGGACGGGGCAAAAACCGAGGCCACGCAGGGTATCGTTGTGATCCTGCAAAGCGCCGGACGCCGCTACGCGCTGCTGGTCGATCAGCTGATTGGTCAGCATCAGGTGGTGGTTAAGAACCTGGAAAGTAACTACCGCAAAGTGCCGGGGATCTCTGCTGCCACCATCCTGGGTGATGGTAGCGTCGCGCTGATCGTCGATGTATCGGCACTTCAGGGATTAAATCGTGAACAACGTGTGGCGAACACAGCCGCCTGATTAAGTAAAAGGTAATAACATGACCGGTATGAGTAACGTAACGAAACTGGCGGGCGAGCCATCTGGGCAGGAATTCCTGGTTTTCACTTTAGGTGATGAAGAGTACGGTATCGACATCCTGAAAGTGCAGGAAATTCGCGGGTACGATCAGGTAACGCGCATCGCGAATACGCCAGCGTTTATCAAGGGTGTGACCAACCTGCGCGGTGTGATTGTGCCTATCGTGGATCTGCGCGTGAAGTTCAGCCAGGGCGATGTGGAGTACAACGATAACACGGTGGTGATTGTTCTGAATCTGGGGCAGCGCGTGGTGGGGATTGTGGTGGACGGCGTGTCAGATGTGCTGTCGCTGACCGCCGATCAAATCCGTCCTGCGCCGGAGTTTGCGGTCACGCTGTCGACGGAATACCTGACAGGTCTGGGTGCGCTCGGCGAGCGTATGCTGATTCTGGTGAATATTGAGAAGCTGCTGAACAGCGAAGAGATGGCGCTGCTGGATATTGCGGCGAATCACGTGGCATAAAATAATGCCGGGTGGCGGCTTCGCCTTATCCGGCCTACAAATGGCTCGAACACGTAGGCCGGGTACGCGTCAGCGCCACCCGGCTCTTTTGTATCTTTACGCCTCCTGCTCCACCAGCTCTGCCTCCGCTTCCCGCGCCCCTTCATTCTGCGACAGCATCGCCGTCGCAATCCCGTTCCCCAGCACGTTAATGGCCGATCTCCCCATATCCAGGAAATGGTCAATCCCCATCAGCAGCAGGATCCCGGCTACCGGAATGTTAAAGCCTGGAATGGTTGCCGCCAGCACCACCAGCGACGAGCGCGGTACGCCCGCAATGCCCTTCGAGGCCAGCATCAGCGTTAACATCAGCACCGTCACCTCGGTAAAACTCAGGTGAATGTTGTACGCCTGGGCAATAAACATTGAGGCGAACGAGCAGTACACCATGGAGCCGACCAGGTTAAACGAGTAGCCGATCGGCAGGACGAAAGAGGCGATATTCCGTGAACAACCAAAGCGCGCTAACTGCTCCAGCGTTTTTGGGTATGCCGCTTCTGAACTGCTGGTGGTAAACGCCACCAGCACCGGATCTTTCAGCATCGCCACCAGACGGAAAATCTCTTTCTTCAGTACCATGTAACCCACGGCCAGCAATACCAGACAGGTCAGGAGGATCGCCACATAATAACCGCCAATAAACGAGGCATAGTTCAGCAAAATGCCCAGCCCCTGGGTGGCAATGACGGACGAAATCGCCGCGAAAATGGCCAGCGGCGCAACGTACATCACGTAGCCCGTCACCTTCAGCATAATGTGGGATACCACATCCAGCGCCGCGACCAGCGGGGCGTTGAATTTTTGGCCCAGTGACGCGCCGCCAATGCCGAAGAACATCGAGAAGACCACAATTTGCAGGATCTCATTGTTGGCCATCGCGCCGGCAATGCTGGTTGGAATGGTGTGTGACAGAAAGGCTTTCAGCGACATCCCGCTCACGGCCAGGCCGATATCAACCGTCTCTGTCGGAATGCTCAGGTTCAGACCGCTGCCGGGTTGTTCAAGGGTAACAATAAACAGCCCCACCAGAATGGAAAGTACGGATGAGCTGATAAACCACACCATCGCTTTACCCCCGACGCGCCCAATCGTAGACGTTTCACCCAGCCTCATAATGCCCACCGTCAGGGTGCTGAACACCAGCGGGGCTATCACCATCTTGATCAGCCGCAGGAAAATATCGGTCAGCAGGGTGATGTTCTCCGACCAGGCCTGTATCGCGTCGGGCGAAGCATACTCATGGATCGCCGCACCGGAAAGAATGCCCGCCAGCATGAAAATCACGATGAAGAGCGTGAGTTTGTTTGCACTTGCCACAAAAAGATCCTCTATGCGCTAAAAGAGTTTCCTGCGTCAATGCATACAAAATTATTATTTAAGCGCAGGAAAATATTCGGGGCATAAATTGAAGTAAAGCTGCGTGAGTTACAACTTGTTTTTAATTTTTATGAAATTCGTTGTTTTTATCATGACGATATATTGTGACTCAGATCACAATACAGGCGATATATCCTCAAGTTAAGCAAGAATAATGCCCATTTTTTTTTGCTAACCCTTTGTAATGTTTGTTAATAACCTGTTAATTCGAGCGGGGTTGCCCTCTTTTTGATGAAAGTGGTTGAAGTGCTAACCATAAACTAAATTCTCAGTAACCGCGCCGGGGAATGTTTAAGCGGGGCTAACATACTGAACAGTATGAATAAAATATGGCAAGCGAACCTATATTTCTTCTGGAGGGTGGTAAATGAAAAGAAAACTTCTTTTTATCTGCGCGGGCACGCTGCTGACGGCGGGAACGGTCGGTCAGGCTCTCGCGGTCACCAGTAGCGGCACTATCGGCGCGACGTTGACGCTGACCAACGGCTGCTTGATCAACGGCTCGCCAACGCAAAACGGCATTAACTTCGGGACGCTCGATTTCGGCACTCATCCTGCAACATTCTCCACCCTGACAACCCAGTTAACCGGTGCCAGCGGAGGAAACACCTTTACCATTCAATGTACCACTGCCAGTTACACGGTGGCGATCACCGGCAACACTAACGCTACCGCACCCGGAACCGTTGTCGGCACCCCAGGTACGCCGGGCCGCTATCTGGTCAACACCGCCAATGCGGCGCAGGGCGTTGCCTACAGCCTGTTCAGCGATAGCGGTTACAACAACGTGGTTGCGAACAATGCCGCGTTGCCGGTCGCCTCTACTGCGGGTGGGGTGGATAGCTACACCCTCTACGCACGCATTACGGGCGGCGGCAATAGCGTGACGGTCGTACCGGGAACCTATACCGACACGATTAACGTCAGCGTCACCTACTGATTCAGCCATGAAGGCATTGTTATGTCTGCGCGACAGCGCAGAGGGCGTCGTGCACCCTTTTTTGACCCTGTTGGTCGGGCTGATGTTGATCCCAGACGCCGGGGCGGTGACGTCTCAGTCATTCAGGGTGAGCGCGACGGTTGTGCCTGGATGCTCGGTGAGCACCGGCACCGGCGGGCGTTTCGGTACGCTGAATTTCGGGACCCGCAGCGGCGTGGAGAGCGCACCGGTCAGCACCAGCTTTGTTGCCGACGGCGCGTTGTCCATCGCCTGCACACCGGGTGTGGCGCTAAGTATGAGCATTAACGGCGGTCAGAATTATAGCTCTGTGCGGCGGATGACGCGTTCAGGCGGGACAGAGGTGGTCGGTTACCGGCTCTACAGCAGCAGCTCTTTGGCCGCAAACAGTGAAATTGGGGTTAACCAGGCAATACCGATTACCTATACCAACAGCAATAACATCGCGCTGCCTCTTTTTGGCGTCGCGCTTTTGACCGGGTTTAGCCCGTCAGGAACGTATTCAGATCAACTCACCGTGACCTTGTCATGGTAGGAAAGGGAGAGCATTGATGAAGCCATTTTTCAGGCGGTCAGGCCTGTTGAGTCTGTTGGGGATAACGGCCCTTACAGCGGTTAAGGCGCAAGCAGCCGCAACCATTCTTCTTTGGCCTATCGATCCGTGGCTTTCGGCAGACGCCAGAGCAACTGAATTGTGGATCCAGAATCAGGGCAACAGCGCCACGACAATGCAGATACGCATTGTGCGCTGGAAACAGGAGGGCGGATATGAGCGTTACACCGCCCAGCAGGATGTGGTCGCCAGCCCGCCGATCGTGACTATCGCTAAAGGCAGTAAACAGCTTATTCGCCTGATTAAGCAGGGGACGATCCCGTCCGGCGTCGAGCAAGCCTACCGTATCATTGTGGATGAGATTCCCCAGCCGGATGCCAAAGCGGAACCGTCTATGGGCCTCAAACTGCAAATGCGCTATTCCATTCCCTTATTTGTTTATGGACAGGGGATCCCCACCCTCAACGAAGGAGAGCATCACGCGCTGGCGAACACTCAGCAGCTCAACTGGCGGGTCATTCAGGAGGAGGGGAAACCCGCGCTTGAGGTCCGCAATCAGGGGAACGTTCACGTCAGGCTCAGCCAGGTTGCGGTTGAGCAGGGCGGGCAAAAACGCACGGTTGCCGAGGGGCTGCTGGGTTATGTGCTGCCAGGCAGCACCCGAAGCTGGCCGCTTCCGGCAGGGATTTATCAGCCGAATCGGATGAGCGCGCAAATTAATGCCAGGGATACGCAATGGCAATCGACGCCCGTCAACTGAAACCGGCGATGATGATCCTGCTTTGCGTCAGTACCAGCGCATTTGCCGAAACCGGCGACGACAGTTTACCGCCGCCGCCGGACGCGCGGACGATGAACGGCGAAGCTGTATTCCAGCTCGCCCTGGTGCTGAACCACTATGACACGGGTCTGGTGGTGCCGGTGACGCAGCGCGAGGGCGCCTGGTTTATTTCAGGAGCGGATTTGCTTCGCGCCGGACTGCCGCAGGAGCATGTGCCTGCCGGAGAGGTGAACCTTTCAACGCTCTCATCGGTACGCGTAGAGTATGACAGCAGCGCCCAGCGGCTCATGCTGACGGTCCCCCGGGACTGGGTTGCGGCGCGGATCACGTCGTTTAGCGGTCAGAGCGCGCAAAGCAAGCCGCATTATGGCCGGGGCGCGCTGCTCAACTACGACGTTTATACCAACCATACCGAGCACACGGGCGGCCAGGCGTCGGTGTGGCATGAGTTCCGCTATTTCAACGAAGACTATTCGTTTTCTTCGACAGGGTACGCCCGACAGAATTTCGCCGGAAGCAGCGGGCAGCAGGAAGGATACGTGCGCTATGACTCAACCCTGCTGATCACCAACGAGGAGGATGCCACCACCTGGACCGTTGGGGACGTCATCAGCGATGCGCTGAGCTGGAGCACCAGCGTGCGGATGGGCGGGATCAGCTATGGGCGCGACTTCTCCCTGCGTCCGGATCTGGTGACCTGGCCGCTGCCGGCGTTTTCCGGTGAGGCGGCCGTCCCGACCTCGGTCGATCTCTTTATTAATGGCTACCGTTCCGGCTCCACCCGCCTTCAGCCGGGGCCGTTTACCCTCACTAATCTGCCGTACATCAACGGCGCAGGGGATGCGGTACTGGTCACCACCGACGCGCTGGGACGTCAGGTGAGCACCACGCTGCCGTTTTATGTCAGCAGCGATCTGCTGAAGCAGGGGTTAAGCGACGGCGCCGTAACGCTGGGCAGCCTGCGGCGCAACTACGGTATAGAGAATTTTGACTATGGCCCGGCGGCGGGCAGCGGATCGTATCGCTACGGGGTGACCGACTGGCTGACGCTGGAGGGGCATGCGGAAGGGGCGGAGTCGCTGGCGCTCGGCGGCGCGGGCACGGTGCTGAAGCTCGGGCGTTTTGGCGTGGTGAATACGTCTTATACCCAAAGCCGGATGCGCGGCGACGAAGGGGGCCAGATGAACTGGGGCTATCAGTACAGCACCAGCGAGTTTAGCGTAGCGACCCAGCATACCCGACGCGACCGCGGCTTCGGCAACCTCGCCCTGTACGATCAGCCCACCGTTTATGATGAATATGATAACCCCGTTGCCAGCCTGAGCCGCAATACCGACCAGTACTCCTTAACCTTTAACCTCGGTGATTACGGCAATATCGGTGCGGCGTGGATCGGCGTGGAGAGTTTTGACAGCCGGAAAACCGAGCTGCTCAACCTCTCCTGGAGCCGAAATCTGTGGCGCTCAAGCAGTATTTACCTGGCGGCCAGCCGTGACCAGCAGCGGGATGACTGGACGGTTGCACTGTCGTTGCAGGTCCCTCTGGGCGAACGTGACAGCGCCGCCGTTACCTTTGAAAACACGCCTGACGCAGGCAGCACTCAACGCATTAACTACAACCACTCGATGCCGTCTGACGGCGGCTTTAGCTGGAACATGGCCTGGGCCAACCAGTCGCGGTCGAGTAACTATCAACAGGCCACGCTCGGCTGGCGGAATAACAATGTTGAGCTTCAGGGCGGCGGCTACGGTGAGAAGGGGATGATGACCTGGTGGGGCGAGGCGATGGGCTCAGTCGTCCTGATGGACGGTGAGCTGTTTGCGGCGAACAAAATCAACGATGCGTTTGTGGTGATCAGCACCGACGGACATCCGGACGTACCCGTCAGCTACGAGAACCAGCCGGTTGGTAAAACCAATAATAAAGGTTATCTGCTGGTCAGCGGCGTTTCCGCCTATTACCCGGCAAGCTACCGCATTGATACCCTGAACTTACCTGCGGATACCCGGCTGAAAGAGACCGAGCGTCGGTTGGCGATTCGTCGGCATAACGGTTATCTGGTGGATTTCCCTATGGAGCAGGAGCGGGTTGCCAGCGTGATCCTGCATGACGCGCAGGGCAATGCGATCCCGGTGGGAAGCCAGGTCAAACGCGCGTCCCGCAGTAGCGCGGTTGTTGGCTACGATGGCCTCGCCTGGCTGGAAAACCTCAACGATGTGAATCCTCTGGAGGTCATCACCCCGGACGGTAAACGCTGTATCGCAACGTTGAATGTGGGCGCAAATCCCGAGCATAAGCTGCAAACCTACGGTCCGCTGACCTGCCGGGAGGCGCCGTGAAACGCCTGTTGATAGCCATACTGCTGCTGTTCTCGGGCAGCGGCTGGGCGGCCTGCACCGTCAGTACGGTGAACGCCTCGTTTGGCAGCGTCACCTCATTCGCCCTGAGCAGTACGGGGGAGGTGCAAACCACCGGCACGCTGGTGGTGTCCTGCGATACGGTCCTCAACCTGCTAACCAACGACTCGGTGACGCTGACCTACACCTCGGCGTCGATAGCCGCCAACAGCCGCGCCACCATGAAACGTACCGATAATGCGGCCATCGCGGACGTTATCCCCACGCGCCTGTGCGGTGCCACTGGCTGCGGCGGAAACAGTGAAGTACAAATCAGCAAAACCTATACCTGGAATGGCAACACCCTGCTCGGGCTGCTGGGGTCAAGGCGCTACAACATTCCGCTTTATTTCCGTACTGTGCCGGGGCAGAACGTCACGGCCGGGCCGTACCAGGTGTTGTTAACGTTCAGCATCAACTACAACGTGTGCGCCGTTGGCGCGGGCGGGCTATGCCTGACCCCGCAAACCGGCACGGCAACTACCTCCATTCTCCTCAACATGACCGTCACCAACGATTGCAGCACGATGACCACGCCGGACGTGAATTTTAACAGTGCGCCGCTGGTGCAAAATTTTCCCACCGTTTCGCAGTCGATCGCCGTCACCTGCACCAAGGGCAGCACCTACACCATAGGCATTAATAATGGAGCAAACGCCCTGAACAACGTTCGTCGTATGGTTAGTGGCAGCAATTTTATGAGTTACGACATCTATAAAGAGGCGACCAGCAACCGCTGGGGCGGCAGTGGCAGCGAGCGCTGGGCCAGCGCCAGCTCATCCCAGGTCAGTACCGACGGGCTTTTACGCACCTATAACTACAGCGCTAAGGTCCTGACCAGCCAGGCCACGCCGCCTGCCGGAACCTACACCGACACGCTGATCGTTGACGTCGCGTTCTGACACCCCGCGCTTTTCCCTTTCGCAAATGTAAAGTTCCCGTGGCCCCTGCCGATAACACCGTTAATCAATCGATGAGAAGGTGTTGTATGTTGAACCGTATCCGCGTTGTCACAATGCTTATGATGGTGCTGGTCATTTTCGCACTTCTTCAGCTTATTTCTGGCGGCCTCTTTTTCTCCTCGTTAAAACAGAACCAGGACAGCTTCGCGGCCTCGAACGATTTGCGGATGCAGCAAAGCGAACTGACCACAACCTGGGATCTGATGTTGCAGACGCGTATCAATCTGAGCCGCTCGTCTGCCCGCATGATGATGGATCCGAACAACCAGCAGAGCAGCGCAAAAACGGAACTGCTGAAGAATGCGCGCGCCACGCTGGCAGACGCGGCGAATCATTACGAGGCCTTCAAAAAAATCGCCCCTCAGCCCGCAATGGCGCAGGCGAGCGCGAACATAGATGAAAAATATCAGGCCTACTTCGCCGGCCTCACGGAGCTGGTGCAGTTCCTGGAGAAGGGCAATATGGATGCCTATTTCGCGCAGCCGACCCAGGGCATGCAGAACGCCCTCGGCGCGGCGCTCGGCGAGTACGCCAAAGCCAGCGGCGAGCTTTATCACTCCGCCTTTACGCAAAGCCAGAACGACTACCGTTTCGCGAAATGGCAGATGGCAGTGCTCGCCCTCGCGCTGGTCATCGTGCTGGTGGCCGTGTGGTACGGCATTCGTCATATCCTTCTTAATCCGCTTGGCCGCGTCATTGCCCATATCCGCGATATTGGCCGGGGCGATCTCACGAAAACGCTGACCGTTTCTGGTCGCAACGAGATCACCGAGCTGGCGACCAGCGTCGACCATATGCAGCGTTCGCTGATTGATACCGTCGCCAACGTGCGCGAGGGGGCGGATGCCATCTATACCGGCACGAGTGAAATCGCGATGGGCAACAACGATCTCTCGTCCCGTACCGAACAGCAGGCGTCCGCTCTGGAAGAGACGGCGGCAAGCATGGAGCAGCTCACCGCGACCGTGAAGCAGAATGCCGACAACGCCCGTCAGGCGTCGCAGCTTGCAGAAAGCGCGTCCGACACCGCCCAGCGCGGCGGTCGGGTGGTCGACGGCGTGGTGAAAACCATGCATGACATTGCCGACAGCTCGAAGAAAATCGCCGATATCATCAGCGTTATCGACGGCATCGCCTTCCAGACCAACATTCTCGCGCTGAACGCGGCCGTTGAAGCGGCGCGTGCGGGCGAGCAGGGACGTGGGTTTGCCGTGGTCGCTGGCGAAGTACGTAACCTCGCCAGCCGCAGCGCCAATGCGGCGAAAGAGATCAAAGCCCTGATTGAAGACTCTGTTTCACGCGTGGATACCGGCTCGGTGCTGGTGGAAAGTGCGGGTGAAACCATGAATGACATCGTGAATGCCGTGACGCGCGTGACGGACATCATGGGTGAAATCGCCTCTGCATCGGATGAGCAGAGTCGTGGTATTGACCAGGTCGCTCTGGCGGTATCGGAAATGGATCGTGTGACGCAGCAAAACGCCGCCCTGGTGCAGGAGTCCGCTGCCGCGGCCGCTGCGCTTGAGGATCAGGCGAGCCGCCTGAAAATGGCCGTCTCGGCGTTCCGTCTTACTTCAAAAACAACAAATACGGTCAGCTCGCGGTCAGCGTACAGCGAAGCAACCCCGGCGCCCGTGGCAACACCTACGCGCGCAGCGGTGACCGGACAAGATGAAAACTGGGAAACATTTTGACTGACAATTAAACCGCGGCTGCTTGCCGCTTGATGGGAGCGTGGATGTTAAATCGTATTCGTATCTCGACCACACTGTTTTTGATTCTGATCCTGTGTGGGGTTTTGCAGGTTGGCAGTAACGGGTTGTCTTTCTGGGCGTTTCGCGATGGCTATCAGAATTTGCAGGAAGTTGAGACGAGTAATCAGCAGCGCTCCGCACTGGCACAAACGCGTGCCGTGCTGTTACAGGCAAGCACTGCGCTGAACAAAGCAGGGACGTTAACCGCGCTGAGCTATCCGCCGGATGATATTAAGGCGCTGATGGTCGTGGCCCGCAGCAGCCTGAAGCAGGCCGACGCGCAGTTTAAGACGTTTACGGCGCAGGAGGCGGTGAGTGAGAAAGAGAAAACGCTGAAAGTCGCCATGAAAAAGAACTTTGATGTGTGGTACGGCGATCTCGACCATCAGGCGACGTGGCTGGAGAACAACCAGCTTTCTGACTTCCTGACCGCGCCGGTGCAGGCGTCTCAGGCGGCATTTGACGACAGCTTTAACGCATGGCAGCAGGATATTAACCAGTTTGTGGCGCGTGCCGGTGCGGACAGCCGTACCAGCTACCGCATGTCAGGGGTGATTTTCCTGACCATGGTGATCCTGGCCGCCCTGCTGACCGGCGGCTCGCTGTGGTGGTCGCGCAAAATGATCGTCCAGCCGCTGGCGATCGTCAGCAGCCACTTCGACAGTATGGCGAAGGGCGACCTGGCGCGTCCGGTGGCCGTGTATGGCAGGAATGAAATATCAGCGATTTTCGCCAGCCTGAAGGCGATGCAGAGTTCGCTGCGGGAAACGGTAAGCAACGTTCGTCAGGGCAGTTACGCCATGCATACCGGGATCTCCGAGATTGCGGCAGGCAATAACGACCTCTCATCCCGCACCGAACAGCAGGCGGCATCGCTGGCGCAGACGGCGGCCAGCATGGAGCAACTGACCGCGACGGTAAGCCAGAACGCCGATAACGCGCGTCAGGCGTCCGACTTGTCAAAACAGGCGGCGATGACGGCGAAACGTGGGGGCGACCAGGCTTCTCACGTCGCCAGCACGATGCAGCAGATTGCCGCCAGCTCGCAGAAAATTGGCGACATTATCAGCGTCATCGACGGTATCGCGTTCCAGACCAATATTCTGGCGCTGAACGCGGCCGTTGAAGCGGCGCGTGCCGGAGAGCAGGGGCGCGGGTTCGCGGTGGTTGCCGGTGAAGTCCGAAACCTCGCCAGTCGCAGCGCCAACGCGGCGAAAGAGATCAAAGGGCTGATAGAAGAGTCGGTCTCCCGCGTTCAGCAGGGCTCCGCGCTGGTGGATACCGCCGCGCAGACCATGCACGAGATTGTCACCTCCGTGACGCGGGTTAACGACATTATGGGCGAGATTGCCTCGGCGTCTGATGAACAACGCCGTGGTATTGAGCAGGTGGCGCAGGCCGTTACACAGATGGATCAGGTTACGCAGCAGAACGCCTTACTGGTGGAAGAGGCGGCGGCGGCTACCGATCAGCTGGCAAACCAGGCGGATCACCTTACCGGGTTGGTCGCCGTATTTAATGTGAAAGAGCACGTTGAAGCAGTAACAGAAGTCGGACGGTCACAGGCCGTGCCCGTTGTATCCTGAATGTGATTGAGAAGGCGCTATGACATCACCCATGCCCTCAGGGCAAACGTCATTATTGTTGCAGATGACACAGCGCCTCGCGCTGTCCGACGCGCATTTTCGTCGGATATGTCAGTTAATCTACCAGCGTGCGGGGATCGTGCTTGCGGACCATAAGCGAGACATGGTCTACAACCGGCTGGTGCGGCGCTTGCGCACGCTGGGGCTGGATGATTTTGGCCGCTATCTGAGCATGCTCGAAGCGAACCAGAACAGCGCCGAATGGCAGGCATTTATCAACTCATTAACCACCAACCTGACCGCGTTTTTCCGCGAGGCGCATCACTTCCCGGTGCTGGCGGAACACGCCCGTCGCCGTAGCGGAGAGTATCGCGTCTGGAGCGCGGCAGCCTCTACCGGGGAAGAGCCGTACTCGCTGGCCATCACCCTTGCAGACACCCTGGGAATGGCGCCGGGCCGCTGGAAAGTGTACGCCAGCGACATCGACACCGAAGTGCTGGAAAAAGCCCGTAACGGCGTTTATCGCCAGGATGAACTAAAAACGCTGTCTCCTCAGCAGCTACAGCGTTACTTCATGCGCGGTACCGGCCCGCATGAAGGACTGGTGCGCGTACGCCAGGAGCTGGCGAACTGCGTGGAATTCGCTCCCGTTAATTTACTGGATAAGCAGTACAACGTGCCGGGGCCATTCGACGCCATTTTTTGCCGTAACGTGATGATCTATTTTGATAAAATGACGCAACAGGACATTCTGCGTCGCTTTGTTCCGTTGCTCAAGCCTGACGGTTTACTGTTTGCCGGGCACTCGGAAAACTTCAGCAACCTCGTGCGTGAGTTTAGCCTGCGTGGGCAAACGGTTTATGCGCTGAGTAAGGAAAAAGCATGAGTAAAATCAGGGTATTGTCTGTCGATGATTCTGCGCTGATGCGTCAGATCATGACCGAAATCATCAATAGCCACAGCGATATGGAGATGGTGGCAACAGCGCCCGATCCGCTGGTCGCGCGGGATTTAATCAAAAAATATAACCCCGACGTGCTGACGCTGGATGTCGAAATGCCACGCATGGATGGCATCGATTTCCTGGAAAAATTAATGCGCCTGCGCCCGATGCCGGTGGTGATGGTGTCATCTCTGACCGGTAAAGGTTCAGAAATCACCCTGCGCGCGCTGGAGCTGGGGGCAGTGGATTTTGTCACCAAGCCGCAGCTCGGCATTCGCGAGGGGATGCTGGCGTACAGCGAGATGATCGCCGAGAAAATCCGTACCGCGTCGCGCGCAAAACTGGCGGCCCACAAGCCGATGGCCGCGCCGGCAACCCTGAAGGCCGGACCGTTACTCAGTTCGGAAAAACTGCTGGTCATTGGGGCCTCAACCGGAGGAACAGAGGCAATTCGCCATGTACTCCAGCCATTGCCGCTCTCAAGCCCGGGTATCCTGATTACGCAACATATGCCGCCGGGCTTTACCCGCTCATTCGCGGAGCGCCTGAATAAGCTGTGCCAGATCAGCGTGAAAGAGGCGGAAGACGGCGAGCGCGTGCTGCCGGGTCACGCGTATATCGCCCCGGGTGACAAACATATGGAGCTGGCGCGCAGCGGGGCGAACTATCAAATCAAAATTCATGACGGGCCGCCGGTTAACCGGCACCGTCCGTCTGTGGATGTGCTGTTTCATTCGGTGGCGAAACATGCGGGGCGCAACGCCGTGGGGGTGATCCTGACGGGGATGGGCAACGACGGCGCCGCCGGAATGCTCGCGATGCACCAGGCTGGCGCCTGGACGATTGCGCAGAATGAAGCAAGTTGTGTGGTGTTCGGCATGCCGCGCGAGGCCATCAATATGGGTGGCGTAAGCGAAGTGGTCGATCTTAGCCAGGTAAGCCAGCAGATGCTGGCGAAAATCAGTGCCGGACAGGCAATACGTATTTGACTCAGGAGTATTATTTTATGGCGGATAAAGAGCTTAAGTTTTTGGTTGTGGATGACTTTTCCACCATGCGTCGCATTGTGCGCAACCTGCTAAAAGAGCTAGGCTTCAACAACGTTGAAGAAGCAGAAGACGGGGTGGATGCGCTGAACAAACTCCAGGCTGGCGGGTTTGGTTTTGTGATTTCCGACTGGAACATGCCGAACATGGACGGTCTCGAACTGCTGAAAACCATCCGCGCGGATGCAGGCATGGCCTCTCTGCCGGTGCTGATGGTGACCGCAGAAGCGAAGAAAGAGAACATTATTGCCGCTGCACAGGCGGGCGCAAGCGGCTACGTGGTGAAGCCATTCACCGCGGCGACTCTGGAAGAGAAGCTCGGGAAGATCTTCGAGAAACTCGGCATGTGAGGTGATGGAAATGTTGCAACCTGCTATGAAACCCGTTGAAGAACATTCGCCGAGCGACATTATTGCCCGTATTGGTAGCCTGACCCGCATGCTGCGCGACAGCCTCCGTGAGCTGGGGCTGGACCAGGCTATCGCCGAAGCGGCGGAAGCCATCCCCGACGCGCGCGACCGTCTGGACTACGTGGTGCAGATGACCGCGCAGGCGGCGGAACGTGCGCTGAACAGCGTTGAGGCGTCACAGCCGCACCAGGATGCGATGGAGAAGGGGGCGAAAGCGCTGACCCAACGCTGGGATGAGTGGTTTGAGAACCCCATTGAGCTGGCGGATGCCCGCGAACTGGTAACGGACACCCGTCAGTTCCTGGGCGATGTGCCAGGGCACACCAGCTTCACCAATGCGCAACTGCTGGACATCATGATGGCGCAGGATTTCCAGGACCTCACCGGCCAGGTGATCAAGCGCATGATGGATGTGATTCAGGAGATTGAACGTCAGCTGTTGATGGTGCTGCTGGAAAATATTCCGGAACCGGCTGCCCGTCCGAAACGCGAGAACGAAAGCCTGCTCAATGGTCCACAGCTTGACACCAGTAAAGCGGGCGTGGTGGCAAGCCAGGATCAGGTGGACGATCTGCTGGACAGTCTTGGTTTCTGATTGCCCTTCTGCCTCAGGCTGTGAACGCGGCCTGAGGTTGTTCAGAACAAAAACAGCGAAAAGAGCCCGAATAAACGGGCTTTTCCCGCCATTGGATTTTCTCTGCGCTGGCATGATACCCGTGAATTAATGGGCTGCGAGCAGGCACAGTGGCAGAAGAGAACGACGACAAAACAGAAGCCCCCACACCCCACCGACTTGAAAAAGCCCGTGAGGATGGGCAGATCCCCCGATCCCGAGAGCTGACCTCCCTGCTGATCCTGGTGGTGGGCGTCTGCATAATCTGGTGGGGCGGGGAGATGCTTGCCCGCAGACTGGCGGGAATGCTCTCTGCTGGCTTACGTTTTGATCACAGCATGGTCAATGACCCCAATCTGATCCTCATTCAGATCATCAACCTGGTAAAAAGCGCCATGATCGCTCTGCTGCCGTTGATTGCCGGGGTGGTCATCGTGGCTCTTGTTTCGCCGGTCATGCTCGGTGGCCTGGTGTTCAGCGGTAAATCGCTGCAACCGAAATTCTCCAAGCTCAACCCGCTACCCGGTATTGCGAAAATGTTTTCAGCTCAAACCGGGGCTGAGCTTCTTAAAGCGATCCTGAAATCGCTTCTTATGGGCAGTGCTGCCGGGTTTTTTCTGTGGCACCACTGGCCGGAGATGATGCGTCTGATCAGTGAATCCCCCATGACGGCGATGAAGAATGCCCTGAACCTGGTCGGATTAGGCTCGCTGCTGGTGGTTCTCAGCATTATTCCGATGGTGGCGTTCGACGTTATCTTCCAGATCTTTTCCCATATCAAGAAGCTGCGAATGTCGCGTCAGGATATTCGCGATGAATATAAACAGATGGAAGGCGACCCGCACGTCAAGGGCCGTATCCGCCAGATGCAACGTGCTGCCGCGCGTCGTCGCATGATGGAAGATGTGCCGAAAGCCGATGTGATTGTCACTAACCCGACCCACTACTCCGTGGCGCTTCAGTACGACGAAAACAAAATGAGCGCACCGAAAGTGGTGGCGAAAGGGGCCGGGCTGATTGCGCTGCGCATTCGTGAAATCGCGACGGAAAACCGCGTAACGATCCTTGAAGCACCGCCATTAGCCCGTGCGCTGTATCGCCACGCGGAAATTGGACAACAGATCCCGGGCCAGCTCTACGCCGCTGTCGCAGAGGTGCTGGCCTGGGTGTGGCAACTGAAACGCTGGCGTTTAGCGGGCGGTCAACGACCTGTAAAACCTGAGAACCTTCCGGTGCCTGAAGCACTGGATTTTTTGAACGAGAAGGACACTGATGGCTAATCTGGTGGCAATGTTGCGCCTGCCCGGCAACCTGAAATCGACGCAATGGCAGATCCTTGCCGGACCGATTCTGATCCTGCTAATTCTGTCGATGATGGTGCTGCCGTTACCGGCATTTATCCTCGACCTGCTTTTCACCTTCAACATTGCGTTGTCCATCATGGTGCTGCTGGTGGCGATGTTCACCCAGCGCACGCTGGAGTTCGCCGCGTTTCCAACGATCCTGCTGTTCACCACGCTGCTGCGCCTCGCGCTGAACGTTGCCTCCACGCGTATCATCCTGATGGAAGGGCACACCGGCGCGGCGGCGGCGGGCAAGGTGGTCGAAGCCTTCGGTCACTTCCTGGTGGGCGGCAACTTCGCCATCGGTATCGTGGTGTTCGTCATTCTGGTGATTATCAACTTCATGGTTATCACTAAAGGGGCGGGGCGTATCGCAGAAGTGGGCGCGCGCTTCGTGCTCGACGGGATGCCGGGCAAGCAGATGGCAATCGACGCCGACCTGAATGCCGGGCTGATTGCGGAAGATGAAGCAAAAAAACGCCGTGCCGAAGTGACCCAGGAGGCAGATTTCTACGGCTCCATGGACGGTGCGAGTAAGTTTGTGCGCGGTGACGCCATCGCGGGCATTCTGATCATGGTGATTAACGTCGTCGGCGGCCTGCTCGTCGGCGTGCTGCAACACGGCATGGACATGGGCCACGCAGCGGAAAGCTATACGCTGCTGACCATTGGTGATGGTCTGGTGGCGCAGATCCCGGCACTGGTGATCTCCACCGCGGCGGGCGTAATTGTGACCCGCGTCAGCACCGATCAGGATGTAGGCGAGCAGATGGTGGGGCAGTTGTTCAGCAACCCGCGCGTTATGCTGCTCTCCGCGGCGGTACTGGGCCTGCTCGGTATGGTGCCGGGCATGCCAAACCTGGTATTCCTGCTGTTCACTGCCGCGCTGCTGGGCCTTGCCTGGTGGATGCGTGGCCGCGAAACGCAGCCTAAGGCAGAGCCAGCGCCGGTCAAAATGCCTGAGAACACCCAGGCGGTGGAAGCCACCTGGAACGACGTTCAGCTCGAAGATTCGCTGGGGATGGAAGTGGGGTACCGCCTTATCCCGATGGTGGATTTCCAGCAGGATGGCGAACTGCTTGGCCGTATCCGCAGCATTCGTAAAAAATTCGCCCAGGACATGGGCTTCCTGCCGCCGGTGGTGCATATCCGGGACAATATGGATCTCCCGCCCGCACGCTATCGCATCCTGATGAAAGGGGTGGAAATCGGCAGCGGTGATGCGTACCCTGGCCGCTGGCTGGCGATTAACCCGGGCACGGCCGCAGGCACGTTGCCGGGTGAGCAGACGACCGACCCGGCCTTTGGTCTGGCGGCCATCTGGATTGAGAGCACCCTGAAAGAGCAGGCGCAGATCCAGGGTTACACGGTTGTTGAGGCCAGTACCGTGGTCGCGACGCACCTCAACCATTTGATTGGCCAGTTCTCCGCGGAACTGTTTGGACGTCAGGAGGCGCAGCAGCTGCTTGACCGCGTAACGCAGGAGATGCCAAAGCTAACCGAAGATTTGGTGCCGGGCGTGCTGACCTTAACCACCCTGCACAAAGTGCTGCAAAATCTGCTCGATGAGAAGGTGCCGATCCGCGATATGCGCACCATTCTGGAAACACTGGCCGAGCATGCGCCGCTCCAGAGCGATCCACATGAGCTGACGGCGGTGGTGCGCGTGGCGCTCGGGCGCGCCATAACCCAGCAATGGTTCCCGGGAACCGGCGAAGTGCAGGTGATTGGCCTGGACACGCCGCTGGAACGTCTGCTGCTTCAGGCCCTACAGGGCGGTGGCGGGCTGGAGCCGGGTCTGGCGGACAGATTGCTGGCGCAAACCCAGGAGGCGCTGGCGCGTCAGGAGATGCTGGGCGCGCCGCCGGTGCTGCTGGTGAATCATGCGCTGCGTCCGCTGCTGTCGCGCTTCCTGCGCCGGAGCCTGAACCAGCTGGTGGTGCTGTCGAATATGGAGCTGTCCGATAACCGCAATATTCGCATGACGGCGACCATAGGAGGGAAATAATGCGTAAGTGGCTGTGGATCTTATTTTTCCCGCTGGCGGTGCAGGCCGCAGGCGAGGGGGCATGGCAGGCCAGCAGTATCGGCTTAACGCTCAACCATCGGGGGGAGTCGATCTCCTCCCGTCCGCTGTCAGCCTCTGAGCCCGTCTCCGGGCAGATGACGCTGGTGGCCTGGAATTACACCCTGACGGGACCCACACCGGCCGGGTTGCGGGTGCGGCTGTGCTCGCTGACCCGCTGCGCGGAAATCGAGGGCCAAAGTGGCATCACCCAGGCCTTCAACGGGGTGTCTGCTCAGGAACCTTTACGCTTTATCTGGGAAGTGCCAGGCGGCGGACGCCTGATCCCGGCGCTGAAGGTTCAGCGCAACGAGGTGCTCGTCAACTACCGCTAACTGCCCGCCTTTTCGCCAGTCTTCAGGCATTTCTGAAGGCTGGCTCGCAAAATTGACCTTCCCTTTTGATACAAAAGAAACGCTGTTTTATAAATCAGTGACACGCGTATTGACACTCTTTGCATTTTTGCCATTCACCACCCTGTGATGGCAGAAACAGAAAGGTTTCACCAGGTCGATACTTTTACTGTAGCCGTGTAAAAGCTCCCGGACGAGGTTTGCTTACAGGGAGTCTCCCAAAACTGATTAGGGTTGACGGCAATGAAAACACGTAAAATTGGACTCGCAAATTATCTTGCTTACGGTTCAGGGGACTTCCTCGGAGCGGGGACTACCGCCCTGACGGCCGCCTGGCTTTTGTATTTTTATACGACCTTCTGTGGACTCACACCGATTGAAGCAACCTTTATCTTCGCTGCCGCAAGGGTGCTGGATGCGGTTGTCAGTCCGTTAATGGGCTTTTTAACCGATAATTTTGGTACCACCTGGCTGGGTAAGCGTTTTGGCCGGCGTAAGTTCTTCATCCTGCTCGGTATTCCCTGCGTTTTCAGCTACTCGCTGATGTGGGTAGGGGACATGAGTTTCTGGTATTACCTGCTGACGTATCTGATCTTTGATATTGTTTACACCATGATTCTGGTGCCGTATGAAACGCTGGTGCCGGAAATGACTGACGATTTCAAACAAAAAACCAAATTCTCCGGGGCGCGTATCTCCATGGCCCAGATGTCCGCCATTTTGGCCTCCTTCCTGCCGGGGATCCTGCTCACGCATTTCGGCAAAGACAACGCGATCTCCTTCTTCTATGCAAGCCTGGTCTTCTCCGTACTTTGCGCGCTGATGCTTACTTTCGTCTGGTTCTTCACCTGGGAGCGTCCGCGGGAAGAGTGGTCTGAAGCAGCCCTGCGCGCTGAAGAAGAGAAGAAAAAGCTGACCCTGGGACAGAGCCTGAACCGTCTTTTTGTCGAATTAAGTTCGACGTTGCGTATCAAGATTTTCCGCCAGCATCTGGGCATGTATCTCGGCGGCTATATTGCCCAGGATGTGTTCAACGCCGTATTCACCTATTATGTGGTGTTTGTGCTGATGCAGGAAGCATCCATGGCGTCCAACCTGCTGGGCACGATGGCCATCTTCCAGTTCCTCGCCGTGATTGGCATGATCCCGCTGTGCATTCGCTTCGGACCTGCGCCGTCTTACCGCATGGTGGTCGTGCTGTTTGGCCTGGCCTCGCTCTCTTACGCGGTGCTTTATTACGCGGGCCTGAGCGACGTTTACGCTCTGCTGCTGCTGATCTCTGCGGTTGCCGGTCTTGGCCGCGGGGGTATCAACTACGTACCGTGGAATACCTACACCTACATTGCTGACGTGGACGAAGTGATCACCGGTCAGCGTCGCGAAGGGATCTTCGCGGGCATCATGACGCTGACCCGTAAAGCGTCCCAGGCCGGTGCGGTAATGCTGGTGGGGATCGTGATGCAGATGTCTGGCTTTGTCAGCGGTCAAAAAGTGCAGCCTGCGGAAGTGAGCCACACTATCCTGATGATCCTGAGCGTCGGCACCATTCTGGTACTGTTCTGCGGCTTCCTGGTCTCCCTGCGCTTCAAACTCAATTTGCAGACCCACAGCACCCTGCGTGAAGAGACCGCGAAAATGCGCGAGTCCGGCCATGCGATGCCGGAGGCGGCGACCCCGCAGGCCCGCGCCACCGTGGAGATGCTGGCCGGTATGCCGTATGAATCCCTGTGGGGCAACAACAATATCGGTTACCTGAATCGCAACAAGCCGGCGGCCCCTTCACTGAAGGATCGTGCGGTACTGAATTCGACATACAACAGAGGTTAAGATGATGAAAGTTTGGCCTGTCAAACATAGCCCGTTACTGCGTCAGCCTGAGCGCTTTATCGCCAGGGATGAACTGAAATCGCTGATTCAAAAGGTGACGCATAATCTGGTCAATATCCACGACAAAACGGGTGAGTTTTTGCTGCGGCTGGACGACGGGCGCGTGATCGACACCAAAGGCTGGGCCGGATGGGAATGGACGCACGGCGTTGGTTTGTACGGTATCTGGCAGTATTACTGCCAGACCGGTGACGCAGGCATGCGCGAGATTATCGACAGCTGGTTTACTGACCGTTTCGCAGAAGGCGCAACCACCAAAAACGTGAATACCATGTCGCCGTTCCTGACGCTGGCGTATCGCTACGAAGAGACCAAAAACCCGGCCTGGCTGCCGTGGCTGGAAAGCTGGGCGGAGTGGGCGATGAATGAGATGCCGCGCACCGAACATGGCGGCATGCAGCACATCACACTGGCGGAAGAGAACCATCAGCAGATGTGGGATGACACGCTGATGATGACGGTGCTGCCGCTGGCGAAAATCGGCAAACTGCTTAACAAGCCGGAGTACGTCGAGGAGGCGATCTATCAGTTCCTGCTCCACGTACAGAACCTGATGGATCGTGAGACGGGGCTGTGGTTCCACGGCTGGAATTACGACGGCAATCACAACTTTGCCCGGGCCCGCTGGGCGCGCGGCAACAGCTGGCTGACCATCGTGATCCCGGATTTCCTCGAACTGGTGGATCTGCCAGAAAACAACGCCGTTCGTCGCTATCTGGTGCAGGTGCTAAATGCGCAGATCGCCGCACTGGCAAAATGTCAGGATGAGAGTGGATTGTGGCATACGCTGCTGGACGATCCTGATTCTTATCTGGAGGCGTCGGCCACGGCAGGGTTTGCCTACGGCATTCTGAAAGCCGTGCGCAAGCGGTATGTCGGCGCAGAGTATGCAGAGGTGGCGGAGAAAGCGATCCGCGGTATCGTGCAAAACATCTCGCAGGAAGGGGAACTGCTGCAAACGTCCTTCGGGACGGGGATGGGCAGCGATCTGGCGTTTTACCGCCAGATACCGCTGACCTCGATGCCGTATGGCCAGGCAATGGCGATTCTGTGTCTGACGGAATATTTACGGAAATATTTTTAATACCTGAATAATAATCTCATTACTGCAAAGCCTCTTTTAGAAGAGGCTTTTTTTATAATGGCACCGGGAAAATACCTTACGCCATCAATATCAGGCGTGTTATATATTGATGGAGTGAATACTAGGCTGGAAATACATTACGCTTAGTATTAAATCGTGATTTTCTTCACAAAACACAATCCGTATTTATCCTATTTTTTATCTGCGTTAAGATTCTTCTAATATTCATACAAGGAGTGATGCAATGGAAAATACAATGGGCGGTATTATCGTTAACCCTGCTGTAAATATGCATGCCGATAAAATGTCTGATGAACATATCAATATGTTCGACACGGTTTTCAAGGATATTGATGGTGCGGGTTATTTCCCACTACTGTATGTCGGAAGCCAGCTTGTGGCTGGCCAGTTCCATACCTTTATTGCGCTTCGCCGTTTTATCCATGCGGAAGGCCCGGAAAAATCACTGGTTAAGGTGATTATTTTTCAAAGCCTGAATAATGACTTTGCCATTCATTCAATTTCTGAGTTTTAATGATTTTAACTACGGATGATTATTTAGACTGAAAAGGACATCATTATGTGGAAATCAGCGAAAAGGGATGAGTTTATCCCATTGGACGCGCCTGTAGCAGGTTATGAAATAGGTGTTCCTGGTATCAAAGGACCATCTCCATTGTTTATTATTCGCGCAAAAGTGAATGGTGGGATTCATCCGGGGAAATGGGTGTTCGGCAATACGGCATGGGTCCCATGGGGAGGAAGAGAGCACTTTTGTAATGAATTTGAAGTTTACGTGGGCGCTTTAAAATGGGTAGACGTTAAGGATAAACATTTCCCACCGAATATGGTTGAGGCGGGACATGAAGCCAATGGCACTAAGCTCTACGTTGCCCGCGCAAAATTCGATAACGGTCTCTTTGTGGGTAAAGCTGGAAGTCATCTCAGCAGAGGTTGCTGCATCGGCTATAACGGCAGAGAGTATGAATTAGATACCTTCCAGGTACTCGTTCACGACTGATGGCGTTCATTTATAAAAAAACCCGGCAACCGCCGGGTTTCTTTTTTACATACGTTCTATGGTTTCGATACCCAGGGTATCCAGACCCAGTTTCAGGGTCTTCGCCGTCAGCTGCGCCAGCTTCAGGCGGCTGTTACGCACCGCTTCGCTCTCGGCGGTCAGAATAGGGCAGTGTTCGTAGAAGCCAGAGAACAGACCGGCCAGATCGTAAAGGTAAGCACACATAACGTGCGGCGTACCGTCGCGCGCGACCACAGAGAGCGTCTCTTCGAACTGAAGCAGGCGGGCAGCCAGCTGTGCTTCACGGTCTTCGGTAAGGGTCACCGTGGCGTTCGCCAGCACGCTTTCGTCAATACTGGCTTTACGGAAGACGGAGAGTACGCGGGTGTAAGCGTACTGCATGTACGGCGCCGTGTTGCCTTCAAACGCCAGCATGTTGTCCCAGTCGAAGATATAGTCGGTGGTACGGTTCTTGGAGAGATCCGCGTATTTTACCGCACCGATCCCAACCGCGTTAGCCAGTTTCTCCAGCTCGTCAGCAGGCATATCCGGGTTCTTCTCGGCCACCAGGCGACGGGCGCGCTCCAGCGCTTCATCCAGCAGATCGGAGAGCTTCACGGTGCCGCCCGCACGGGTTTTGAACGGCTTACCGTCTTTACCCAGCATCATGCCGAACATGTGGTGTTCCAGCGGCACGGAATCCGGCACATAACCCGCTTTACGCACGATAGTCCACGCCTGCATCAGGTGCTGGTGCTGACGGGAGTCGATGTAATACAGCACGCGGTCTGCATGCAGGGTTTCGTAACGGTATTTCGCACAGGCGATATCGGTGGTGGTGTAGAGATAGCCGCCATCCTTTTTCTGGACGATCACGCCCATCGGTTCGCCTTCCTTGTTTTTATACTCATCAAGGAATACTACCGTTGCGCCTTCGCTTTCCACCGCCAGGTTTTTGGCTTTCAGGTCCGCCACAATGCCCGGCAGCATCGGGTTATACAGGCTTTCACCCATTACGTCGTCGCGGGTCAGGGTCACGTTCAGACGGTTATAGGTAAGCTGGTTCTGGGACATGGTTATGTCCACCAGCTTGCGCCACATCTCGAGGAAGTACGGATCGCCGCCTTGAAGTTTCACCACGTAGCTGCGCGCGCGCTCGGCAAAGGCTTCGTCTTCGTCGTAGTGTTTTTTGGCTTCACGGTAGAAACCTTCCAGGTCTGCCAGCGCCATTTCGCCTGCGTTTTCCTGCTGCTGTTTTTCCAGATATGCGATCAGCATACCGAACTGCGTGCCCCAGTCGCCTACGTGGTTAGCGCGGATCACCTTGTGACCGAGGAACTCCAGGGTACGCACGGCCGCATCACCGATAATGGTGGAGCGCAGGTGACCGACGTGCATCTCCTTCGCCACGTTTGGCGCGGAGTAGTCAACCACCACGGTCTGCGCTTCTGGCTGAGCCACGCCCAGACGGTCAGATTTCAGCGCCGCGTCAACGTGGCTTGCCAGGAACGCAGGCTCAAGGAAAATGTTGATAAAGCCCGGACCGGCGATTTCGGTTTTGCTGGCGATGCCGTTGAGATCCAGATGCGTCAGTACCTGCTCAGCGAGCTGTCGCGGCGGCATGCCCAGTTTTTTAGCCACTGCCATCACGCCATTAGCCTGATAGTCGCCAAACTGTACTTTCGCTGACTGACGAACCTGTGGTTCGCAATCCGCAGGCGCACCTGCGGCAATCAGTGCCTGACTGACTTTTTCTGAGAGAAGAGCCTGAATATTCACCTGGATACCTTACGTTTTTGATGCGGGTAAAAAACACCCACGCCAGTTTAAGAATTTAGGGCGGGAGTATACTGCAAATGGCCTCGGGCGTCAGCCCTGCGGGGGGCGAAGATTGCTCAGAATCCAGGCGAAGACGGTATGCATAATCATGCAGTCAAAAAAACCGTGATTCTGCGGTTGGTCGACAGAGGTCAACAGAGTAAATTAGCGGCTTTGCGACACGAAACGAGACTGACCTATGGCGAACTGGCACACCATTGACGAACTGCATGATATTTCCGCAGATTTACCGCGCTTCACCCAGGCGTTCACAGAACTTGCCACCCGTCTCGGGCTGGATATCGCGCCGCTTGAGGCCGATCACATCTCTTTGCGCTGCCACCAGAATGCCACCGCAGAACGCTGGCGGCGTGGCTTTGAACAGTGCGGTGAACTGCTGTCAGAGAATATCATTAACGGTCGCCTGATTTGCCTGTTCAAACTTCACGCGCCGGTTACGGTGGCGCACTGGCAATTCACCGTTGTGGAACTGCCCTGGCCAGGAGAGAAGCGTTATCCGCACGAAGGCTGGGAGCATATCGAAATTGTTCTGCCTGGGGAGCCCGAGACGCTGAACGCCCGTGCGCTGGCGCTGCTTTCCGACGAGGGGTTAAGCCAGCCGGGTATTTTCGTCAAAACCAGCTCGCCAAAAGGTGAGCGCGAACGCTTACCGAACCCTACGCTTGCCGTAACGGACGGCAGCGTGACGGTGAAATTCCATCCCTGGACTATTGAGCAGATCGTCGCCAGCGAAGCGTAAGCACTGTGAGCGTCGATCCAGACACGAATCGGGCAACGTGCCACGATGGTACGTTGAGTGAAATTTAAGGAGGATGACATGGCGCTGCTGGAAATTTGTTGTTACAGCGTGGAGTGTGCCGTCACTGCGCAACGGCAGGGGGCCGATCGCATCGAGCTTTGCGCGGCACCGAAAGAAGGGGGATTAACCCCGTCCTTTGGCGTGCTGAAATCAGCCCGTCAGGCCATCACCATTCCGGTGCACCCGATTATTCGCCCGCGCGGCGGTGATTTTTGTTATACGGCGGGTGAGTTCAGTGCCATGCTTGAGGATATCGCCCTCGTCCGTGATTCCGGTTTTCCGGGCCTGGTGATCGGTGTGCTGGACGAAGACGGAAACATCGATCTTTCGCGTATGCGCCAGGTCATGCGCGCAGCCCAGGGAATGGCGGTCACTTTTCATCGTGCGTTCGATATGTGTCAGGATCCGATACAAGCCTTTGATACGCTGGCAGAACTAGGCGTGGCGCGCGTTCTGACGTCGGGCCAGCAGCCCTCGGCTGAAAAAGGACTGAAATTAATTACGGAACTAAAAGCACATTCCGGTGTTCCAATAATCATGGCGGGCGCAGGAGTACGCGCCAGCAATCTGGAACTGTTTTTAAACGCAGGGGTGGAAGAGCTACACAGCTCGGCGGGTAAATGGATACCTTCACCCATGCGTTATCGCAATACAGGGTTGTCAATGTCGACGGATGCTGAAGCGGATGAGTACTCGCGCTACGGTGTGGATGGAGAGTCGGTTGCGGAAATGAAATCGCTGATTGAACGTCATCACGTGTAGCAACGTACCGATTTTTACCGCGCATCATGTCGCCCAATATGATGCTTGCTTGTACCAGGCCCCTGCAATTTCAACAGGGGCCTTTTTTTATTCTTGCCCCTCACCCTAACCCTCTCCCCACAGGGGAGAGGGGACTGCACGGTGCGGTCTTTTCACCCTCGCCCCTTTGGGGAGAGGGCCGGGGTGAGGGGATAAATACTACGGCTTGGTCGCAATCAATACCGCACGCATCGGGGCCGGATAGCCTTCGATGGTTTTACTGTGATCGTCCGGGTCGAGGAACTGCTCCAGCGATTCGGTGATCATCCAGTCGGTGCGACGCTGTTCCTCAACCGACGTCACGCACACATCGGCGATGCGTACATCGACAAACCCACATTTCTCCAGCCAGTTCTTCAGCGCCAGCGCGGAAGGGATGAAGTAAACGTTGCGCATCTGCGCATAGCGATCGCCTGGCACCAGAACGGCATGTTCATCCCCTTCGATGACCAGCGTTTCCAGCACCAGCTCACCGCCGCTGACCAGCTGATCTTTCAGTTGCCAGAGATGCTCCAGCGGGGAACGACGGTGGTACAGCACGCCCATCGAGAACACGGTATCAAACGCTTTCAGGGCAGGGAGTTGCTCGATACCCAGCGGCAGCAGGTGCGCGCGCTGGTCGTTACCCAGCAGCTTTCGCACCGCTTCAAACTGGCACAGGAACAGCTGCATCGGATCGATACCGACGGCCAGATGCGCGCCTGCGCCGATCATGCGCCACATGTGATAGCCGCTACCGCAGCCCACGTCCAGAATGGTGCGCCCGGTCAGGTCGGATAAATGCGGCAGAACGCGATCCCACTTCCAGTCTGAGCGCCATTCGGTATTGATGTTCACGCCGTACAGCGAGAACGGCCCTTTGCGCCACGGCATCAGGTTACGCATCAGCGTTTCGATGCGGTTGATCTGCCCGGCCGGGAGCGGCTCTTCGCTCTCCGCCGTCACGCTGTGCAGTAAATCCAGACGATGAGGCGTCAGTTCAGGCAGAAACTCCACGGCGTTGGACCACTGCTTCAACAGACCATGCTGCTGATCGCGCTGCCAGGTGGCAATTTGCGCAGGCAGGGTTTCCAGCCAGTGGGATAGGTGGTTTTTGGCAATCAGCTGATAGAAATTACCGAACTCGATCATGCTGCGTCTCCGGCTTTCAGCGCCACCAGAGAACCAAAATTAAAGCACTGGAACCACAGTTCGCTGTGTTCAAATCCAGCTTTGCGCAGGCGCGCTTTGTGTGTTTCAACGGAATCCGTCAGCATGACGTTTTCAAGCATGCTGCGCTTCTGGCTGATCTCCAGCTCGCTGTAGCCGTTTGCACGCTTGAAATCATGGTGCATATTGAACAGCAATTCGCCCACGCTGGCGTCTTCAAAGCTGAATTTCTCAGACAACACCAGCGCGCCGCCCGGGTTGAGGCCCTGATAAATTTTATCCAGCAACCGCTGACGATCGTCCGGCACCAGGAACTGAAGGGTAAAGTTCAGGACCACCATCGAGGCGTTCTGGATGTCGATATCGCGGATATCGCCTTCCACCACCTCCACAGGCGTAGGGGCTTTATATGCGTCAATGTGGCGACGGCAGCGTTCAACCATGGCCGGTGAGTTATCGACAGCCACAATCTTGCAGCCATCGTGATGAACGTTACGACGAATGGACAGCGTTGCCGCTCCCAGCGAACAGCCCAGGTCATAGACCTGCGTGCCGGGTTGAACGAAACGCTCCGCCAGCATGCCGATCATGGAGATGATATTGGAATAACCGGGAACAGAGCGCTGGATCATATCCGGGAAGACTTCGGCTACCCGTTCATCAAAGGTCCAGTCGCCCAGGCTGGCGATAGGCGCGGAAAAAAGCGTGTCGCGATCTGACATAACGTAAAAATCCGGGAAAAATAAAGGGGCATATTGTGCGCTAATGGAAGGAGAAAACCAACTCCCACGGCATATACCAAAGGTTAGCCAGCACCATCAGCAAAAGCGAGCACCAGGTCGCGCTCATGCCGGAACGACGCCAGCGGATCAGGCGGTGGTGAAAACCATAATAATGCATCAAACGCCCTGCAATCAGCAGCAGCCCACAGACGTGCACCATCCAGGTTTCTGCGCCATCCATCTCCATTAACAGCAGTAAAATTAACGCGACGGGAATGTACTCGACCGCGTTGCCGTGGATTCGGATTGCGCTTTGCAGCTCAGAAAAGCCCCCGTCACCGTAGGAGACGCGGTACTGCATTCTCAGGCGCACAACATCAAATGAAAATTTAATCAGCAGTAATGCACCTAACACCGCATACAGCGCGCTGACCATACTAACTCCCTGTTTTTGGCAGATGGCACGTCTCTATGATAGGGGGTGATTTCAGAAAAGAGAAGATTGTTGTGGGATGGACGGCGCGGGGCCAACCGACGGAACCGCCTGCTGCAAGGCCTGCCAGAGAGCATCGACCAGTTCAGGTGCCTGGGCAATATCCGGCGTATGTAAAAACAGGTACGGGGTGATGGTTTGCTCCCATTTCGCGAGCGTTTGCAGCCAGACGGCGAACATCTCTTCATTCTGTTGCATGTTATCGCTGCCGATAAACCGCACCATCGGGTTCTGCGCGGTAACAATGGCGTGAACCGGTACTTTCGGTTTTTTGCGCTGGGCATCAACAACGGCTTCGCTGTGCGGGATTGCGCTGTGCACGGGGCGGCTGTCGAGGATCACGCGGTTGACCGATCGTTCATGCAGGCCGCGATTCAGCGCTTTCTCCGCGTCGCCTTTGGCAAAGAAATCTGGATGCCTCACCTCCACACCGTACGTGAAATCGTGGGGCAGGGCGTCGAGAAACTGCCAGAGGGCTTGTAGATCGCGCGGGCCGAACGTGGCGGGAAGCTGGAGCCAGTACTGGCCAACACGGTTTGCCAGGGGCGACATCCGGGTGAAAAACTCGTGGGTTAAATCATCGCAGTTTCGCAGCGCGGCGTTGTGGGAGATGGTTGCCGGAAATTTGAAGCAAAAGCGGAAATCGTCGGTGGTTTGCTCGCGCCAGCGCTCGACGATCTCCGTGCGTGGCAGAGCGTACAGCGTGGTATTGCCCTCCACGCAGTTAAAGTGTCGGGCATACTCTTCAAGGCCAGTAATACCCAGGCGCACCCATTTCGGGTGCGACCACTGGGGCAAACCCACGTACATCATAGCGCGCTGAGGATCTCATCCGTGCTGCGCACGCGACCAATACGCGGGAAGATATGGGTCATGCTGCCCTGATGCTGATCCGCAGAGGCTGCGCTGCACGCATCTTCCGCTATCACCAGGTTAAAGCCCAGCTCCCAGGCGTTACGGGCGGTGGATTCCACACCGATGTTGGTTGAGATCCCGCACAGAATAATAGTGTCTATCCCGCGACGGCGCAGCTGGAGTTCCAGGTCAGTGCCATAGAATGCGCCCCACTGGCGTTTGGTGACTTCTACATCGCTGTCGCGTTTACCGAGCGAGACCGGGTATGTCCACCAGTTGTCCGGCAGCGCATGCGCCGGGGCCTGAGCATCAACTGGCTGCTTTAGCGCTTCGGCGAAATCAGTGGACCAGCCGACGCGCACCATGACGACAGGCGCACCGCTGGCCCGGCATTTTTCCGCCAGACGCGCAGCACGGCTTACAACATCGTCAGCGGTGTGTGGACCACCGGCAAAAGGCAGGATCCCTTCCTGTAAATCAATGACCACAAGGGCGGTTTTGGTGGCATCAAGCGTTAACATTGTCACTCCAGTAAAATTAATTGCTTTTTTACACCTTACGACGGGATGGCCTGTTATCGGTCGGATAATTTTGTTAATTTTTGTGAGAATAGACAATAAGAGCACAGCAAACACGCGTCAGGCCGTGCTTCGCTCTTATCGTGCGGCAGAATTTCCAGTATAATAGCCGCCTTTTTTCATCCAGTTGTGACATACAGAAAGCTGCGACATCGTAGCCTGTAAGACAGGCGACAATCAGCCTGCGGCTAATTAAGGGATATCTCATGCGTACAGAATATTGCGGGCAGCTGCGTCAGTCCCACGTCGGGCAGCAGGTCACCCTGTGTGGTTGGGTCAATCGTCGTCGCGATCTTGGTAGCCTTATCTTTATTGATATGCGTGACCGCGAAGGTATCGTTCAGGTGTTCTTCGATCCGGATCGCGCTGATGCGTTGAAGCTGGCCTCTGAGCTGCGTAATGAGTTCTGCATTCAGGTGACGGGCACCGTGCGTGCGCGTGACGAGAAAAACATCAACGCCGATATGGCGACCGGTGCTATAGAAGTGCTGGCGTCCGATCTGGTGATTATCAATCGCGCAGAAGCGTTGCCGCTGGACTCCAACCACGTCAACACCGAAGAAGCGCGTCTTAAATACCGCTACCTGGATCTGCGTCGCCCGGAGATGGCTCAGCGCCTGAAAACCCGTGCGAAAATCACCAGCCTGGTGCGTCGCTTTATGGATGACCACGGTTTCCTCGATATCGAAACCCCGATGCTGACCAAAGCCACGCCGGAAGGCGCGCGCGACTACCTGGTGCCATCCCGCGTCCATAAGGGCAAATTCTACGCGCTGCCACAGTCACCACAGCTGTTCAAGCAGCTGCTGATGATGTCCGGCTTCGACCGCTACTATCAGATCGTGAAATGCTTCCGCGATGAAGATCTGCGTGCAGACCGTCAGCCGGAATTTACCCAGATCGATGTGGAAACCTCCTTCATGACCGCCGAGCAGGTGCGTGAGGTGATGGAAGCCCTGGTGCGTAGCCTGTGGAACGACGTGAAAGGCGTTGAGCTGGGCGATTTCCCAATCATGACCTTCGCGGAAGCCGAGCGTCGCTACGGCTCCGACAAACCAGACCTGCGTAACCCAATGGAGCTGGTGGACGTGGCAGACCTGGTGAAAGCCGTTGAGTTCGCGGTCTTTGCTGGTCCGGCTAACGATCCGAAAGGCCGCGTGGCTGCCTTGCGCGTACCGGGCGGTGCTGCGCTGAGCCGTAAGCAGATTGACGACTACGGCAACTTCATCAAGATCTACGGTGCGAAGGGTCTGGCCTATATTAAAGTAACCGAGCGTGCAAAAGGTCTGGAAGGCATTACCAGCCCTGTTGCGAAATTCCTGAATGCGGACATCGTGGAAGCTATTCTGGAGCGCACCGGCGCGCAGGACGGCGACATGATCTTCTTCGGCGCAGACAACAAGAAAGTCGTTGCGGATGCGATGGGCGCGCTGCGTCTGAAGCTCGGCAAAGACCTGAACCTGACCGATGAAAGCAAATGGGCGCCGCTGTGGGTGATCGACTTCCCAATGTTTGAAGACGACGGTGAAGGCGGCCTGACCGCGATGCACCACCCGTTCACCTCGCCAAAAGACATGACGGCGGCGGAATTGAAGGCTGCACCGGAAGATGCGGTAGCGAATGCCTACGATATGGTTATCAACGGCTACGAAGTGGGCGGCGGCTCCGTGCGTATTCACAGCGGTGAAATGCAGCAGACCGTGTTCGGCATTCTGGGCATTAACGAGCAGGAGCAGCGCGAGAAGTTTGGCTTCCTGCTGGACGCCCTGAAATACGGTACGCCTCCGCACGCGGGTCTGGCCTTTGGTCTTGACCGTCTGACCATGCTGCTGACCGGCACCGACAACATCCGTGATGTTATCGCCTTCCCGAAAACCACCGCAGCGGCGTGTCTGATGACTGAAGCGCCAAGCTTTGCCAACCCGGCCGCGCTGGCTGAGCTGGGCATTGAGGTGGTGAAGAAGGAAGAGAAAAACTGATATGGCATATAAGCGTCCCGTTTCGGTTCTGGTGGTCATTTATGCAGAAGACTCGAAGCGGGTGCTGATGTTGCAGCGGCGCGACGATCCGGATTTCTGGCAGTCGGTTACCGGCAGTCTGGAAGAGGGGGAGTCCGCGCCGCAGGCCGCCGCGCGTGAAGTAAAGGAAGAGGTCGCCATTGACGTTGCTCGCGAGCAACTGACCCTGAAGGACTGTCAGCGCACGGTGGAGTTTGAAATTTTTAGCCATTTACGTCATCGCTATGCACCGGGAATTGAGCGCAATACGGAATCGTGGTTCTGCCTTGCGCTTCCCCATGAGCGGGAGATCGTGTTCACGGAACACCTGACCTACCGCTGGGTGGATGCGGCGGATGCCGCCGCACTGACCAAGTCATGGAGCAACCGGCAGGCGATAGAAGAATTTGTAATTAACGCTGCCTGAGAAGGCGCGATTTTTGGAGAACTTTTTATGGCAGGTCATAGTAAGTGGGCCAACACCAAACACCGTAAAGCGGCACAGGATGCCAAACGCGGTAAAATCTTTACCAAAATCATTCGTGAGCTGGTAACAGCGGCGCGTCTGGGTGGCGGCGATCCGGCCTCTAACCCACGTCTGCGCGCGGCGGTGGATAAAGCCCTGTCCAACAACATGACGCGAGACACCCTGAACCGTGCAATCGCACGTGGCGTGGGCGGTGATGAAGACGCGAACATGGAAACCATCATTTATGAAGGTTACGGTCCTGGCGGTACGGCGGTGATGGTAGAGTGCCTGTCCGACAACCGTAACCGTACCGTTGCGGAAGTGCGCCACGCGTTCACCAAAACCGGTGGTAACCTGGGCACTGACGGTTCTGTAGCGTACCTGTTCAGCAAAAAAGGCGTCATCTCCTTCGAGAAAGGCGACGAAGATGCGATCATGGAAGCGGCGCTGGAAGCCGGTGCGGAAGACGTAGTGACCTACGACGACGGCGCTATCGATGTCTACACCGCATGGGAAGAGATGGGTGCCGTACGCGATGCGCTGGAAGCGGCAGGTCTGAAAGCGGATAACGCTGAAGTGTCCATGATCCCTTCCACAAAAGCGGACATGGATGCAGAAACCGCACCGAAACTGCTGCGTCTGATCGACATGCTCGAAGACTGCGACGACGTGCAGGAAGTGTATCACAACGGTGAAATCTCTGATGAGGTTGCAGCGACTCTCTGATGAGAGCCTGTAAACCGTTTATGGGAGACGCGTGATGTCGATTATCCTCGGGATTGACCCCGGCTCACGCGTCACCGGGTATGGCGTTATCCGTCAGGTGGGACGCCAGCTAACCTACCTCGGCAGCGGCTGTATTCGTACCAAAGTGGACGATCTGCCGTCGCGCCTGAAGCTCATTTATGCGGGCGTGTCGGAGATCATCACCCAGTTTCAGCCGGACTTTTTCGCCATCGAGCAGGTCTTTATGGCGAAGAACGCTGACTCGGCGTTAAAGCTCGGGCAGGCGCGCGGCGTGGCGATAGTTGCCGCCGTGAACCAGGACCTGCCAGTGTTTGAATACGCGGCCCGTCAGGTTAAGCAGACGGTGGTGGGCATAGGTAGCGCGGAGAAAAGCCAGGTGCAGCACATGGTGCGTACCCTGCTGAAGCTCCCGGCGAACCCGCAGGCCGACGCCGCCGATGCGCTGGCCATTGCGATTACCCACTGCCACGTCAGCCAGAACGCGATGCAAATGAGCGAGTCGCGGCTCAATCTGGCGCGAGGCAGATTACGATAATGACAAATCAGGCTGGATGTTTATCCAGCCTTTTTTTATTATGTCGGCAGTTAATTTCATCCAGAACGCAGGAGCGTCATGTGATAGGCAGACTCAGAGGCATCATCATTGAAAAACAACCCCCGTTAGTGCTGCTGGAAGTGGGTGGCGTGGGCTATGAAGTCCATATGCCGATGACCTGCTTCTACGAGTTGCCGGAGGCGGGCAAAGAGGCGGTTGTCTTTACCCAGTTTGTGGTGCGTGAGGACGCTCAGCTGCTGTACGGATTCAATAACAAACAGGAACGCACCCTGTTCCGCGAATTAATCAAAACCAACGGCGTCGGGCCCAAGCTGGCGCTGGCGATTCTGTCCGGTATGTCAGCGCCACAGTTTGTGAATGCCGTTGAGCGCGAAGATCCGGCTGCGTTAATTAAACTTCCGGGCATCGGCAAGAAAACCGCCGAGCGCCTGATTGTCGAGATGAAGGACCGCTTTAAAGGTTTGCATGGCGATCTGTTCACTCCGGCGGCCGATCTGGTGCTGACTTCACCGGGCGGGCCAGCGACGGATGATGATGCCGAGCAGGAAGCGGTTGCCGCGCTGGTGGCGCTGGGCTATAAACCTCAGGAGGCCAGCCGTATGGTGAGTAAAGTTGCCAAACCGGATGCCAGCAGTGAAACTCTGATTCGTGAAGCGCTGCGCGCTGCATTGTGAGGTAAAGGATGATTGAAGCAGACCGCCTGGTATCGGCAGGCACCATTCAGCCAGATGACGTGGTGGATCGCGCGATCCGTCCAAAACTGCTGGATGAGTACATTGGCCAGCCGCAGGTTCGTTCTCAGATGGAGATTTTCATCCAGGCGGCAAAGCTGCGCGGCGATGCGCTCGATCACCTGCTGATTTTTGGTCCGCCGGGGTTAGGTAAAACCACCCTGGCGAATATCGTCGCCAACGAAATGGGCGTTAACCTGCGTACCACCTCCGGCCCGGTGCTGGAGAAAGCAGGGGACCTGGCGGCGATGCTGACCAACCTCGAACCGCATGACGTGCTGTTTATCGATGAAATCCACCGCCTGTCACCGGTGGTGGAGGAAGTGCTCTATCCGGCGATGGAGGATTACCAGCTGGATATCATGATCGGCGAAGGCCCGGCCGCGCGCTCGATCAAAATCGATCTGCCACCGTTTACCCTGATTGGCGCCACGACCCGTGCCGGCTCACTGACCTCACCGCTACGCGACCGTTTTGGTATCGTGCAGCGTCTGGAGTTTTATCAGGTGCCCGACCTTCAGCATATTGTGGGGCGCAGCGCGCGCTACATGGGGCTGGATATGAGCGAAGAGGGAGCGTTTGAAGTGGCAAAACGTTCCCGCGGTACGCCGCGTATCGCCAACCGCCTGCTGCGTCGCGTGCGTGATTTTGCCGAGGTGAAGCACGATGGCACCATTTCGGCTGACATTGCTGCGCAGGCGCTGGATATGCTGAACGTTGATGCCGAAGGCTTTGACTATATGGACCGTAAGCTGCTGCTGGCGGTGCTGGATAAGTTCTTTGGCGGTCCGGTGGGGTTGGATAACCTGGCGGCGGCAATTGGCGAAGAGCGTGAGACTATCGAGGACGTGCTGGAGCCATATCTGATCCAGCAGGGCTTCTTACAGCGTACCCCGCGTGGTCGTATGGCGACGGTGCGGGCGTGGAATCATTTCGGCATTACGCCGCCCGCGATGCCGTAAGTAGCGATTAATGGTAGCCCCGGTAAGCGAAGTGTATGACCGGATACATAGGTAACAGATCAGACCGGGAACATAGGTAACACTTTTCA